>JAKFVP010000613.1 GCA_021732175.1 Bradyrhizobium sp.
GGGAGTGCGTCCTGAACCGCCAGCACGCTCATGTCGCACAGGAAGGTGCCGGCATGACGCAATGGAATCCGTACCTTTTCCCAGCCGGTGGGGGCCAGCAGGCGCCGGCCGATGAACGGCTGGATGGCAGGAACCCCGTCGAGCCCGCGCCAGTCGAGGCCCGCGGGGACAGCCAAGTCATTGCCGAATTCGACCTGCACGCTCTCGCCGCGGCGAAAGCGCAGCTCACCCGCATCCAGCATCCAGACCGGCGTTTCCGGGCCCCCGGATCGGATGCCAAGGGCACCCCGGCGCGCCGCGATGGCGACCGGCGGACGCTCCTGGCCTGAGCTGCGGCCGGGCAGCAGCAACCCCATTGAAGTTGCCCCCAATCCGGCCATCAGCGCACGCCTGCTGGGGCAGAAAAATGCTCTTGCCATGAGGCCGATCCGGACCATTTTTGAAGCGGGATGTCCAGTTGCGACTGTATGGCCCAATGCGGCCGGGACGGGCCATTTTTTTGCTGCGAACGCCGGGCCTCATGCTATAAGCCGCCGCCCGCGGCATCGCGGCCGGACCAATGATGCTATCAGCGGGCGTGGCGGAACTGGTAGACGCGCTGGATTTAGGTTCCAGTGACGAAAGTTGTGGGGGTTCGAGTCCCTCCGCCCGCACCAAGCGCTTTCAGCGTTTGCCCGACGATTTCCGGAGAGCCTTTTTCCCTGATGGGATTCTGGTTCGCCACCCCACTGGCGCAGGGCCACCCGGCCGGCGTCGAACATTTTGACAATCTCCGGCTCTAGGCGAGCCGGACGAACGCGGAAGAAGACGACGATGCAGGTCACCGAAACCCTTTCCGAGGGACTGAAGCACGAATTCAAGGTCAGCGTTCCCGCGACCGATCTCGACGCCAAGGCCGATGCGCGCCTCGTCGACCTCAAGGACAAGGTCCGCATCAACGGCTTCCGTCCCGGCAAGGTGCCGGTGGCGCATCTGAAGAAGCTCTACGGCCGCTCCGTGATGGCCGAGACCATCGACGAGACCATCCGTAACACCAACACGCAGATCTTCACCGAGCGCGGCTTCCGCCTGGCGTCCGAGCCCAAGGTGACGATGCCGACCGAAGAGAAGGAAGTCGAAGAGCTTCTCTCGGGCAAGACCGATCTCACCTACACGGTTGCGATCGAAGTGGTGCCGCCGATCGCGCTCGCCGACTTCAAGAGCTTCAATGTCGAGAAGCCCGTCGTCGACGTCAGCGACGCCGACGTCGATGAAGCGGTCAAGCGCATCGCCGACCAGAGCCGTCCGTATGCAGCGAAGGCGGAAGGCGCCAAGGCCGAGAAGGGCGACCGCCTCACCATCAGCTTCAAGGGCACCATCGAGGGCGTCGCCTTCGACGGCGGCACCGGCGAGGGCATCCAGCTCGTGATCGGTTCCGGCCAGTTCATCCCGGGCTTCGAGGACCAGTTGATCGGCGCCGGCGTCGGCGAGACCCGCACCGTGAAGGTCTCATTCCCGAAGAACTATGCAAGCGAGCAACTCGCCGGCAAGCCGGCCGAGTTCGAGACCACGGTGACCGCGATCGAAGCGCCCGGCGAAACCGTGATCGACGACGAGTTCGCCAAGTCGCTCGGCCTGGAGTCGCTCGACAAGCTGAAGGAAGCCGCGCGCGAGCGCCTGAAGGCGGAGTTCGCCGGCGCGATCCGCCAGCGCGTCAAGCGCGCGCTGCTCGACCGCCTCGACGAGGCCCACAAGTTCGAGGCGCCGCCTTCGCTGGTGTCGGAAGAGTTCAACTTGATGTGGAACTCGATCAAGGCCGAGATGGAATCGAGCGGCAAGACCTTTGCCGACGAGAACACGACGGAAGACAAGGCCAAGGAAGAGTACCAGACGATCGCCGACCGCCGCGTGCGCCTCGGCCTCGTGCTCTCCGAGATCGGCGAGAAGAACAAGATCAGCGTCACCGACGAAGAGGTCAGCCGCGCCGTGATCGAGCGCGCCCGCTCGATGCCGGGCCGCGAGAAGGAAGTCTGGGACTATTATCGCAACAACGCCAATGCGCTCGCCCAGCTTCGTGCACCGATCTATGAGGACAAGGTGGTCGACTTCCTGCTCGAGCTTGCCAATGTGACCGAGAAGAAAATCACGCGGGAAGAGCTGTTCAAGGAAGAGGAAGACGAGAAAACCGCCGCCTGACGGGGGTGCCTCGCATTAAGGATGAACGGCGAAACCGGCCGTGCGCGGGCATCCCTCGCTAGGCCGGTTCCGCCGAATCAGCTTGAACTAGGGGTCGATAAACCGGCCTTGCCGGTCCGCAATTCGACCCATATCTGTGCCAGCACAGTCCTCACCCAGCATCACTCAAGGTGGCCCATGCGCGATCCCGTTGAAACCTACATGAACCTCGTGCCGATGGTCGTCGAGCAGACCAATCGCGGCGAACGCGCCTACGACATTTTCTCGCGCCTCCTGAAAGAGCGCATCATCTTCCTGACCGGTCCGGTCGAGGACGGCATGTCGACGCTGGTCGTCGCGCAGCTCCTGTTCCTCGAAGCCGAGAATCCCAAGAAGGAAATCTCAATGTACATCAACTCGCCGGGCGGCGTGGTGACATCGGGCCTTGCGATCTACGATACCATGCAGTTCATCCGTCCGCCGGTGTCGACGTTGTGCACGGGTCAGGCGGCCTCGATGGGCTCGCTGCTGCTGGCGGCCGGCGAAAAGGACATGCGCTTCTCGCTGCCGAACTCGCGCATCATGGTGCACCAGCCCTCCGGCGGCTTCCAGGGCCAGGCCACCGACATCATGCTGCACGCGCAGGAGATCCTGAATCTCAAGAAGCGCCTCAACGAAATCTACGTGAAGCATACCGGCCAGAACTACAAGGCGATCGAGGATGCGCTGGAGCGCGACAAGTTCCTCACCGCCGACGATGCCAAGGCGTTCGGCCTCGTTGACAAGGTCATCGACAAGCGGCCGGAAGACCCGGCATCCGCAAAGGCGGCGTAAGACAACGCGCCATAGCGGCGGGAACACCCGCTGCAGCGGTGATGAAACCGCGGTGCAGACATTGAGATGCAGACATTGAAATGACCCGGCGCGACAACCGCGCCGGGTCATTTGTCTCCGACGCCTCTCATTTTGTACGCGCAATTCTCAGTACGGCCGACGCTGCTGTTGCTCGCGGCAACATTCTGGTGCTGTGGGCGGTACATTGCGTCAGGCGGAAAACCCAACGCCGCGGCGTACCGAATGGCACGCATGCTGGGACAGCATGTCGGGGAGGAGACGATGCGGCGGCGCGCCCGCCGCATCCAGAACCTCATGCAGACCGTGGGTCCGCTTGCCGGCGTGGTCGCAACCGCTGCGGGTTCGATTTATACCGGCCTGAAGGGCATCGCTGGTCCCTGAACCGGGCGGAAAGTTCCGGTTTCGGTCCCATTTTCGTGGTAAACGCGCAACGCTCATCCGATTTCGACAAAACCGTCCCAAAACAGGGTACAAATCACGGTATTGTCACGGTGTTCGGCAAGCGCCCGATTAGCGAATTCTTGATAGTCGGGTGTCAGCATGGTTGGCTGTGTGGGATCAGTTATGATCGCGGGAGAATCGAAATAAACCGTGATTCGGACGGATGTACTGCGTGAGACCTTTTTTGGTACGGGATTTGCTCTATCTATGCCCAGAAGCCCGGCATGTGCCGGAAAGGGCCGATCGAGCAAGTGTTCGAAAGGCGGACGGAGACAGGAATGAGTAAGGTCGGCACGAGCGACTCGAAGAACACGTTGTACTGCTCGTTCTGCGGCAAGAGCCAGCACGAAGTCCGCAAACTGATTGCAGGCCCCACGGTCTTCATCTGCGACGAATGCGTCGAACTCTGCATGGACATCATCCGCGAGGAGAACAAGTCCTCGCTGGTCAAGTCGCGCGACGGGATTCCGACCCCGAAGGAAATCTGCAAGGTGCTGGACGATTACGTGATCGGCCAGGGCCATGCGAAGAAGGTGCTGTCAGTCGCCGTCCACAACCACTACAAGCGGCTCAATCACCAGACCAAGCACAACGACGTTGAGCTCGCGAAGTCCAACATCCTGCTGATCGGTCCGACCGGTTCGGGCAAGACCCTGCTGGCTCAGACGCTGGCGCGCATTCTCGACGTGCCCTTCACGATGGCGGACGCCACCACGCTGACCGAAGCCGGTTACGTCGGCGAGGACGTCGAGAACATCATTCTGAAGCTGCTGCAGGCTGCCGACTACAATGTCGAGCGCGCCCAGCGCGGCATCGTCTATATCGACGAAATCGACAAGATCAGCCGCAAGTCCGACAACCCCTCGATCACCCGCGACGTGTCGGGCGAGGGCGTGCAGCAGGCGCTGCTGAAGATCATGGAAGGCACGGTCGCTTCGGTTCCGCCGCAGGGCGGCCGCAAGCATCCGCAGCAGGAGTTCCTGCAGGTCGACACCACCAACATCCTCTTCATCTGCGGTGGTGCGTTCTCGGGCCTCGAGAAGATCATCTCCGCGCGCGGCCGTTCGACCTCGATCGGCTTTGCGGCGCAGGTGCTCGCGCCGGAGGACCGCCGCACCGGCGAAATCTTCCGCCATGTCGAGCCGGAGGATCTGCTCAAGTACGGCCTGATCCCGGAATTCGTCGGCCGTCTGCCCGTCGTGGCGACGCTCGAAGATCTCGACGAGGCCTCGCTCAAGAAGATCCTCACCGATCCCAAGAACGCGCTGGTCAAGCAGTATCAGCGGCTGTTCGAGATGGAGAATATCGACCTGACCTTCGCCGACGAGGCGCTTGGCGCGGTCGCCCGCAAGGCGATCGAGCGCAAGACCGGTGCGCGAGGCCTGCGTTCGATCCTGGAGAGCATCCTGCTCGAGACCATGTTCGACCTCCCGGGCCTGGAAGGCGTCGAGGAAGTCGTCATCTCGCGCGAAGTGGTCGAGGGAACCGCCCGTCCGCTCTATATTTATGCGGACCGGTCCGACCGCGCGGTGGAAAGCTCGGCGAGCGCCTGACCGGGCGCCGCCGCCATCTGCTTTCAACCCGAGAAAACCGGGCTGCGGGAGGTACCCGCGGCCGGTACCAGCGTAAGCGTTGCTGCGCGTTTGGCCCGATTTAGGGGCCTTTTTTCAGTGACTTGACACCCCCGTACCCGATAGCCACCTAATGCTATCGGTGACGAGCTCACAGATTGAGATTCGTCATCAAAGACGATCCGGACATGAGGTTCTCTAGGGACCAGAATGAACCGGAAATCCGGCACCTTGTGGCGGTTGCGCAAGAGCGGACTGCGTGCAAGGGGGCACAACAAAAGGAAGTAAGGCCATGACGACCTCAAAACCCCGGCCAACCATTGTCCACGGCGAAACGCACGCTTATCCCGTGCTGCCGCTGCGCGACATCGTCGTTTTCCCGCACAACATCGTCCCGCTCTTCGTCGGCCGCGAGAAGTCGATCCGCGCGCTCGAAGAGGTGATGAAGAACGACGCGCTGGTCATGCTCGCGACGCAGAAGAATGCGTCCGACGACGATCCGGCACCGGATGCAATTTACGAGACGGGCACGCTTGCCAGCGTGCTGCAGCTCCTGAAACTTCCCGACGGCACCGTGAAGGTGCTGGTGGAAGGCCTCGCGCGCGCCCGTGTCGAGAAGTACACCGACCGTAGCGAATATTACGAGGCGACCGCGGTCGCGCTCGCCGACACCGACGCCACCTCCGTCGAGGCGGAAGCGCTCGGCCGTTCGGTCGTGTCCGATTTCGAAAGCTATGTGAAGCTCAACAAGAAGATCTCCGCCGAAGTCGTCGGCGTCGTGCAGTCGATCACCGATTTCGGCAAGCTCGGCGACACCGTCGCCTCGCACCTCGCGGTGAAGATCGCCGATCGGCAGGGCATCCTGGAGACGCTGTCGGTCACCCAGCGCCTGGAGAAGGTTCTCGGCCTGATGGAGAGCGAGATCTCGGTGCTGCAGGTCGAGAAGCGCATCCGCTCGCGCGTCAAGCGCCAGATGGAGAAGACCCAGCGCGAGTATTATCTCAACGAGCAGATGAAGGCGATCCAGAAGGAACTCGGCGACGACGAGGGACGGGACGAGCTCGCTGATCTCGAAGAGAAGATCAACAAGACCAAGCTTTCGAAGGAAGCCCGCGAGAAGGCGCAGCACGAGCTGAAGAAGCTGCGCCAGATGTCGCCGATGTCCGCGGAAGCGACCGTCGTGCGCAACTATCTCGACTGGCTGCTGTCGATCCCGTGGAACAAGAAGTCCAAGGTGAAGAAGGATCTGGAAGCTGCGCAAGCGGTTCTGGATGCGGATCACTATGGTCTTGAGAAGGTCAAGGACCGCATCGTCGAGTACCTGGCGGTGCAGTCGCGCGCCAACAAGCTGACCGGACCGATCCTGTGTCTGGTCGGGCCTCCCGGCGTCGGCAAGACCTCGCTCGGCAAGTCGATCGCCAAGGCGACGGGGCGTGAGTTCGTGCGCGTCTCGCTCGGTGGCGTGCGCGACGAGGCCGAGATCCGCGGTCACCGCCGCACCTATATCGGCTCGATGCCCGGCAAGATCATCCAGTCGATGCGCAAGGCCAAGACCTCGAACCCGCTGTTCCTGCTGGACGAGATCGACAAGATGGGCGCCGATTTCCGCGGCGATCCGTCGTCGGCGCTGCTTGAGGTCCTCGACCCCGAGCAGAACTCGACCTTCAACGACCACTATCTCGAGGTCGACTACGATCTCTCCAACGTCATGTTCATCACGACCGCGAATACGCTGAATATTCCAGGTCCCCTGATGGACCGCATGGAGATCATCCGTATCGCCGGCTACACCGAGAACGAGAAGGTCGAGATCGCGCGCAAGCACCTGATCCCGAACGCCGTCTCCAAGCACGGTCTGGACTCCAAGGAGTTCTCGATCGACGACGAGGCGCTGCTCCTGATGATCCGCCGCTACACCCGCGAAGCTGGTGTGCGTAACCTGGAGCGTGAGCTCTCCACACTCGCCCGCAAGGCGGTGAAGGAGTTGATGATCTCCAAGAAGAAGTCGGTGAAGGTGACCGAGAAGACTCTGGAAGAGTTCCTCGGTGTGCCGAAGTACCGCTACGGCGAGATCGAGAGCGACGACCAGGTCGGCATCGTCACGGGCCTGGCCTGGACCGATGTCGGCGGCGAGTTGCTGACGATTGAAGGCGTCATGATGCCCGGCAAGGGCAAGATGACGGTCACCGGCAATCTGCGCGACGTCATGAAGGAATCGATCTCGGCGGCGGCGTCCTTTGTCCGCTCCCGTGCGATCACCTATGGCATCGAGCCGCCGATGTTCGATCGCCGCGACATCCACGTGCACGTGCCCGAGGGGGCGACCCCGAAGGACGGCCCGTCGGCCGGCGTTGCCATGGCCACCGCGATCATCTCGGTCATGACCGGCATCCCGGTCCGCCATGATGTCGCGATGACCGGCGAGATCACGCTGCGCGGACGCGTGCTGCCGATCGGCGGCTTGAAGGAGAAGCTGCTGGCCGCTGCCCGTGGCGGCATCAAGACGGTGCTGATCCCCGAGGACAATGCCAAGGATCTCACGGAGATTTCCGATGCGATCAAGGGCGGTTTGGAGATCATCCCGGTCGCGCGCCTCGACGAGGTGGTTGCCAAGGCGCTGGTCCGCGTGCCCGCGCCGATCGTCTGGGAAGAGGACACCAAGGTGCCCGTCAAGTCCGACGGCGACGAAGCCTCCGGCGGCCTGACCGCGCACTGAAGCGGAACAAATTTGACGGAAACGGCGCCCCATCGGGCGCCGTTTTTCGTTTGAGGCGTGTTCTTCGTTGTTTTTCGCTTGAGCCGTGCAAGCCCATTTCTACTTTGCATGGGGTTGTTTCCGCACTTTCGGTCCGGGCTCAGCCGTGCGGCGGATTGTCCGGTCTTGCCCCGGTGGGGTCGGCAACGCTAAACAGGGGGCGAGGGCGGCTAGCTCAGCTGGTTAGAGCATCTCGTTTACACCGAGATAGCTTGCAAAGAGAAAGTGCAGCGTTTGCTGGTACTTCCTCGAAACCAGCCGATCTACGCCCATGAATGCGCCCATGAAACTCAGTTTCGAGGGTGCCGGTTGGGCGGTTAGCTCAGCGGTAGAGCAGGTGCTTTACACGCATCTGGTCGGGAGTTCGATCCTCTCACCGCCCACCATCGGCCTGCGATGCTCAGTCATCGTCACCACACTTGGCCATCGCACCCGCTGCATGCTTTTGCATTTCCTTCGGCCACAAGTGCATCCCCTCTCGGATCGTGTCGATGCACTTCTGGCGACGATCTGCTTTCATCTTCGTAATGCGAGAACTTAACTCAGAGTCGGACATCGGCGGTCGACTCGGTCCGCTGCACGATTCCGCGAGAAGTCCAACAACGAGAAATGCGCCGACGCAGGCCCCCAGGCAGCCCATCGTTTCTTTTGTTTTTCCGTCCATTGCCAGGCTCCGCGACTATGAAGCAGCCTTGCGATCTCGCATTCCCGCGAACACGCGGCGGAAGCCGTCCCGGATGAAGTGCTTGTAGTGCTTTTTGATGATCGCTTCGCTGACGCCGCAGTACTCGCTGACGTCGCTTGCCGAGATGCCTTTCCAGAGCATCCACGAGATCGCGGCATGGCGGAGTGTGTGCTGCAAGACGTCGTCGCCGAGTCCGGCGTTGGCGCGCAGAGTCTCCCATCCGCGCTTGATCCTGAGAACCGGCTTGCCGTTGTACTCGATGACCGATTGGTTGGAGATGCCAAGGCGCTTCCAGCGCCGCATATGAGCGAGAACGCCGGGGTAAAGCTCGACGGTCGGCGCGCGCTTGTTGGTTTCCCGCGCTCCAAGCGGCTTCCGATGGAAGAGGCCGGTATCGAGATCGACATATCCGCGCCCAATGGTCGGCATCAAGGCGGCACCGCAGACCACCCCAGCGCGGGAGCCGGTGTAGAAGGCCGTGATGATGAATCGGGCAATATGCTTGCTCGTGTAGTTACCAAGCGTTCCGCCTCGGTTGCGCTGGCGCATGCGCCATGCGGTCCAAACGAGCTTTGCGATCTGATCGCGGGTCAGGTTGCGCTCGCGCGGAAGAGGAGCATCCGGCAGAACCGGCCGGAACAGGCTCTGCACGCCGCCCATCTTGTCCTTGTTGTAGAAGTTGATGGCTGCTGCCAAGTCCTCCAGCTCACGGCGGGCTGATGAACTGAATTGCCTCTCGTCGGCATACTGGCGCTGACGATCTCCGGTGATCTCGCCGACCGTATTGGCACCGAAGAACTCGTTGAGGCGGTCGAGGCGGCGCTTGATCGCATCTGGCCGCGGCAACTTGTCCCGCAGGACGCGGTCCGTGTAGTAGACCGCCAGCGCGTCAGCTACGCGGGCCTTATTGGGATCACCTCCGCGCGCCGCTTTCGGGTCGTGCTTTTGAGCGATGTAGTCGGCGAGGGCTTGCTCGGCTTCCGCAGAAGCGCCCGCGCCGCAGCCTGTGCTGACTTCCCGTCCCCCATCGAGGATGACCCAGATGGCGGCGCGGTCATCGCGGCCTGGCCGGAGCCAGAGGCGGGCACTTTTGCGGGGACGCGGCATCGGCTCCTCATCTCGGCAATATCGGCGACCGTCGTGTAGTCCCGGCCCGCTATCCTCTCGACGGTGAGAAGGCCCGCGCGTGCGCATCGACGCAACGCGCCAGCAGACATCGAACCATCGGGGAACGCGATACGGGCGGCGATGTCCAGCCGCAATGGCGTGGTGTCTGTCACCACTTCGGCTGGCGGAATTGGACGCAATTCATTCATACGCGGCACCGGGAGGTCAAGCCCAGCCTACCCGAAGGCGGCAACCGCTTCAGCCCCCGGCATCATGCGAAGGTGTAAGCCGCTTACACGAACCTGTAAGGCAAAACCGTAAGCGCTTCTTACGACTCGTCTTTTTTATTGACGCCGCGACAGGGACACTCATAGCGTGGCCGCATCTGCGGCGGTCCCCCCTCGGGGTCCAGCGCTTCAGACTCGATGATGCGGATCATCACGTCCCGACTGGGGGACTACGGGTGATAACGCCGGAAGCGGCAATCGGGGCCGATTCCTTATCATTGGGAGCTGCGCAGAATGGGACGGCAATCTACCGAAACAACGCTTGACCCGGCCGTGCATGAGCAGACGCGGATGACGCTGCTCCGGCATCTTCTGCGCCGCGGCGGCAGTTCGACTGCATCGGAAGTGCTCGCCGCGACCGGCATCGCGTTTAACAAGCAGCATATGCACACGCGCAGGCTCTCGTCGGTCGGCTATATCAACATCCACAAGAGCGACAACGGCACCACGCTTGAGATCACCGCGGTGGGGCGCGCCGCGATTGCCCGCTACCGGGCCTTGATGCTCAAAACCTTGGAGGAACTAACGACATGAGCCCCCGCCACACTCCGGCCTGCAAGCCGGAGCGTGGGATCGCCGAAGCGTCTTCATCAGTGAGGAGTCCTCGTGATGTAGCGCAGTCCGCTTCCCGCGCGCAAGACCCTGCATTGGTATCGCTGACATCGTCGGCAACAATTCCGCTCGCGGCCGGTGACATCGCGCTCGCCGCGATCTGGCGCGGTCCGCGTGACCGCTCGCGGGCAATTCAGCTCGCATTGAGGAACTACAACGGGACGCAATACCTCGATGTCCGGGAATATCGGGATAGCTGCGGCTTCATGACGCCGACGACGCGGGGCATCACGATCTCCCCGGCGCAGCTTCCCAAGTTTGCGGCGGCTGTCGGCGCAGCGCTTCGCAAGGCGCACGCGCTCGGCATCGTCACCGCGAGGTCGTCATGATCGAGGGCGCTCGCGGACAACGCCAATGGACGCACGCGTTTCTGCGGGCGGCTATGGCCGAGGAATACCCCGCGAGCGTCATCGTTCTCGCCATGGCGCTGATCGAGCTGCACTTCAATAGGAGGACAGGACAATGCAATCCCGGATACCCCGCGCTAGCGGCGGAGCTTGGATGCTCGGAGAAGACCATCCAGCGCGCAGCCAACAAGCTGGAGGCCCATGGATGGATCAAGCGCCACAAGCCCGGTCGGCACGAAAATGTCGAGTTCGCCTTCACCATCCCGGCTGCTTTAGAGGGGACACCCGCTGTCCTCTCTAAAGGCGGTTTAGAGCGGACACAAAACGGGTCTAGAGGGGACAACTGCTGTCCTCCGTTTAATGAAGAACACATGAACACTAGGAATCGCCATTCCCATTTTCGCCGCCAGGGCGACGGATTAACTGACACTCAGAGGGCAGCTCGGGCCACCCAGCGGGCGGACGAGGCCCGGAGGAGATCGTGACCCGGTGCAGCGCTGTGATGGTAGCCCGCCCCAAGCGAGCGGACGTCTTCCCATCGCCGGGAAGAGGTTCTGTTCGCCCCAGCGGGCGGACGTCACGGCGCGGATACGAGTCCGGATGTGTGGCGATAAGCGCCCGGCTTGAGGCCGGGCTTGCGGCCAACGGCCAGCGTCGGAATAGAACCGGGTTTCTTCGCAACCCGGTGATCGCCGCCTCCTCTTGAAGAACTCATCGGGACAACGGTATGCGTTCGAGATGAGCGAGATCACCGAGCGCGATGCGAAGACCGGCCAGTTCTTAGTGGGCCATACTGGCCGTGGCGGAAGGCCGAAAGGCGCGAGGTCGCGCCTGTCCGAGCAACTGATCGCGGACCTCGCCGAAGCGTGGCAGAAACACGGTCCCGACGTCCTGGAACGGCTTGCAAAGGAAAGGCCTGCTGTGCTCCTCACCGCGCTGGTGAACTTGATGCCGCGTCACGTCACGTTAGACGCCACGGTCGGCGTCGACATCGACAGCTTCCGCCAGAGCTTCCGGCGCGCCGTCGAACTGCTGCACACGGACAAGCTGATCGATCATGAACGCCCGTGAACGCGCCAAGTTCGTCCAGGAAGGCGTCGCCACTGTGCGAGAGCGGGAGGCGGCCATGATCGACGATGGCCATCACGGCCAGCCGCCCGGCTTCGACAGCATCGCGGAGGCTTGTGCCTATTACACGCACATTGCGCGCGCCTCCGACGTCGACGAGGTCGCCTTCATCGAGATCATCCTGACCACGCTTGATCTGAGCCGGGAGGCGCTGGAGGAAGCCGCCGACGTGCTCGGCAAGCTGAAGTACGGCGATGTTGCCCGGATGATGCGGCGCTTGGCGCGGCGCGCGCAGTCACGGCCGCCAGCATGGCCGGATCAGCGCATGGCAGAACGCTGGAAACATCGCCTCCATTGACCACCCCGTCCCATTACAATACTGTCAACGGACGTTGATGGCAGTGTTATGGGGCGGTCATGGCCAATACGGGCGGGTTTGTCTGCTACTACCGGGTCAGCACCAAGGGGCAGGGCCGTTCTGGCCTTGGCCTGGAAGCCCAGCGGGCAGCGGTCGCCCAGTATCTCAACGGCGGCGATTGGCGCATCGTGAGCGAGTTCGTCGAGGTCGAGACCGCCAAGCGGGCAGATCGGCCGGAGTTGGACAAGGCGCTGGCCGCCGCCCGCGTTCACCGCTGCCCATTGATCGTCAGCAAGGTCGACCGGCTGACCCGGTCATCATCGTTCTTGAACCGGCTGCTCGATGCCAACGTCGATGTCCGCTTCGCCGATCTGCCGGTGATCGAAGGCGCGACGGGGCGCTTTCTGTTGCAGCAGATGGTCGCCGTTGCGGAGCTGGAAGCGGGCATGATCTCCGCCCGCACCAAGGCGGCGCTGGCGCAGGCCAAGCGGCGCGGCAAGCAGCTTGGCGGCAACCGTGGCACCAGGCCGAGCCGGAAGGCGGCGCTGAAGGGCGCAGCGGCCACGGGAGAGCGCGCCGCAAAGCTGGCCGCCGATCTCAAACCAATCATCGAAGAGCTACAAGCGAACGGCGCAGCGACGCTGGCGGCCATCGCAGCCAAACTCAACGAGCGCGGCATCCCGACCGCGCGCGGCAACGGCGCATGGACGGCAACTCAGGTGTTGCGCGTGAAGCAACGCCTGCCGGGGTGAGGGGGACGAGGCGGGGGCGGACTGGGTCCCGAGTATACCCCCCACCCCCGTTAATGAATCGCTCTCGATGAAAAAAGAGGACCCGCCTCCGTCTGCCTCCGGGGCCATTTCCAGAGGGACCCGTTTTCGCGCATGATGGGACCCATTCTGGAGACAGGGCGATGGCAAGCGATCAGTCGATTGAGATCGGCATCTATTTTCCTGACACGACATATGGTCAGGAAGGAAGTGACGCAGAATGGGAGGAGCGGTCAGCAGCGCTCAAGCGGGAGATTGAGCAGGAGACCGGGTTAGAGCTTGAGCAGGCCGACATCGCCCCTGGGTTTTCCTACCCCGCGTTTGCGACGTTCATTTCCGAATACTGGCCTGTCGTCGCTGCGCCGTTCGCGCTTTTTCTCACAGGCGAGAAGATCGATAAGAACATCGACGCTTGGGCTGGGCTCTATGCTCGCGTGAAACGCCGCTTGCTGCGCTCGGCCTACCTCGACCAGAACGGCGCTTCGATTGTAGCCATGAACGCCGTGATCGAGGAGTGCGGAGCCGCGCCGCAAGTCGCGCGGCTGGAGGCCTACGCGCTTTGGCTGCTTCTTGAAGGTCCGGTGGAGCACAACACGACGCCAATAGTCGGCTTTGCTGACCCACCAGAGGAAAAATACCTGGGGGTCATTGTCCACATTTTCCAGATCGCGGCGGATGACAGGCGATTCAAGGTCTACGTTGAAGCCAACACTGCGCATTTGACCGAAATGCCTCAGAAATGATGCGAGCAGTCGAGGGAAAGTGAGCAATGGCAGCGGAAAGTGGCCCGAGCGCTGATGGGCTCGAACAATTCATTACAGAGCGCGCTGGGTGGCGACACCCAGAGGAGTTTCCGGAATCGCTGTTTCATTATACGTCGAGCGCTGCTTTTTTGAGCATTATTCAGAGCGGCGAGCTGTGGTTCTCGGACTTCAGGTATATGAACGATCTGTCTGAGTTGAACTACGGGGTAGAGCTCTTCAGCAGGCTTTTGCAGGAGCGAAGCGACTCGGAAAAAGACAACGACGATTCACACATTTTGTTCGTCACAGAACTCGCGTTAAAGCAAGCGGTTCAAGCTACAGACATCTTCGTTTTCTGCCTCTGCGAGGAGAACAACCTGCTCAATCAATGGCGTGTATATGGAAAGGATACAGTTCCGGTATCAATTGAGTTCGCAACACGCGGCTTCATGTTCGTGAACTGGAAACCTCACGATTTTGAGATTGTGCCGATGGTCTACGATGTCGATGCGCAGCGAAGGATCGCAAACAACGTCCTGTCAGCCGGGCTCGAATACATGCGTGCTCATCGGAAAGCAGTCTTCGCGAGCACGCAGGCACAGCGAGATTTCGGAGATATGTTTGCTTCGTCGTGCATTGGCTGGTGCTCAGCCATGAAGCACCCCCAGTTTGCGGTCGAGAAGGAATGGCGACTGGCCATTCGTTGGGAGCCAGGTCCCCGGTACGGCAGGGGGCAGAAGTACCGAGCTTCTCCCATCGGAATTATACCGTACTTAACAGCACGGCCGGAGGATGAAAGCCTGGGAGACCGATTGCCCGTCAGAAGCGTGACTATTGGACCATGTGCTTATCCCGCTGTGCAGCGGAACACGGTCCACGATCTACTTTATCAATACAACATGGCTGACAAGGAAGTCCGCGTGTCCGATCTCCCGGTGAGGCCCTAGGCTTAACTGAGAGAGGCCGTCAAGCGATCCCAGCCTGAATCACGGTCAAGGTCACCGGAGGAACTGCGGCAGCGCGGCTATGATGTTCGCGGGTTCGGTGCGAGCGAGCGCATCTTGCCGAGCGCGATCACCGAGCGCATGGCAAAGAACGCCGATGGATTGCTCGCACCGATCACCGGAGGGTCGACTGAGCCGGTCGCGCTGACCGTCCACCATGCTGGCGTGGTGAAGGTGAATCGCTACAGCTTCGTGCTGAGCTAAAGCTCCGTCGCCGGATCGGCCAGCAGGTTCTTGTCGTGACGGTACTTCTCAATGGATCGCCGCAGCCGCCGCTTCTGCTCTGCTCGATCTTGGCCGCGAATGTCGGGGAACGCCGATCTGGCAACGTCGACGTCGGCCGTAGGCGACAGTTTCTCTTCGTAGAGGGCGTACCACCACACCTGGAACACCTGCGCAGCGACCGGCAGCTTCCGCTGACACGACAGGTAGTCCCACCACCCGATGAACAGCGCCATGTCGTTTACCTTGTCATCGAACCTGTGCAGCAACTCCTCATCTTCGCGCGGCAGCCCTTTGAGATCGTTAAAGTGCTTGAAGGCGTTCCAGTACTGGTTTCGTAATCGCCGGATCGCGCGTCGATCCATCGTCGGCTGCGTCTTCATGATATGGGTCGCGAAGATCGCATCGCCCTGCGTCTGCGCTACGGCCTCGATGACTTCACCGCCGCCGCACGCGAGGCAATGCACCGAGATCGGGTCTTTGTCGCGGACGAAGAGATCGAGCGAAGTCACGAGCTGGGCGCGCGCCACAGAGAGCTTCGTTAGAGGTTGCATTTCTCGGGTCATCGGATCACTCATCTCGCTTCAGCTTCCGCTTGCCCCAATGGTGCCCCTTGGCGGGCGGCGTTCTCTCCGGTGCTGGCTTCCCGTGATGAATCGCCACCATCATCGCGACCCGCGCCAGCATGATGATCCCGCCGCGCTCGGCCGCGATCATCAACTCGCGGACGGCGGTCTGCCAGTGCGGCAGGCGAGAAGTCTTCTGCGGCAGCGCCATGATGTAGTCGGCGGCATCGCGCAGTGTTCGCAGCGTGCGGCCATCTGCCATGATTGGCTCGGCGAAACGACGTTGCCATCCCGTACCGTCCATCGGGAATTACGCGCCGCCGTCCAAGCCCGCCTGTATGAGGATATTATCCCCAGTCGACCACGCCTTGCCCGCCCGCACGAAGAAGTCCTCGAAGTATGTCGACGTCTTTGGTTCGACGATCTGAACGTAGCTACTAGCAAGCTGGACATCCCACAGGGTTTCGACGACGTCGAAATACTTGCCTGGGTGCTGCAATTTTTCCAACGATGCCAAGAGCTGCTCGTATTCGCGGCGTCGCTTCCATCCGAGAATGGAAACCATCTTCCGAACTGTCTCGATCCACGAATCTTGCGTGATCTCGCCAATTCCCCAAATGACGGCGTCTCTTCGTTGAGCTGTTACATCCGGGTCTTCGGGCGCTGACGGATCAGGCTCATCATCCAGTTTCTCCAAAACTCTCCAAGTAGCAGCTAGGGCGTCCGCGATTCGATCAATATCATCGGCGAGCACGGCTTCGACCTCTGCACGATCAGCCGATGCTCGTCGTTCTTCTGACGATATCTGAAGCCGCACCGCTGTCCATGCGAGCCACCCGGCGAAGAGCGCGCCGCCAGCCGCAATCAATCCGCCCGACAAGTTCTCATATGATCCCAAGGCGCAACCCACGATCTTGGGGAACTGTCTCGGGCAGGCCTCGTGTGGTCCCCAAGCGGTTGCCATTGCCATGATCACGGTAACGCCAGTCAAAATGGCGATGGCGATCAAGATACCCTCAGCCCGTCTCGTCATCGCGCTCTTCATCCTGCTTGAAGCCGCGCGGTAAGCGCGACGGTTGATCGTGTGTCGACGGATTGCATTTCGGACAGGGCGCGCCAGCGCCACCACACTGGCACGCATGTGGCCCGTCCCATGGCTGTTCCTGATGGACCTCGCAGACCCATCCAGTGTCATCGCAGAGGAGGCAGGTCATGCGTTCGGATTCTCGCTGACCGCACGCATGATCTCGTCCCCGTAAGCTGAGAGGAGATAGCCACTGCTCGGGTGAATCGTGAGGCAGGCAAGCGACTCGAGATGATCCAAAGAAACTTGAAGTGCGGACTGGCGAAACGTCGGCAAGCCGCTGCGAACTTCGCCGACCTTGAAGTAGGGTTCGGTGGTTTCTCGACGAGTTTTCGCGAACTGCATGACGCGAATATCGATGGGTTGCCATTTGCGCACCGTCTCGACGAACTCTGGGCGAGTGTCGTCCCTTGCCGGGTCCATCGAATTGGCCGCCAGAGCCGCAAAGAGAGTCAGCAGTTCGTCGCGGGGCTCCTTCTGGGCGGCTTCAAGAAGGGGCTGGGCCAGGTCCTCCGGCAGCGCGCGCGTTTCCTCCAGATTCCGCTCGTCGAGAATGCGCTTTGTCTTTCGCGCCATTGCATCGGCATTGCGCGCGCGGTGCTCTTTGATGCGATCACCGATCAGAAAGCCATACGCGTCACCGACGGCGGGCGCTGCGCGATTAACAAGATCGAGACCCTTGCCGACCGTCTTTGCCGTCTCCTCGACGGCTTTCTCATATGGCATCTCGGGGCGTTCGCTGCTCACGGTCAAACCTCCAAGTGGCAGGCGCGGACATGGTCGGCGCTCATGCGACGATCTTATCTTCCTTATCGGCGCCGCGCATTACGATCCTCAGCGCGTCATCTGGTAAAGGCTGCTGTAGCGCCTTCGCCTCGTCCCATGGCGCGCGAAGCCAGACATCGCGCTCCTCGTCCGTCGTCAAGATCACCGGCATCGCCTTCGGATGGATCGGCTCGACCACGGCGTTCGGCGAGGTGGTCAGGAAACCGTAGACGTCATGCGGGCCGGGGACCGGCTTTGACTTCGTCCCGCGATCTCCCTTGAAGACGGTCCAGATGCCCGCGAAGGCTAGCAGGGGCCGGTCCTCGTTTGCGGCGAACCAGACGACGTCCTTTTTCTTCGTCTCCGGGTTCGGCTCCGGCGCGTACTCGGCGAAGCTGTTGAACGGAACCAGGCAGCGGTTCTCCGGCTTCAGCCACATGCGCCAATGCGGCGAGCTGGTGTTGCGGATGTTCGTGACCGGCGGCCCGCCAGTGCGCGGCGGCGGCGGCATGCCCCAGCGCATCATGATCAGCTCGCGGCCTTCGCCTTCATCGGTGTTGCGGATCACGGGGGCGGGGTAGTCGGGGAAGACCCCCGGCATCGGCGCGAGGTTGCCGACGTAGCGGTTCACCTTGCGGAACGTCTGGCGTATCGCCTCTTGGGCAGACGTGATCGAATAGAGGTTGCACATGGGGCCGAAAACTAATGGCAGACCGATGGCGAGCTAAAGCTGCTTCCTTATTCCCATGTAATGGGCGCAGACGCTGCCGTGAATATCGAAGTTCCCAATCGCCTCGGTTCTGCCTGTGCTGCCGTCTTCCGTTGAGAGCTTTGTCACCATTCCATTGGGCGATGCGATTACGTTGAGCTTGCAGAATTTGGTAGTGGCAGTTCCGCTGATCCCATATCGGTCCCGAGTGGCGTCGACATTGGTGTGAGACGATAGCTGCCAAAGATAGGAGGTCTCGCCCGTGCTCATCTTGAACGAGGAGGCTGGGGGACCGAATTGAAGGACCAGCGAGTCGACGCTCTTTCCGCTGTAATCGTCGCCCAGCTTTGCTCGAACCTCCTGCGAGCTTGCGTAGCAACCGCCCAAGAATAAGCAGAGCGCAACAGCGTAGAGAATCCGCATGGCAAGGTCCCCATCCCCATCCGCGACATCCAATAGCAACTAGGCCGTGCAATCAATAGGCGCGCGCCTGAAACCTAAAGAGATCGAATCGAGCAATTTGGCTAATCTCCTAGGGCAAACGGCAATACAGGAGCGTCACTTGGCCAATCCCCCCGATCTTGACCCGCCTGCTAAGGGTGGCGTCCCGACATTCGAGAACCGGAACGACATCCCGACAATTTACTTCGATATTGCCCCCGCCTACGGGGTCATGAGCGGCATTGTCCAAGTCGAACTGGGCGCGCGCATCCTTGTCCCGCACCAAGACGACTCCGTCGACGTCAGGTTCGTTTCCTGCGGCCGACTGCGCTGTAGCGCAACGGCCGCGTTGCATTTGAGGAACGCGCTCGACGCCTCGCTAAAAATGCTGGAACAGCCGCAGCCCAACCCAGTCGGGGCATCAAAGCTGAATTGACCGAGACGGTCAAAGGAGGCCTGCCGCTGCCCCAGCGCCTGCTTTACTCGCTTCTATCGATAGGATAGCTGTCTCGCTATGCGGGACGTGGTAACCGGCTTCTATGGCGACGTGCTGGGCAAGCTCATTGCCAGAGGAAGAATTTCCACCACGGACAAGGTTCTCGTTGTCTGTGGCGGGCCGCTCGACGAATCGGTGATGCAGGCGGTCGGATTTCGCGACTACGTCGTCACCAATGTCGACGGGGGCGCGGCGGATCAGCATCAAGATGCTGAGCATCTCACGTATGCGGATGGAGCTTTCGACGTCGTCATCGTGCACGCGGGCCTTCATCACTGCCATTCGCCTCACAGGGCGCTTCTGGAGATGTACCGGGTGGCGAGGAAGTGTGCCTTGGCATTCGAGGCACGGGATAGCCTGATGATGCGCGCGGCCGTCAAGCTTGGGCTGACGATGGACTACGAGGTGAACGCCATCCAAGCTGACGGAACGGGCGGGGTCGCAAACTCTGCCGTACCCAATTTCATCTATCGGTGGACAGAGCGGGAGGTGCAAAAGACCATTGCGAGCTACGATCCGGCGCATATTGCCGAGATCGAGTTTTTCCACGACCTTCGCCTACCGATCCAGCGGCTCGCCCGCTCGCAGCAAACCGTTCTTCGGCTGCTCGCGCTGACCATAGAGCCTCTGTCGAGGGTCATCGCGACGATAGCTCCGAGACAGTGCAACGAGTTTGCTTTTGCCGTCTTCAAGACAGGCAAGCAGCAGCCTTGGATAAGCTGATCGCTATTTCGTTGCCTTCACGATCTGGAATCCGTTGGCCTCCAATTCGGCCAATACCACCTTGGTCAGGTGGGCGGCCTCTTCCGGCTGAATCCAGTGGTCGTGGGAATCGGGGTCATCTTCTCGCGGGTATTTGACGAAAGCAGAATGAATTGCGGCATATATTACGTCTCTAGCACCAGTCATCGAAGCCTCCTGCCGGTCCCAGAGTTAGCACGGCGAAACCCGGAAGGCGACCTCAAGTCTGTGCCCCCAAAATGCTCACTCCGCCCAGTTTCTCCAGCAGCGCCTTCGTTGCTGAGTGCAAACTGTCATATCCGAAGTCCCCGAATACCCGGTTCGATATGCGGAGCCTCCGGTCGCGGCCAACCGGAAGATTGGCAGTCGGGATCAAAAAGTAGTCCTGAATAGCCTCGTTCGTGGCATTCATCCTGATCACCAACACAAGGTCCGAACTCTTGAACCTGATCTTACGGACCTGCCAGCGGAGAGTGCGGCGGATGCCGTTTGGACCGTCCGACACAGCCCAGGCAACCGCAACGCTTACCGTAAAGTTTCGACCGATTGTCAGCAGATGCAACTCTCGAAGAAATGAAATGCTTCTCCCGCGGCGCTCGATGAAGGCCGTTACCTTGCGCACTACGGAGGAGATGACGCTCTCCATCTTCGCGGCGTTCGCCGTGAAGTCATATCTGCCGTCAACCGTGTGCCCGATTCGTTTGTAGGCACCTGTGATCGAGCCAAAGCGTCTCTGGTAAACAGTCCAGTTCGGAACATCCTTCGCCGCCGCCATCAAGCGCATAGTGAGCCGTCCTTTTCGGCGATACAGGGCGCGAAGACGATCAAGAATCTCCTCGTCTGATTGTTCGCGGCCATGGGACAGTTCAAGTTGAACTTTCTGTGCTTTGGCAAAGAGAGCCGGGGAGATGATGGGCTTGAACGCGTGATCGCGGCGAACCCACATGTCGGGCGGATTTCTCACCTGTTTCTGCCCGAGCTTCTGCGAGCGCCGATTGTAAACGATGTTTCCAATGTAGGCTTCGTTCTTCAGGGTATTGCTAATGGTTAGCATGCTCCACGGCTTCCCTCGTGCATTCGGAATCCGCTCGGCGTTCAGCTCGGCAGCAATCTGGGTACGGCTCTTTCCCTGAAGCGCGAAGGAGCGGAAGATTCGCTCGACAATTCTCACCTCCGATTTCGGCCCGGGTATAAGGACCACGCGCTCGTTCTTTAGATTCTTCCGTTGCCGGAATTGGAGTACGGCCTTGGGCCTGCCGTCTTCGTCGAGAAGGAGGCGACGGAGACCATATCCGGCTGGACCGCCGCGCCAATAGCCCTTACTCGCGATATTGCATTGGCCGAGAAAGACGTTTTTGGAGAGTTGGAGGCTGAAGTCTGCGGCTTTCGCACGCTTCATATTCTTTACAATAACCGACGTCAGACTTCCGTCGTTCTCAAAATCATCCTCACAGTAGTGGACGGCGATGCCAGCGCGCTTGCAGATGAACTCATAATAGGCGCTCTCGTCGACGTCCTGAAAGCGTCCCCAGCGACTGATGTCGTAAACAAGGATGCAGTCGAACTTCGCACGCCCTAGTTGGACATCGTTGATCAGCTCTTGGAGGCCATCCCGCCCAACAATGCGCAAGCCGCTTCGACCGCGGTCTTCGTAGGTTCGCACGATGCGAATGTTGCGCCGGGCTGCCCAAGCCGCAATTGCCGCCGCTTGGTTTTCTATTGAGTATTTTTGTGGGTCCGTGGACATACGCAGATACTGGGCTGCACGTGTGCCCGGAGTCGTGCGTCCGTCTTTGGTGGCCTCCCGTCTCGCCATATGACCGCCTGACTTTGTGGCGCAGCGCAGGGCAGAAATGGGAACCACCAAACGGGGTGGCGGCATGGAAGCAAAGGGGCTCCGCGGAGGCAGAATTGTTTTCGCGTTGTGGCGGCTTGATTGCCTACGGGAGGGACAGGCCTATCCCCGCGCCGCGATACCAATGGTCGCGAGGTTCTTCCGCAAGGAAGACAAACTTACGGCCTTCTCGCACCGAGAACTCCGCCAGCTTCGAGGTAACGTGCGAATTATCGCCGAGAACAATAGCGGCCGGGGCGAGTTTGTTCGCAACGGTACGATACTCGGCTTCCTCGTAGTCGGCGCTGTGGTCGCTGTCGTTGACGAATAGATCGATGGTCTCGTTGAGAGTCGTCAACGAGCTTATTGAGTCGCCGTACAGGACGGAACCGAATTTCGCATAATCGCCTTTGAGGTAGAAACCGGCGTTCGGATTGATGTCGGTTCCGAAGTAACGGCCGGGATGACCATCATCTGTGTTACGGGCAAGCGCCGCGCACAGCACAACAGCACCAATACCTTGATCTACGCCGGTCTCAACAATCACCTTCGGTTTGGTCGTTCTGGCTACCGCATACCATACAACCCTGCGACCGATGAGCGGGGTTTCATCGGTTCGGTATCGTTCCGGATGGGAACGCCACAGCGCGCGCATATGGGCGTCAAACGCGTTGTCGGATTCGATCTCGTTGAAGTAGCGCTCGATCTCGGTGAAGTCCTTTGCGAGCAGGCTGGCAACGCTGGCTATTAGATTGACGCGGCACCGATCCGTCAGGTGATACGTGAAGTTTGAGTCGGCTCTCGATGCGAATAACCACCTCAACCAATTTCCCGTGGTCGGTCCGATGTATCGCCGCCACGTATCGAAGGCACGAAAGGGCAGGTTGAGTGCAGGAAAAAATGGATATGCGAGGAGTTGACGCTTGGCGGCGCGCAGCAGACTTTTCATTGAATTGGTCCCATCTCAAGTCCCACCTAGCAGCACGCGCATGGATTGCCAATCGGTGGAACCACACATTAGGCGTTTATCATGCGGCCGTGCCCATCCGCGCGCGCCCGTGATCCGGCCGGACATCCGCTCCGCGCCTACCGCACGCCCGGCAGACGAAGCGAGGCTCGATGTCGGATAGCCGAACATGGTCCGGCCATTGGTCGCCTGACATCGCCACTGAGTGCGAGCAGCGATGATCGGCGCAGTAGACCATGATGCCGGTCGGGCCGCCGTTGGCGCGCATCTCGCCGAAGGTGATCTTCTGATCTCGCATGGCCTATTGAAGCCGGTGATCCGCGCCGGTTCAATGCCGGAGAACGAACGGGGTTCACGCCCACGAAACGCCCATGAAACCCGCGAACCAAGGTGGAACGGTGTCGCACGGAACGTGTGACAACGTATTGTTTTTGCTTGACGGGCTGCGGCTGGTTATCGTTTACACCGAGAGGGTCTGCGGTTCGAATCCGTAGCCGCCCACCAGCCTTCGCCCTTCGGGCTAAGGCTGGGCACGCCAGCCGGAGTCCGAAGGGCGAAGGCTGTCGCGCCGAAGTTGCGGAGCAACGAAGGCGGACTCGTCGCCGTTCTGCCTGACTTGCATGGCAACGCAGGCGGAAGCACCTGGGAGCACGCGCATGAGAGTTGTTGCCATCGCAGTGATCGCCGCCTTCCTGGCCGGGCCGGCACTCGCGCAGCAGAAGAACATTCCCAAATACGGCGAGTTGGACAAGGACAAGACTCCCGAGGAAAAGCAGGCCGAACGGGACGCGGAGAAAGCGTACCAGCGCTCGCTCGGCAATATCCCCGCGCAGAAGCCGGTCGATCCCTGGGGCAATGTGCGCGGCGACGCGCCGAAGGAAACCAAGGCTCCCGCCGCCAAGAAGACCAAGACCGGCTCCAGCGGCAATTAGCCGGAATGACACTCCCGCAAGGCCACGACGGCAACGCCGACCAGATCGCCTATTGGAATGGCCCCGCCGGGCAGCGCTGGGCCGATCGGCAGCAGGCGCAGGACACCGTACTCGGACCCGTTGCCGATATCCTGATCGATCGCGCCGCGCCGAAGGCGGGCGAGCGCGTAATCGATATCGGGTGCGGAAGCGGCGTCACGACGATCGCTTTCGCGCAAAAGGTCGGACCGTCCGGCCGCGTGCTCGGCGTCGATATATCCGGCCCAATGCTCGCGCGGGCACGGGCGAGCGCGCCAAAGGACCTGCCGGTCGATTTCACTTTGGCTGACGCCACGGTCTATCCCTTCGAGCCCGCTGGTTTCGATTTGTTGGCTTCGCGCTTCGGCGTGATGTTTTTTGCCGATCCGGTGCTGTCGTTTGCGAACATGCGCAAGGCGCTGCGGCCGGCCGGGCGGCTGGCGTTCGCCTGCTGGCGCGAACCGCGCGAAAATCCGTTCTTCATGGCGCCGCTTCAGGCTGCCTACAAACACGTGCCAAAGCTGCCGCAGCAGGGGCCGGAAGACCCCGGGCCGTTCGCGTTTGCCTCGGAGGCGCGCGTGAAAAGCATTCTGGGCGAGGCTGGTTTCGTCGATATCGCGATGGAGGCCTGCCCGCTGTTGCTGGACTGTGCGATCGGCCTTGGCCTCGATAGCGCGGTGCAGAGCAGTTTTGAAATCGGGCCAGTGAGCCGGGCGCTGGAAGGCCAGCCGGAAGAGCTTCGCACCGCCGCGGCCCGTTCGATCCGCGAGGCGCTCGCGCCGTTTGCGAAGGGGGATTCGGTGCTGCTTCCTGCATCGATCTGGATCGTCACCGCGCGCGCTTCCTAGCCCCGTTCTGCTTTGCATGGGTTGTTTTCGATGTTTTGTGATCCGGGCGCAGCGGAGCAGCAGGTCTACGCCCGCTCTTCCCAGATCATGGCGAGATGCACGATGGTCTCGGCCGCCTTTTCCATGTCCTGCACGCTCACCCATTCCAGGCGGGAGTGGAAGGCATGCTCGCCGGCGAAGATGTTGGGGCAGGGCAGGCCCATGGCCGACAGCCGCGAGCCGTCGGTGCCGCCGCGGATCGAGGATTTCACCGGTTTGAGCCCCGCACGGCGGATCGCCTCGACCGCGTAGTCGATGATCTCCGGGTGGCGATCGATCACCTCTTTCATGTTGCGGTATTGCGGCTTGACCGCGATCTTGTACGTCGAGCGCGGATAATCCTTCATCACATCCTGCACGATTGATTCCAGCAGCGCTTCCTTTTGCTTCAGGCCCTGTTCGTTGAAGTCGCGCACGATGAGATGGATCGTCGCGCTCTCCAGCGCGCCGTTGATGCCGGTCGGGTGTAGAAAGCCTTCGCGGCCCTCGGTGGTTTCCGGCGAGCAAGTATCTTTCGGCAGACGGTCGATAATGGCCGAAGCGATCTTGATCGCGTGCTCCATGCGGCCCTTGGCAAAGCCGGGATGGGCGCTGACGCCCTGGATGGTGATGGTGGCACCATCAGCGGAGAACGTCTCGTCCTCGATGGTGCCCGCGGTCTCGCCATCCATGGTGTAGGCGAAATCGGCGCCGAGCTTCTTCAGGTCGACCCTGTCGACGCCGCGGCCGATCTCCTCATCCGGCGTGAACAGGATCTTGATCGTGCCGTGCTTGATCTGCGGATTGCGGATCAGGAACTCGGCCGCGTCCATGATCTCGGCAAGGCCGGCCTTGTTGTCGGCGCCGAGCAGCGTGGTGCCGTCTGTCGTGATGATGTCATTGCCGATCTGGTTGGCGAGCTCGGGATGTTCGGCGACGCGGATCACCTGGCTGCGATCGGCCGGCAGCACGATGTCGCCGCCGCGATAGTTCTTCACGATCTGCGGGCGGACATTGGCCCCCGTGCAGTCGGGCGAGGTGTCCATGTGCGAGCAGAAGCAGATCACCGGCACCTTCTTGTCGGTGTTGGCCGGAATGGTCGCGTAAACATAGCCGTGCTCGTCGAGATGCGCATCCGCAAGCGCCAGCGCCCTCAGCTCGGCTTCGAGCAGGCGGCCGAGCTTCTTCTGCTTCTCGGTGGACGGACAGGTGGTCGAAGCGGGATCGGACTGGGTGTCGATCACGACATAGCGCAGGAAGCGTTCGGTGACGGTGTGCTTGAATGCGAGGGGCATGGAGACCGCAAACAGGACGAGGGATGGAAGGCGCGCCTGTATAGCAAAACAGCGCCGTTCCGGGGGCCGCATTTGCGAGTCGCAATGATGCCGTGCGAATGGCCGACGAAACTGTCGTCAGATCGATGTCGTCAGATCGATTCCTGCAGTTCCTTGGAGGCGCGGAAGGCGACCTTCTTGCTCGCCTTGATCGGGATCGGCTCGCCGGTGGCGGGGTTGCGGCCCATGCGCGCGGCGCGCCGGCGCACCTGCAGGATGCCGAGGCCAACGATGCGGATGCGATCGCCCTTTTTCAGGTGTTTGGCGATCCGTGTGACCACGTCGGTCAGGATGGCCTCGGCCTGCTTCTTCGACATGTCCTGGCCGTCGGCAATCTCGGCCGCCAGATGCTTCACCGTGACCGTGGATGGGCTAGCTGCTTTTTTTGCCATTCGGCGCTCCCAATGGAACTGACCGGGAAACCAGGACGCTTCAGGCCTTATTTGATTCGGGTCTTGGCTGGCCATGGCGATTTCGCCGGAATTATGGGCGAGATCGGCGCAAGTTGCGGGCAACTCCGCTCCGTTAAGGGGATTTGCAACCTGCCTTGACTAAAAGGGGGGACGCCTTTATGCCCTCGGTCCTGCGCGGATCGAGCTGAATTCGGCAATTCGCGGGAGTAGCTCAGTTGGTTAGAGCGCCGCCCTGTCACGGCGGAGGCCGCGGGTTCGAGTCCCGTCTCTCGCGCCACTTTTCAAAGACTTAAGCTCCCCATCAAGCACATCGCCGCAACAAAAAAGCCGCCCAAGGGCGGCCGTTTTCGTCTCGCTTAGGTCGTCCTGAGCTTACTGGACCTTGGAGATGTCCGAGCTGGTGACGACGACCGGCTTGCCGGCCTTCACGACGTGAGCGGTTTGGGACGAGAAATCGGCATTGGTACGGGCTGAAATACCGAGCGCGGCCACCGCAATACCGGCCACGAGCGCGACAACCACAATCTTCAGGTGGGTCGCCTTGTCAGCGGAATGAATGGAGTGGTTCATCTAAGCCTCCCGACGGACTGTGCCGCCTCTATGGCGCCAAGACGTACTCCTGCTCTGTTTCCGGATCGTTTCGCGGTTCCCGCAAAATGGTTTCGTCCGGCCGGTTTTTAGCCCCTTTTCGTCGCGGTTTGGGGGTTTTTTGACCCTTCAGCGGCCTCTGGATACCGTTTACGGCTCACGAAGCCCGCTTGATGTCACCCCTGATCCAGTGCGCCGCCACCACGAAAAGGAGGGCTCCCAAGACAGTCGTCACCGCTGTCGAGAGCAGCGAGTAGCGGACGGCCTGGGCGCCGAAATCGGCCTTCAGGGCATCGTTGAGGGCGCCGACGACCAGCGGGCCGACGCCCTGGCCGAAGCAGGTGGCGGAAAGCAGCACGATTGCTGAGGAAAGTGCCCGCATGCTCGGCTTTGCGACGGTCTGCGCGATCGCAAAGATCGGCCCGAGATGAAAGCCGACCAGGAACGAGCCCAGCGCGAGCGCGGTCACCATCAGCGCAAAGCTGTCGGTGAGGAAGCACAGCGCAAACACGGGACCCGCGAGCCCGGACATGAGGGCCGGCGCCCACAATTTCCAGCGGTCGTCGGCCTTGCTGATCTGCGCAACCACGAGTCCGCCGATCAAGGTGCCGGCCATGCCGCACAGACCTTTGAACGTGCCGGCATAGGTGCCGATCTCGGCGCTGCTCAAATGATGCACGCGGGCGAGGAAGGGCGGGATCCACACGGCGGTGGCATAGTTCGTGTAGGTGGTCAGCCAGAAGCCGATCAGCACGATGAGGAACGTGCGCGACGTCACCAGGAAGCGCAGCGTCGGCCCCAGCGATTCCGGCGTGAATGTCTCGGCCTGCGCGCCACGCTTCGGCTCCGACACCGTCAGCCACAGCACGGCCGCGAGTGCGATGCCGGGCAGACCAGCGGCAAAGAAGGCGGTGCGCCATCCGTAGTGCTGGTTGACATAGCCGCCGATGAAATAGCCGAGGAAGACGCCGAGATAGGTGCCGATCGCGTAGATGCCGAGCGCGCGCGGGCGTTCGTTCTTGTTGAAGAGATCGGCGATCATCGACTGCGAGGCCGGTGTGCCCGCGGATTCGCCGATCCCGACGCCGATGCGCGCCAGTGTCATCATGGTCACGTTCTGGGCCATGCCGCAGAAGCAGGTCATCGCGCTCCAGAAGGCGAAGGCAGCGGCGACGATGTTGAGGCGGTTGAAGCGGTCGGCAATGCGTGCGATCGGAATGCCGCAGATCGCGTAGAACAGCACGAAGCCGAAGCCCGCAAGCAGACCCATGATGGTATCGCTGAGGGCGAACTCCTTCTTGATCGGCTCGATCAGGACGTTGAAGATGGTGCGGTCGAGGAAGTTCAGCGCGTAGACGATGGTGAGAAGCGCCAGCACGTAATAGCGCGCGGGCGAGGGCCTTGCGGAGGCCTCGGTTTGGGTGACAGCCTGCGGCGCGACATCGACCATGGTTTCCCCCGGAAACGCTGTTTTCGTTTTGCGGGCGCTGTTACGCCTCGCGAATGAAATTCCCCGCTTCGAATTCGACCGGCGAAGCTTTGGGATCGAACGAAACGCCGATCGGGTCGCGGCCCGCATCCATCGCTTCCAGTTGTTCTTTCAACATCCGGCGCACCATCACGATGCCGCGGTCGCTCTGGCCGAAATGCTCTTCGGAGTGGATGGTCACCGCGCCCTGACCGACCTGCGCCTCGTAATCGCCGGGGAATTGCTGGTGCTCGGCCTCGGTCATGTCCCACCAGAACTTGCCGTTGAACTTCGAGCGCATCCGTCCGATGTCGCCGGCGTTGCGCACGCGGCCGGCGACATAGATGCGGAACGAAGTGTCGTCGATCGGCAGGGTCCAGCCGATCGATTCCACGCGCGCGAATTGCGCCACGCGCGGATTGGGCACGACGCGGAGCGTGGGGAGGGCAGCCTCCGTGACGCGGTAGAAGATTTTCCCGTCGTCCTGCTTGCGGATCGAGCGCACGGTGACGCCGCGCGGCGACATCTCGAACTTCACCTCGGGCATCGTGGCCATCATGTTGGTGAACTGCGGCCCGCTGAACGAGCCGTGCAGCACCGGCACGTGGTAGGGATCGACCACGTTCTCGAAATGCTGCAGCCAGTTGCAGGGAATGACCGCCGGCCCGCCGCCGCCGATCGAAGAGTCGTCGGCCTCGACGAACTCGTCCTCGTCCATCGTCTCCAGGCAATCGTAGCGCGGCAGCACCGGCTTTTTGTCTGATGGCCCCATATAGGCGAAGATCAGCCCGTAGCGCTCCTCGACTGGGTACCAGGGCTGGCGCACCTTGTCCTTGAACAGGCCGCCATCGGGCTCGCAGGGCTGCTCAAGGCAATTGCCCTCGGTGTCGAATTTCCAGCCATGGTAGCAGCAGCGGATACCGTCATCCTCGACCTTGCCATAATACAGCGTGGTGCCGCGGTGGCAGCAGCGCGCGTGCAGCAGGCCTGGATTGCCGCGGCGATCACGGAAAAGGATCAGGTCCTCGCCCAGCACCCGCACTTTTCTGGGGATATCGGTCGCGTCGCCCACGAGCCCGACGGGGTGCCAGTAGCGGCGCATCAGCTCGCCCATGGGGGTGTCGCGGCCGACCGATGTCAGTTCGGTCCGGGTTGAAGGCTCGCGCAGGGCATAGGCTGTGCCGAGGTCGCGATCACGCTGGGTGATGCTCATGATTTCCTCCCCGCCGCGGTCTTGTGGCCGCGATCGTCATCTTGTTTGCGAGATCAGACTTTAGATCGATGACAAAGTCAACGATCTCTGTGAGGCTTGGCACAGCCAAGCTTTGTTGGCAGAGGTGTTCCCATGGGCCGGAAACCGAAACAGATGGACCTGCCGGTGGAAATGCCGGAGCAAGGCGCGGAACTCGCGCCGATCACTGCGATGATGTCGTCGCGGCTGATGGTGCTGGCCAATCTGCTGAAACGTGGCGCGATGCTGCGCTACAAGCGCACCGTCGGGCTTTCCTCGGTGGAATATGGCCTCGTCGCCAATCTCGGCCGTCACCCGCCGATGAGCGTTGCGCGGCTCGCCGAGACGGTCGGTCTAGACAAGGGGCAGATCAGCCGCGCGCTGGCCGACCTCGTGTCGCGCAAACTGGTCGCCAAGGCGGTCAATCCCAAGGACAATCGGGAAGTGCTGGTATCGCTGACCAAGGCGGGCCTTGCCGCCCATGATGCCATCGTGGCCGGCGGGCGGGAGCGCAACCGGCGTCTTCTGGCCGACCTGAGCGACGCGGAGGTCGCCATGCTGTTGGGCCACCTCGACCAGCTGACGGAAAAGGCCGCCCGAATGCTGGCCGACGAGCGCGACCTCGGCTGAAGGTGAAGCAGCTTTTTTGGGCTGCGCGCCCGCTGCCGAGGCATGGAAAAACCGTCAAAATTGCTTGCCTTGCGCGCCCTGTTGCGCTGCGCTAAGCCTCAGAATAATTCCAATCAACGAATCTGCGGCCGGGGCGCGGGGCCGCAGGAAAAGGCGTGGCCGATGACCGGCATCCTGCAGAATTATCTACCTCTTGTGGTGTTTATCGCCGTCGCGGGCCTGATCGGGCTGGTGCTCCTGATCGCCCCGTTCCTGGTGGCCTACCAACAGCCGGATCCGGAAAAGCTCTCGGCCTATGAATGCGGATTCAACGCTTTTGACGACGCCCGCATGAAGTTCGACGTCCGCTTCTATCTGGTGGCGATCCTCTTCATCATCTTCGACCTCGAAGCGGCCTTCTTGTTCCCGTGGGCGGTGGCGTTCGGAAAGCTTGGCGCGACCGGCTTCTGGTCGATGATCGTGTTCCTTGCCGTCCTCACCGTCGGCTTTGCCTATGAATGGAAGAAAGGCGCGCTCGAATGGGATTGAGCCCGACCGCAACCTCCTCTCCGGCGATCGCGCCGGCGCCGAAGGGCATTCTCGATCCCGCCACCGGCAAGCCGGTCGGTGCGAGCGATCCGTTCTTCCTCGAGGTCAATCACGAACTGTCCGACAAGGGGTTTTTCGTCGCCGCTGCCGATGACCTGATCACCTGGGCCCGTACCGGCTCGCTGATGTGGATGACCTTCGGTCTTGCCTGCTGCGCGGTCGAGATGATGCAGGTGTCGATGCCGCGCTATGACGTCGAGCGCTTCGGCTTCGCGCCGCGCGCCTCGCCGCGGCAGTCCGACGTGATGATCGTGGCGGGTACGCTGACCAACAAGATGGCGCCTGCGCTGCGCAAGGTCTACGACCAGATGCCCGAGCCGCGCTACGTCATCTCGATGGGCTCCTGCGCCAATGGCGGCGGCTACTATCACTATTCCTACTCGGTGGTGCGCGGCTGCGACCGCATCGTGCCTATCGACGTCTACGTGCCCGGCTGTCC
>JAKFVP010000136.1 GCA_021732175.1 Bradyrhizobium sp.
GGCGCGCAGCCGGCATGGCTGCGCGCCGGTGCCGATGGCTACGAGGTCGAACTGGTCGCGGGCGAGGAGGGCGTTTCGCCCGGACAGGCCTGCGTGTTCTACGATGCGCCATCGGGACAGGCGCGCGTGCTCGGCGGCGGCTTCATCCGCAGCGCCTCGGCGAAGATGAGCGAACAGCAGGCGGCAGCGCCGCTCGAAGCGGTCAGATAAAAAAACTTCAGGGCAGGGGATGGGGGACATCAATCTCACCGGCGTGACCAAGGCGTATGACCGCTGGGCGCCGGTCTACGATCTCGTGTTCGGCAAGGTGTTCGACGAGGGCCGGCGCTCCACCATCGCGGAGGCCGACCGCATCGGCGGCCGCGTGCTCGATGTCGGCGTCGGCACCGGGCTGTCGCTGTCGGATTATGCGCGCAGCACGAAACTGTGCGGCGTCGACATTTCCGAAGGCATGCTGCGCAAAGCACGCCAGCGCGTGCGCGAGTATGGCCTCTCCAATGTCGAGACGCTCGCTGTCATGGATGCGAAGAACCTCGCCTTCAAGGATGCCTCGTTCGATGCGGTGGTCGCGCAATACGTCATCACCGCGGTGCCGGATCCGGAAGCCACGCTCGACGATTTCGTCCGCGTGCTGAAGCCCGGCGGCGAGATGATCCTCGTCAACCACATCGGCGCCGAGAGCGGCCCGCGCCGCGCTTTCGAGCTCGCCTTCGCGCCGCTGGCGCGCCGGCTCGGCTGGCGTCCGGAATTCCCGTGGCAGCGGCTGGTCAACTGGGCCGCCAAGCACGGCGGCGTCACGCTCGCCGAACGCCGCCCGATGCCGCCGATGGGGCACTTTTCGCTGATCCGTTATCGGAAGACGTAGTCAAGAAAATCTTTGAGCGGCCGCGCCTGTGCGGCATCGGGAATCCACCTCTCCCAAAGGAGAGGTGAAAGAAAGTCGCGGGAACATCGCGCCATCTAGGCCGTTTGATTCCCATGCGGAAAAACCACGCGCTTCTCATTGCATCGATCCTGCTGGCGTCAGCCGGTTCCGCGCTCGCGCAGGCACCGCCGTCGCCTGCGACCCCCGCGCAGCAGACCGCGCCGCCGTCACCGGACCGTTCCACCTGCGCCGCCATGGAAAAGGGCGCGCATCCCGGCGCGGTTGCGCCCGAAGGACAAACCACCGGCCAGGCACGCGAGCCGCTCGGCGATAAACTTGCAAGATCCGACGGCGTGCTGTGCCCGCCCGCCGGTGTCGACCCCGAGATGCACGCGCCCGCGCCGGATGCCGGCAAGACGCCCGTGATTCCGCCGCCCGGCAGCCCCGGTGGCGACCCCTCGGTAAGGCCCAAATAGGCTGAAAATGCCCGGCCGGTCGCGCCGTGGCTCGCAGAGCGAAGGCGGAAATCTGGACCCATCCTCAATAACTTGCGCTGCCGGGCAGCTTTGCTTGACAGCCCAGCACCCCACTCCTTATATGCCGCGCGTTCCGCAAAACGCGGCCCCTTGCGGCCGCCGCCGAACGCGCGTGGCGGGGTAGCTCAGCTGGTTAGAGCACGGGAATCATAATCCTGGGGTCGGGGGTTCGAGTCCCTCCCCCGCTACCAACCCGGATTGTCCACCAGTGACCCACTGAGGCCACTGGCAGACATTTTTCGAGGAAAATCAAATATTTTTCGCGTCCCGTTGCGTACGCCGGCGTCCCGGTGCGACCCGCTGCGGCCACCCACGGCGATTTGGATTGGGGGTATTTTGGGGGTATTTTTCGGCTGTCCCCAAAACAGGCGATACCCCCAGATGGCTTTGAAAGAACTTGAGGTCAAATACGCCACCAAGCGGCAGCGCCCCTACAAGCTGTCCGATGGAGAAGGCCTGCACCTGCTCGTCCAGCCGAACGGATCGAAGCTCTGGCGCCTGAAATACCGCTTCGACGGCAAGGAAAAACTGCTGAGCTTCGGCAAATATCCGACCGTCACGCTGGCGATCGCCCGCGAGAAGCGGACCGAAGCCAAGCGGCTGCTCGATCAGGGTGAGGACCCCGCCGAGGCCAGGAAGCGGGCGAAGAAGCAGAGGGCCGCGCTCAAGCTGTTCGAAGAGATTGCGCGGGCCTGGCACGCCAATCGTATTGAAGGGCTGGACTCGGCCCATGCCCTGCGCGTCATCAACCGGATGGAGCGCGACGTCTTTCCGGTCATCGGGAAGCGTCCGATCACGGAAATCGACCCGCCCGAGATTCTCGAGATGATCCGCGCGGTCGAAGCGCGCGGCGCCCTCGATATCGCCCGTCGCCTCAAGCAGAACGTCAGCCAGATCTATCGCTTCGCGATCGCGAGCGGCTGGGCGACCATCGATCCGACGCTCGGCCTCAACGATGCGCTCAAGCCCAAGCCGCCCGTCAGGCACATGGCGCGCGTGCCGCTCGCGGAGTTTCCGAAGCTGGTGCGGGCGATCTTCGCCTATGACGGCGAGGACACGCCGCGCCGCCGCGAGATCACCCGTGACGCGCTGCTGTTCACCTTGCTCACATGGGTCCGAACCAGCGAAACCCGCTTCGCGGCCAGGGACGAGTTCGAGGATCTCTATGGACCGAACCCGCTATGGCGTCTGTCGCCGGAGCGCATGAAGATGGAACGTGAGCATCTTGTTCCGCTGTCCCGCCAGGCCGCAATGATCGTTCAGCGCCGCTTGCAGGCGACGAACGATGCGTTCCTCTTTCCCGGAGCCAAGCCTGGAAAGCCTATTTCCGAGAACACCATGATCTATGCCTGTTATCGGATGGGGTATCTCCATCGGCAGACGGTACATGGGTTTAGGGGGCTCGGCTCGACCTGGGCGAACGAAGCCGAACGCTACAAGCCGGATTGGATCGAGATGGCGCTCGCTCACGAGGACGAGGATGAGGTGCGCGGCGCTTACAACAGTGCGCTCTATCTCACACCGCGAAGGCGGATGCTCCAAGACTGGGCCGACGTGATCGACGCGGCAACCGCAGTGTCGAATGTCGAGAAGAATCCTATCGAGTTCTCACAATTCATGCGCTGTTCCGCTCCCATCCAGCACCTGCCACCAAGCGACCAGAGATAGCCGTATTGGCAACGCCCCCTTCGGGCGGCTTCGCGATGAGCCTCAAAAGTCAGAACCGCCGATTTAGAGGTGCGGTTTTCTACCATAGTTGTTAGAAATGTCAGCTACTTAGATGCATCCGCGAATAGTAGAATGAACTCCAAGAAACCGTATCTCACTACATCTCATCATAGCTGATTCCCCTTGCAACTCGACAAGGGAAACCGCCGGGACCGCCAATTACGCCGATACATCGTCTGGAAGGGCTCGATTGGGGCGAGCAGAACGCGCGCATCCGTCCCGATGGGCGCGCTCAGCGTGACTAATTCAATGAAATATATGGGGTTATTTGCGTCGCCACGAAGCGTCAGCGGTGCAGGCTCATCAGTCCTTAATCAATGAGTGGGAGGAATAGTTCGCCAACAAATTGAATTGGACGATGAGCCCCAAGGCGCGGCAAATGGCGCCAAATCAAAAAATGCCGTGGGGAGGACAGTCATGGTCACAGCCTTTAGGACAAATTTGCTTTGTGCCACCGCGCTATCGATCGCGTGTGCGCTTGCAGTGCCGGCACATGCCCAGGACGCTGCATCGCAGGGCGAAAAGCCCGAGGCGCAGGAAGGTGGCCTTGAGACAATCGTCGTCACGGCGCAGAAGCGCGAACAGAATTTGCAGGATGTTCCAGCCGCCGTTTCCGCCATAGGCGGCGAGACGCTGCGCACGCGCGGCATCACGGAGACCTCAGACTTGATGGGCGCGATCCCCAGCCTGCAAGTCACCACTCCCTATGGTCGCACCCAACCGAATTTCTCGCTGCGCGGGATTTCAGTGGCGAACGAATTTTCCGCCTCCACTGCGTCGCCGGTTGGCGTCTATGTCGATGAAGTCTATCAGAGCTTCCGGGCGAGCCATGGCCTGCAACTCTATGACATCGACCGGGTCGAGGTACTGCGCGGACCGCAAGGAACACTCTACGGTCGCAACACCACGGGTGGCGCGATCAGCTTCTTCACGCGCAAGCCGGATCTGGGAGAGGCCAATGGCTATCTGACCGCCGGCTATGCCAATTACGACACTTTCACGGTGCAGGGCGCCGCTGAAGCGACGCTGGTTCCCGACATCTTGGGCGTCCGCGTCGCCGGTACTTTTGCAAAAGGGGATGGTTGGCAGCGCAATGTACTGCCTGGGAATGAGCGCGACCTAGGGACCACCGATACGATCGGCGGTCGCATCTCGATCCGCTTCCGGCCCGATCCCGATCTCGACATCAATTTGAAGCTCTATGCCGCGAAGGACGATCCATGGGGCACCGCGCCCTATGCAGGTGGTCAACTCGCGGGCGGGCAGGATGCGCTCGGCTATTCGCGTTACGATCCGCAACCTTTCCTAGGCGGGCGGTTGCTGCGTGACAATGAGGTCGCAGTTGATCGGGTAGGTAAGAACATCAGCAAGTCGAAAGGGATAGCCCTCAACATCAAATGGGATGTCAGCGACCAATTCTCCGTCACCTCGATTACCGGCTACGACACCGGCGACTATATCAACAATCCTGATGATTGCGATGGCGGCCCAGCCGATCTCTGCTCGATCGGCCTCACGTCGACGAGCAAGAATTTCAACCAGGACCTGCGTTTCAGCTATTCGAACGACCGCCTCGATATCATTGCCGGCCTTTATTATGGCAGGGACAAGGTCAAGACGGTCAACTACCCGGACTTTTTCGGGGCGCTGAGGCCGCTGCTGCTTGGCGCCGGTCTTCCGGGCAGCTACAATAACGCCGCAATCGGAACGCCCGACGCGATCCGCTATATCCCAGCCTTTGCCGCCAATCCGGCGTTGGGGCCTGGCGATGCCGGATTCTGCGACGCGATCGAGATCAATCCCAACGGCTTCCTTGATGCACGCTCGCTGATTGCACTCCAGACCGACATCGCGATCAATAATACGGGCAATGGCGGCATGGGGGGTAGCTTTTCGGCGGGCTGCGCCGGGGCAGGCGCGCCTCCGTTCACCCCGATCCTCGGCGAACAGCGTTTTGACGTGTCGCGCCCCTCGAAGGCGATCTACGGCGACGTAACCTGGAAAGCGACCGAGCGGCTGACCGTGGCGGTGGGTGCACGCTACACCCAGGATAAGGTCAATTACCTTAACGGCAGCACTTTCCTCTATGCGCTCGACGGTACGACGCCGGTTGTCAACCTGATCCCCTACAGCAATCCATACAACCCCAATCTCGCGCCGCTTGAGCAGCGCGAAAAGGCAAACAGGCTAACCGGCCGTATCAATGTCAGCTATGAGTTCGCCGATGATATCATGGGCTATCTCCAGTACAGTCGCGGTTACCGCAGCGGCAGCTTCAACGGGCTTGCCTATCAGGGCGTCAATCAAGTCTATTATATCCAGCCTGAAAAGGTGAATGCATATGAGGCGGGGCTCAAAACCCGGCTGTTCGATCGCCGCGTCCAACTTAACCTCGCGGGCTTCTACTACGAGTATTCGAATCACCAAGTAACGCAGGTGGTCGGCGCTACAACCTTCACGCGCAGCGCCAATGGTCGCCTGTTCGGTGGCGAGGCCGAACTCGCCTGGCAGGTGGCCGATACGTTGCGTTTCGATGCTTCGCTGGGCTATCTCAACAGCAAGTACAAAGGCAATGTGATCGATCCGGCAAACCCGGCCAGCCCGACATTGAACGTCAACGGCAATCCCTTCCCGAACGCGCCGGAGGTTACGTTCCAGGCCGGATTCGACTGGGATATGATCGATGACGGCACCAACAAGCTGACCTTGCGCGGTGATGCGTCCTACATGGGCAAGTACTATTTTGATCCGTTCAAGAATTATGGGCAGACACCGTGCGATACACCCCCAGCGGGATCGAACATAACGCTCGCGGGTAAGGCGATTACATGCGCAAATCCGGGCTACTGGCTCGCCAATGCGCGATTAACCTATGCGCACGACAATATGTCGGTTAGCTTGTGGGCGAAGAATCTGTTCGACAAATATTACTACACCTACGGCCTCAACATCAACGTGTTCGGCTACGATTATCTGAACCGCGGCATGCCGCGCACTTATGGCGTCGAAGCGACAGTCAAGTTCTGATCGCTGCTGCGACGGGGGCGGCGGGCATCCTCTCCCGCCCGCTGCCCCCGATTTTTCGACCTGACTTTCAGACCGAGGAGTATCCATGATGCGTTCCACCGGCAACGGTCCCTCATTCATCGGCACGGCGTACAGAATCGAGCGCGCTGTGATCACTGAGATCGGCGCAGCTGAAAGCACCGCCCAGGCGAGCAGCGCCGAGCGGCCAGCGCGCCTCCGGACGATTTAACGTGGATGCGTCTCGGAACAGAACTGAGCTGGAACGAATTTTCGCGACCCAACGCGAAGGGACGCGTGAGCAGGTTTCGCGCAGCTACGAAGAACGCATGGACCTGCTCGGGCGCCTTGGCCGGATATTTGAGCAGCACAGAGACGAATTGGTCGATGCCGTTGCCGCCGATTTCGGCATTCGATCCCGCTACGAGACTATCCTGCTCGACCTGATGCTTGGCATATCGGAAATTAAATTTGCGCGCCGCAATCTGAAGACGTGGCTGAGGCCGCGGCGGGTGAAGACTGACATCTTCGGCCTTCCCGGTTCATCGCGCCTGGTCCCCCAGCCCCTAGGTGTGGTGGGCGTTCTCGGCACGTGGAACTATCCGCTCGGCACCATATTCGTTGGCGCGGCCGGTGCATTGGCGGCCGGCAACCGCGTGATCGCAAAGCCGAGCGAAGTTTCCGCCAACGCCGCCGAAGCCAGCGAGCGGCTTGTGCGCCGGTATTTCGCCGAAGAGGAATTCGCGATTGTCCAGGGCGGGCCCGACATGGCACAGGCGATGACGGCCCTACCTTTCGACCATATTCTCTTCACCGGTTCACCCGCGGTTGGCCGCAAAGTCTATGAAGCGGCGGCTGCCAACCTTACACCTGTTACTCTGGAACTTGGCGGCAAATGCCCTGCCATCGTGGGCAAGGGTGCATCGCTTGCACAAGTCTGTGAAAGCTTAGTGTTCGGCAAGCTGCTCAACGCCGGCCAGACCTGCATCGCCGCTGACTATGCCTTCGTCCATGTCGATCAGATGGAAAGCTTCGTCGCCGCACTCCGCGCTCAGGTTGCCAAATGCTACCCCAACGCGGCAAGCAACCCCGATTTCACCAGTATCATCAATGACCGACAGTTCGCGCGGCTCCAAGGTTTGCTCGATGACGCCGAAGCCAAGGGCGCGACGGTGCTCAACCTCTCGGACAACGGCGATGGAACGCTTCCTGAACGGCATCGGATCGTGCCGTTGGCGGTTCTCGACGTTACCGATGACATGGCGATGATGCAGGAGGAGATTTTCGGACCGATCCTGCCGATCATGCCATATCGCTCCGAAGACGAGCTCATTCGCTACGTAAACCGGCATGAGCGCCCGCTGGCGCTCTATTATTTTGGCGACGAAAGTGAGGAACGGCGCAAGATCATTTCCGAAACGCACGCTGGCGGCGTGACTCTCAACGGCACGGTCATGCACGTCTTCCAGCGCCGGCTGCCTTTCGGTGGCATCGGACAGAGCGGCATCGGTGCCTATACCGGCGTCGCCAGTTTCGAGCGCTTCACTCATTACAAGCCGGTGTTCTCTCAGCCGAAACTCAGCCTGCTTGGTCAACTTCTGCCACCCTATTCGAGCAAGACCGAAGGACTACTCAACATCTTCGAAAAGATCCTCTGACGTGGCTGCGGCGGTTGATGCTGGCATGTTGCATGACGCCGGGTCGCCAGCATGGGTCGAATGACAAGGGAAGCAAATGGCTGACTATGTAATTATTGGAGGTGGGTCGTCGGGCGGCGTTATCGCCAGCCGGTTGTCCGAGGACCCCGATGTCACCGTTTGCCTGCTCGAGGCAGGCGGCCCAGGCACCTCGCCGCTTGTGTCCACGCCCGGCGCTTTTGCGGCGCTGATCCAAGACTATCGGATCAATACGCTCAACTGGCGGTTCAACACCGACCCTTCAAAGGCGCTCAACGACCGCCGCCTCTACAATCCGCGCGGGAAGATGCTGGGTGGATCGAGCGGTATGAACGGGATGGTCTATATCCGCGGCGACCGGTCGGATTTCGACCACTGGGCCGAACTCGGCAACGACGGCTGGGGTTACAACGATGTCCTGTCCTATTTCCGCAAGGCTGAGAATAATGAGCGCGGTGAGGATGAGTTTCACGGCTCGTCGGGACCGCTTCACGTATCCAACGGCAAGCGCGAATTCGATGTCTATGATGCTTTCATCGAGGCGGCGACTGGACTGGACCATCAAGCCAATCCGGACTTCAATGGTGCCAGCCAGGAAGGTGTCGGCATCTATCAGTTTACCGTGAAGGACGGGAAGCGCGCCAGCGTGAAGGCGTGTTACCTTGATCCGGTGATGGGCAGGCGCGGCAACCTCCGCGTCGAAGTACATGCCCGCGTCCATCGTATCAGGTTTGAGGGCAACCGCGCGGTGGCAGTCGAGTATTCCCAGGACGGGCAGTTGAAGACGATCCCGTGCGAAAAGGAAGTCATTGTCAGCGGCGGCGCCTATAATTCGCCCCAACTGTTGATGCTTTCCGGTATCGGACCGCGTGATGAGTTGGAGAAGCATGGAATCGAAGTGATTCATGATATTCCCGGTGTCGGCCAGAATCTTCACGACCATCCTGACCTGATGCTGGTCTACCAGTCGAAGAAGCGGCTCGGGATCGCACTCAATGTCGTTGGCGCGCTCAAGACCGTGCGAGACCTATTCCAGTATCTCACGCAAAGGAAAAGCTGGCTGGCATCGCCGCCCACGGCTGCAGGCGGTTTCTTGCGATCCGCGCCGGGGCAGAACCGGGCGGACTGCCAGGTCCATGTCGTGCCGCTCGCCTATCGCGACCATGCGCGCGACTACAAGCTGATGACGAAATGGGGCTATACGATCATTCTCAATATTGGGCGCCCAAAGAGCCGCGGCTGGGTTGCCTTACATGACTCAAACCCCGAATCCGATCCCAAGATGGACCTCAATCTCTTGAGTCATCCCGACGACCTCAAGACGTTGCGCAATGCCTTCCGTGTCGTGCAGGAGATCCTGCATTCGGATCGCATGAAGGCGATGATGAAACGGCCTCTCTATCCTGACCGCTACCTTGAAACTGATGAAGAGATCGACGCCTATATCCGGGCAGAAGCCAATCATGCTTATCATCCGGTGGGAACATGCAAGATGGGCACCGACGAGATGGCGGTGGTCGACAACCGCCTGCGCGTTCACGGCCTCGCAAATATCCGCGTGGCCGATGCCTCGATCATGCCATCAGTCGTCAACGGCAACACCAATGCAACCTGCATCATGATCGGCGAGAAAGCCGCCGACATGATCCGGCACGATAATATGAGCAGCAAGAATAGCATCGCAGAATATTGAATTGGACGATTGGATCAATGCTGCAGACACAGATGCTTACGAAAAGAAGTCCGGAGAGGCCTATCGCATGTCAGTTTATTATGTGTCGACTGCGCCATTGTGGGCGAGCGCCTTAGAGGAGCGCGGCTGATGGACGTCCGTACGCAAATACGTCGCGCCGCACGTTATTTCGCCCAGCAAGAGGCTCTCGTTCACGGCCACAGGCGGTTGACTTTCTCGGAAGCCTGGTTGCGCGGCGTGAAGCTCGCAAATGCTCTTGCGGAGTGCGGCCTTCAACCGGGTGACCGGATTGCTACGCTGGAGAAGAACTCCATCGAGGCCGCCGACATCATACTGGCGGCTGCCATTGGAAACTATACGCGTGTTCCTCTCTATGCGCGCAACCGATGTGAAGCGCACGCCCATATGATCGCGAGTACCGGATCTCGGTTGGCGCTGGTCGATGAGGCATTGGCTTCGGAGTTGGCGGGGCTGGATGCCCAAGCTCCGACGCTTGAGCGGATCATTATCCGCGATCACAACTATGAGAATTGGTTGGCGACAGCCTCGGACCGGGATCCTGATCCCGTCGTCGCGCCGGAGGACTATTGTGTCATCCGCCACACCGGCGGCACGACGGGCAAACCCAAGGGCGTTGCCTATCGGCACCGTTCATGGATGACGATCTCCGCCGCATTTTTCAGCATCGGCCCCCAAGTGGCCCCAGGGGATGCCATTCTGCATGTCGGCCCGTTGTCCCATGCATCGGGCTTCCTGTTCGTGCCGGCCTGGTATTGCGGCGCCCGCAACGTGATGATGGACGGCTTCGATCCAGCGTCCTTTCTTGACACTCTCGAGCAGGAACGGATCAGCCATGCCTTTGTAGCCCCCACCATGCTCAATGCCATAGTGCATCACGACGGGGCATATGGCCGCCACTTTCCGAATTTGAAGTTTCTGCTGAGTGCTTCAGCGCCGATCTCCGAGCCGACGCTTCGCAAGTCGTGCCAGATATTCGGGAATCATGTTCTTCATTCGGGCTATGGACAGACCGAAATCCTGCCCATCGCGTCTATGGGGCCCAACGAGTGGTTCGGCGAATTTGAAGGTTCTGCCCCAATTCGGGCGGTCGGACGTCCCATGAGTGGCGCCGATATCGAAATCCGTAACGAGGACGGAAAGGTGCTGGGACCAAACGAGCCCGGCGAGATCGTCGCACGGTTCGAAAATGGCCAGATGGAGGAATTCTGGAACGATCCGGAGGAAACCGCCCGGCGCATGGAAGATGGCTGGGTCAAAACCGGCGATGTCGGCATGATCGACACAAACGGATTTTTGTATCTGCTCGATCGCAACAACGACATGATCGTGTCAGGCGGCTTCAATATCTATCCCACCGAAATCGAAAACGTAATTGCCGACCATCCCGGTGTACTCGAGGTCGCGGTCTTTGGCGTGCCCCATGAAAAATGGGGTGAAACGCCGCTTGCAATGGTGCGTGTCAAGCCCGGAGCACAAATCACGGAGACCGAGATAATAGATTTGGTGCGCCAGCGTCTGGGCTCCGCAAAAAAGCCAAGCAAGGTCGTTTTTACCGCCGAGCCACTGCCGTTGAGCAATGTCGGAAAGGTGCTTCGTTCAAAGCTTCGAGAGCCCTATTGGGCGGGCCAGGACCGGCGCATTTCGGGGGCATGACCGACGCAGCCATCCTAGCCACATCCTCTATTCCGGTGACCGCATGCCGGCGCGCGGGAGACTGCAATGGACTATGAATACATCCTGGTTGAGCAACGCGGCCCAGCGCTTTGGGTGACCCTCAACCGGCCGGCAGCGTTGAACAGTCTGTCGTTGGCTTTGGCCGAGGAACTCGCCGCAGCGATCGAGGCAGCGGAAGCAGATGCGACGGTGCGCGCTTGCATTCTTACCGGCGCCGGACGGGCGTTTTGCGCTGGCGCGGATCTGCTCGCAATTGGCGATGGAACAGGCGGACAAACTCTCGCCGAACGCTTAAATCTGTTTCTGCCGCCGCTCGGTCAGGCTTTTAACAGGATCGAGACGTCGCTCCTTCCGATAATTGCGGCGGTCAACGGCCTTACGCTCGCCGGCGGCTTGGAACTGGTGTTGTGCTGTGATCTCGTCATTGCCGCGCACCCGGCCAGATTTGGCGACGCCCATGCAAATTACGGCCTGTTGCCCGGCGGTGGAGGGTCGGTTCGACTCCCTAGGAAGATCGGCGAAGCGCGTGCGAAACATCTGATGATGACCGGCGGGACCATCTCGGCTGCCGAGATGAAGGAAGCCGGACTCGTGACCCAACTGGTTGCTCCCGAGGATCTCATTGCGGCAGCGCAAGCGCTGGTAGAATCTCTTGCAGAAAAGAGCCGGCCAGGGCTCGCCTACATGAAGCAGCTAGTCCGCGCTGCGCAGGATAGCTCGCTCGAAGTCGGGCTGCGTCAGGAACTCGAAACCATGGCTGCTTACGCCTTGTCCAACGACATTGTCGAAGGACTGGCGGCATTCCGGGAGAAGCGGAAGCCCGATTTTTCCGACCGGTGAGACCTGATCGGATGCGGAACACATTGGAAGAATGGATCAACGAATGACCGACATATTCGTCATGGGGGTTGGGATGACCCCGTTCGGAAAACAGTTCGACAAGAGCCTGAAAATGCTCTGCGCCGAAGCTTCGTCGCAGGCCTTTTCCGACGCAGGATGCACCGCCGGCGATGTCGAAGCCATCTTCTTCGGCAATTGCGTCCAGGGGCATATGGAGGGCCAGGACATGATCCGCGGCGAAATCGTGGCGCGCGCGATGGGCATCTCAAGCGTTCCCGTGGTGAATGTCGAAAACGCATGTGCGACGGCTTCCACGGCCTTGCACATGGCCGCCGCCTATGTTCGATCGGGGGCAGCGGATGTCGTACTCGCGCTCGGCGCGGAGAAGATGTACTCGCCCGACAAGGCGCTCATGTTCAGTGCATTCGATGGCGCTTGGGACGTGCATGAAACCGAGTCGGGCCGCGCGCAGCTGCTGGCCATGGGCAATGGCGTCGATGTTCCGGAAGGAACGACATCGAGTCAGCCTTACAGCGTTTTCATGGATGTATACGCCGCGATGGCACGCGCGCACATGAAGACCTACGGCTCGACGCAAGCGCAAATCGCGGCCGTCTCGGCGAAAAATCACATGCATTCGACGCGCAATCTGCTTGCCCAGTATCGCCTCCCATATACCGTCGAAAGTGTACTCGCTGCGCCTCCGATCGTTTACCCGTTCACACTGCCGATGTGCTCCCCGATCAGCGACGGCGCCGCCGCTGCGATCATCTGCAGCGAAGCCGGTCGGCGCAAACTGTCGGCAGCCCCGGACAGGGCGCTAAGAATCCTGGCGTCTGTGCTGCAAACCGGCGCCGCGCGCGATCCCTTTGATTATGACCACCATGTCAGCCGCCTTGCGGCGAACCGGGCCTATGCGATGGCCGGCGTGGGGCCAGAAGATATTGGCGTCGCGGAGGTGCATGACGCCACGGCGGTTGGCGAGATCATTGAAATCGAGGCGCTCGGCCTGACGCCGCCTGGCGAGGGCGGACTCGCGGCAGAGCGCGGTGAGACGGCGCTGGGTGGGCGTATTCCGGTAAACACGTCGGGCGGGCTTGAATGCAAGGGACATCCGATCGGCGCCACCGGGCTCGGCCAAATCTACGAGCTTGCGCTGCAATTGCGCGGCGAGGCGGAAGATCGACAGGTTCCGAATGCCCGGTTCGCGATCGCGCAGAACGGCGGAGGTGTCATCGGGGTGGAAGAGGCGGTGGTCGCCGTCACGATCCTGGGCCGGTAGTTGTCAGAGCGCGCCTAGGGAAACACGGGGTCACGATATGAACTTTGAGCTGTCCGATGAACAACGCATGGCGGTGGAAACCGTCCGCCGCTTTCTCGACAACAAGCTTGAGCCGGAAATCCGCCGGCATGGGGAGCGATTCATCCCCAAACCGCTCATGAAGGAATGGACTCAAGCACTGACCGGCTATGGCCATATTACCGCACCGCATCAGGAGCAATGGGGCGGGCTTGATATGGGATGGCTCACTCATCTGCTCATTTTCGAGGAGATCGCCTATTCCTCGCTCGATGTGGCCATACCCGGCTTCATCAACGCGGTTGGCGCAGAACTCATCCGCCGCTTCGCCCCGGAGACGATCAAGCAACGCTATCTTGCCGACCTCGTCGCGGCCGAGAAGTTCGTTTCGCTCGGCATCTCGGAGCCCGATGTCGGCTCGGACGTCGCCGCCATCAAGACACGCGCCGTACGAGACGGCGATTTCTGGGTCATCAATGGCGAAAAGACCTGGATCACCAACGGAGCCTACTCGGACATCTTCATCTGTACGTGCAAGACTGGCGAAAATGAAGTCACTCACATCCTGGTCGATCGTGACGAGAGTGAGTATGAGGTGCGCGATATCCAGAAGATGGCGCTCAACGGCCAATCGACTGCACAGATATTCCTGTCCGATTGCCGCGTACCGGTGGCAAACACGATCGGCCGGGTCGGCGATGGATTGCGCAATACGTTGCAAGTGTTCGAGATTGCCCGCTGCCATATGGCGATGTGGAGTATCGGCATCGCACGGCGAGCAATGGATGAGGCGATCGCGTACGCTCGCGATCGCGCGCAGCATGGCAAGAAGATCGCCGGCCATCAGCTGATCGCCGACAAGATCGCCATCATGGCGACCAAGATCGACGCAGCCCGTCTGTTGACGCACCGGGCAATATCCCTCGTCCAGGCGGGCACGCGCGCAGAGACGGAATGCTCGATGGCCAAGTGGTACGCCACCGAAATGGCGATCGAAGCGACGCGCGATGCGCTTCAGATCCATGGCGGCAACGGCGTCACCCGCGAATTCATCGTTGAGCGGCTGGTGCGTGAGGCGATCATTTGCCCCATCCCCGATGGCACGACGGAGATTCAAAAGCTTGTTGTTTCGCGCGCCCTGACCGGCATTCAAGCCTTTCGGTAAGGCTCAGACGAAAACGACAGCGTCGACGGAAATGGAGCCGCGTGCCTGACTCGCACAGGATCAAATGCGCAGATGCGTCGCTCAGGTAAAAGAGGCAGACAAGCGATGGACGAAGAGCTTCGTTTCGATGGCAGGGTAGTGGTTGTGACCGGAGCCGGAGGCGGACTTGGGCGCCAGTACGCGCTGATGTTTGGCGGGCGCGGAGCCAAGGTGGTGGTGAATGATCTGGGTGGCGACGAGAAAGGGAGCGGCAGCTGCTCCACAGCCGCTGACAATGTGGTCGACGAAATTCGAGCCACGGGCGGTCAGGCGGTGGCAAATTATGCGTCGGTCGAGGAGGGCGCGCTGATCATCCAAGCCGCGGTTGACAACTTCGGAACCGTTGACGTCGTCATCAACAATGCCGGCATCCTGCGCGATGTGAGCTTCCACAAAATGACCGACGAAGACTGGACACTGCTTCAGCGGGTCCATCTGAATGGGACGCGGGCAGTGACGCAGGCAGCATGGCCGATACTGCGCGACAAGGGCTATGGCCGCATCGTCATGACCACGTCTGCAGCCGCAATCTACGGCAACTTCGGTCAGGCCAACTATGCCGCAGCCAAGCTCGGAATATTGGGGCTTGCGAACGCGCTGGCGGAGGAGGGGCGGTCCAGAAACATCCAGGTTAATACGATCGCCCCAATCGCCGCATCGCGTATGACCGCGACTGCCTTTCCACAAGAGTTTCTCGCCAATCTCAGAGCGGAAGCGATCAGTCCATTGGTCGGTTGGCTTGCGCACGAGAATTGCAGCGAAACCAAAGGGCTTTTTGAAGTTGGAGCCGGCTATATCGCCAAGCTTAGGTGGGAGCGCGCGCTTGGGCACGCCTTCGGAGCGGACAGGGCGTTCACGCTCGATGATGTCGCCCGGCACTGGGGTAGAATTGTCGACTTCACGGATGCCGAGCACCCGCTCGGGCTGAATGACAGCCTTGAGGCGGTAGAACGGGCGCTGAGAGCGTAATCAACCCGATGAATTACCATGATATTTTTGAGCGGCCGTCGGGCTGCCGATGGCGTCGTGCTGCCGCCAGATATCGATGAGCAGCAGGAATAGTTCTGCAGCGAATTGAATTGGACGACGGCCCTCAAATGCCGCCAAACGGCATGAACTACACAATATCTCCTGGGAAGAGAGGATCAGCCATGAGAGGATGTCTATTGGCTTCTGCCGCGTTGTTGTGCTCGGGAACAGCATTTGCCCAGGAAGCAACGCCCCAGGCGAACGACCAAACCGGGAGCGCCACGGAAGCGCTGGCTGAGGACATTGTCGTTACCGCCACCAAAAAGGGCTATGGCGAAAGCGTGCAGAAAGTACCGATGGCGGTCACGGCTTTTGGTGAAGCGCAGCTGGATGCCAAGTTCGTCCAGAATCTTCAAAGTCTGAGCTACGACGTTCCCAACGTCCAGCTCGAGGATGTGGGTACGGCACCGGGCTATGCCAATTTCACTATCCGGGGCCTCGGCATCAACAGCACGATCCCATCGATCGACCCCACCGTAGGCGTTTTCACTGACGGTATTTACCTCGGCATCAACGCTGGTGTCGTGCTGGACAACTTCGACCTTGAGGGGATCGAAGTTCTGCGTGGACCGCAAGGCTTGCTTTTCGGTCGCAACGTTACCGGCGGTGCCGTGGTTGTGCGGACCACGCGGCCCAGCTTCGATTTTGGAGCCAAAGCCAAGCTATCCATTGAAACGGGACTGAAAAAGACCGTAAGCGGCACGGTTACCGGACCTATCGTCGATGACGTTTTGGCTGCCAAATTGGCCGTCTACTACAGCGACGACAATGGCTGGTTTCGCAACCGCTTCGACAATCGCAGCTTCGGTAAATCACATGACCTTATCATTCGCCCGGCACTTTCGCTCAAGGGTGGCGACCGCTTCCGAATGGATCTCCGCTATGAGCATGGCGATGTCGAAAGCGATGGAGCCCCTGTCCAGAGTCACGCGCTGTTTCCCCGCGACAGCTTCAGGTTTTCGATCAATTTCCCAGGTTTCTATGATGCCAAATGGGACCAGGCGATCGTGGAAACCAACATCGATGTCGGTCTGGGCGAAGGCGTCTTCACCAACATCGCTGGCTATCGGAAATTCCGATCCTCCGCGGGCGCTGATATCGATGGAACACCACAGTCCTTCTTTCATGCCTTTTTCGAAATCGACCAGGATCAACTCAGCGACGAACTTCGTTATGCCGGAAGGTTCGGTGACGTCGAATTGACAACCGGTCTATACTATTTTTCCCAGGATCTTCGTTACGCCGAGCTGCGGAATCTTTTGGGCGGTGCTCGGATCGTTTCCGGTGGGGGTACGCAAGACCAGACAACATGGGGCATTTTTGCTTCGACCGACTGGCATTTCACCGATACGCTGACCTTGAATCTCGGCGCGCGGTATAGTTGGGAACGCAAAGCCGTTCGGGTCTCGGCCTTACGCGCAAATGGTTGCAATCTAGACACGCTGATCTGTGCAACCAATTTCGCCGACGCGGCAAAATGGCGAGGGTTTACGCCGAAAATCGGCCTTCAGTGGAAGCCGGATGACGACACGCAGATTTATGGCCTTTACACGCGCGGGTTCCGCAGCGGCGGATATAATTTGCGCAACACCGATCCCGCTGTGCCGCCGGGGCCATTCAATCAAGAGACCCAGGACAGTTTCGAACTCGGCGCCAAGAAGCAATTCGGGCGCCACCGGATCAACCTGGCGGCCTTCTACAATCGCATGAAGGACCTGCAGCGCGAGATCAACCTGCCCGGACCGCTTGGCGTCAGCCAGGTCATACGGAACACCGCCGACGCCACAATCAAAGGCGTCGAGGCCGAGGGGCAGTTTTTTCTTTTGTCCAACCTCGTGATTTCGGGTCAGCTCGGCTACGTGAATGGCCAGTATCGCAACGTCCAGTTCGACCTCAGCGGTGATGGCGTCATCAACGATGTGGATCGTGCGCTCAAATTGCCAAGGCTGTCGCCATGGACCTATGGCGTAGGGCTGACTTATGATCAGCAGCTTGGCGAATTGGGGACAGCAACGGCGCGTGTCAGCTTCACGCATCGCGACAAGGCGGCATTCACCGACAACAACGTCGGCTTCCTTCAGGGCGCCGATATGCTCGATGCGAGCCTCACATTGGCGACCGACAACAAGCACTGGCGCTTCTCCATCTATGGCCGAAACCTCCTGAATGAGGTGACGATTGGCGGCGATACACCTTTGCCGGCGGCCTTCGGGGGCACGGGTGCAAGCCTTTCACCGCTAAACAGGGGGCGCGTCATCGGCGGAGAAGTGGCGATTAGCTTCTAGGCCATTTTCGAGGCGAGTGGAATCACCCGCCAACTCGGAAAATGCCCAAGATCAATTTGCTAGAGCATTTCCTGCCGGAAAGCCGGTTCCCACTTCTGCGCGAAATGCTCTAGCTGATCGCGACGGATGCAGCGGATTTCCGATCGCACCCCGCCCCCTTGCCGTTAATCCGATGGTGCGGTGCGCCATGCCTGACGAACAAGGCTGACGAGCGCACGGCCAGCCGGTTTTACCTGCCAGCGGCTACGCACAGCATAACAAAGCGTCAATGGATCGAATAAACCGATTCCCTCCAAGGCCACGAAATTGGCGCGAAACCATGAGTTCTCGGTGAACTGTTTTGCAACCATCCCGATAGCATCGGATGTGGCAACGATCCGTCGAACCAATTGAAAATAGTCTGTCATGTGGATCCAGTCAGCGGGACGCTTACCGCTTTTTTCGTACATCTGCTGAATGATCGATGTGTAGGGTTCGGAAGATGAGGGCACTACGAATTCGAACTGGACCAGCGGCTCCTTGCTGGTCGGGTTTATCCCCAGAATGGGATGATTGTTCCGCACAAAAGGCAGTATTTCGATCGAGGCGACCCGCTCGCACTTGAATTCCGGCCAGCGTGCAAAGGCCGCTTCAAGTCCAAAGGCGACATCGATATCGCCGCGCGACAGGAGTCGCACGCCCCTTTCGCTGTTGCCCGAAACGACTTCGACGCGCACTGCCGGATGGCGCCGCAGCAAAGAAACCAGAGGTTGGGTGAGCAACCAGTCGATTGACCCTGGGAACAGTCCGATTCGAAGCGGGCCCGCATAGGCGTCGGCGCGGCGGGCTGTATCTCCGAGTAGTTCAGCTGCGTCGGCAAGCAAGCGCGCTGCGCGATCAATAAATTCGCGTCCCTCCTCTGTCGGCATCGCGCCCCGTGAGGTCCGATGGAAAAGGGAATAGCCAAGATGCCGTTCGAGTTCAGCGACACTCTTGGTCACCGCCGACTGCGTGACACCAACCGCATCCGCTGCCCTGGAGAAGGAACGAAGCTGACCAACCGCGACGGCATGCTTGAGGCGAGAATCGAGCATGGACATGCCCCACAGGAATAATTGCTCCAGAGAATGAATTAGGCGAATCAAGGTCATTTTGCCAATCTTACTTTCGACACTGCCGCCCAGCACGACTGCAACCCGTCTCGAAATCTGGAGCGGCGAAACGGCCTGGATCAAAGCGCCAAGGTCTCAGACGCAGGTATGCCTGAATGACGAAAACTGGTCCGCTTGCAGGCCTCAAAATACTCGAAATTGCGGGCATCGGCCCGGCGCCGTTTTGCGGAATGCTGTTGGCCGACCTTGGCGCCGATGTCGTCGTCATTGAACGCGTAAGCCCTAACTCCGAAAATATCGATCTTGGCAGCGGCGCCATTGTGAACCGCGGGAAACGTGTAATTGCCTTGGATCTGAAGTCCCCCGAAGGCGTCGCGCATGTCCTGGATCTCGTCCAAAGGGGCGATGTACTGATCGAAGGCATGCGGCCTGGGGTGATGGAGAGGCTCGGCCTTGGTCCCGAGGTTTGCCTAGCGCGTAACCCCCGCCTTGTATTCGGTCGCATGACGGGTTGGGGGCAGCAGGGACCTCTCGCCCAAGCGGCCGGCCATGACATCAACTATATCGCGCTGTCAGGAGCCCTTTGGTATGCTGGGCATCCCGGTGAACCGCCAATGGCGCCGCCAAGCCTGGTAGGCGATATTGGGGGTGGAGCGCTCTATTTGGCCATCGGCGTCCTCGCAGCGGCAATGCACGCGCGGGATACCGGGAATGGGCAAGTGGTTGACGCCGCGATCGTCGATGGGAGCGCTCACATGATGAACTTGCTCCTGAGCCTGAAGGCCGCCGGCCAGGTTGCCAGCATACGCGGCTGCAGCATCCTTGACGGCCCTCACTGGTACTCGACCTATCGGTGCGCCGACGGGAATTTCATCTCAGTCGGATCACTCGAGCCCAAGTTCTATGCGCTGCTTTGCAAAAAGCTGGGGTTGGCCGGCGATAGCAGTTTTGACGACGGCTATGATCGTGATGCCTGGCCCGAGCTCAAGCAGCGTTTTAGCGAGATATTCGCCATGCGGACACGGGAAGAATGGCGCACACTGCTGGAAGGCAGCGATGCCTGCTTTGCCCCCGTGCTTGATCCGGACGAAGCGGCGCGCCATCCTCATATGGCAGCGCGAGGCGTCTATCGGGAGATCGACAATATCCTCCAGGCAATGCCGGCGCCACGTTTTTCGGGCTCGTCACTACCGATCCCCGGACCGATCCCGCTGCATCATGAAGATCCGAGTACAATTCGGCGGGGCTGGAGCAAACCGGACCGCTGCGGGATTACCGCCAGAACCGACTGTTGCGAGTAGTCGGTTGGCATGGTGGGCGGCCAGCGGCCCGACACGAACGGTGATTTCATAACTATGAACCAATGCGACGCTCCGCTTCGCTGCGCTGCATTCAAATCAAAGGAGACAACGACACACAGGCACGTCAAACTATCCGATGATTCCTGTACGCCACGCCGGAACGGCGATTGCGGACGTGTCCACGGGACGTTGTTCGCATCGTGATTCGCTCGGCGCTTGAAATCAATGCTCGCCCCGGATGTGACGACGCCGATGGGATTTCCACTGCGGCGGCCACGGCCAATGTCCTGGCGTGAGGGCTTCGGTCATCGACCGATTCGACCGTCCGAATGCGGTCTTTTGGCGCGCCTGAGAATCCGCATCAGAGTTGAGTGCGCGTTGTTCGGGAATCTCATTTAAATATTTGTAAAAACGTAATAATATAGATAATAACTCCAACCTGTATCCAGTGTGGAGTAATGGTCGCAGGGCGTGAACTTACGCCCTTATGGATGCGTCGAAGTCCTTCAGTTTGAATCTCAGGAAATTGCGGCTTGCGATGCGCATCACGCAAGAAGCGCTCGCCCATGATGCGGGCACGAGCAGCTCTTATCTGAGTGCGATCGAAAATGGCCGGTCGAGCCCGACGCTGAAAGCAATGGAGCGGCTCGCGAAGGCACTCGGCGTTAATGCCGTCTATCTCTTGTCCGGCCGGATATCGATCTCGATCGTTTCGGACGACGAACTGGAAATCGGCGCGATACTGGCGCGCCCGGCGGTGACGCTCCGGCGCCATCCGCACAAGCCGACGGGGCGGCCGAGCAAGACCAAGTAAATCATCGGGGGCTGCACGCGCGTGGGCTGGAACCACGCGCCCGATAGACGCGCCCGCAACGCGCGCGTCGAAAGGAGTGCCCCTCGGTGCCGTTTCGCGACCTCGATGCCTATATTAAGCAGGCCAGGCGCGCGAACAGTGATCGCGAGCTGTTCAGTTGCAGCGAGGCCGCCGCACGCCAGCTCGGCCTCCCATGGCTCGCGATCGTCCAGAGCATGGCCTTCTTTCAGCCCGGTGGGCGATATTTCCGCATGGACAATTTCCAGAGCTGGGGCGACGTTTTCGTCGCCGAAGGCTATTACCGCGACGATCCCGCCTTGCTCGCGGCGCGCTCGACAAGCCGGGCGTTCTGCTGGCACGAAATGGAGCGACTGCTGGGCGGCTTCACGCGGCGACAGGCGCGCATCGTGCGCGAAGCCGCGCGTCATGGCCTGCGCAACGGCCTCACCGTTCCGATTGGCGTCGCCGGCGAGCCGCCCGGATGCTGTACGTTCGCAACGCGCGACGGGCAATTGCCGCCATCGCATATCTGCCGGATCGCGACGCTGATGGCGAGCGAGGCGTTTACCGAGGCGCGGCGCTTGCACGGCTTTCCGGCGCGCCCGCTGAAATTACCCCATCTCAGCCCAAAGCGGCTCGAATGCTTTCGCTTGGCGGCGATGGGCAAGAGCGACGTCGAGATCGGGATCATGATGAACATCGCCCCGACGACAGTGCGCACCTACATGCGTGACCTGCGCGAACATTTCGGAATCTATTCCCGCGCGCAGCTCCCGGCGATCGCGCTCGCCTGCGGAATCGTCTGCATCGAGGAGATCGTCCCGCGGTTCTGAGCGGGATCGCCGCATCCTCAATATTGACGACTGTTTGAGCCCTTCATCTCTGCTCCCTTCGCGACTGTTCAATTTGAACGGGAGCTACTGCCATGATCCATATTGTCCAAGGGTGCTCGCTTACCGATGCGCGCGCCGCCTCGATGTTCGAGGACCGCAAGACCCTGTTCGTCGATCTGCTGGGCTGGGATGTTCCGGTCGTCGGCGGCCGCTATGAAATCGACAGCTATGACGGCGACAAGGCGGTCTATCTGATCGCCACCGACGATGGCTGCATTCACCAGGGGTCGATGCGGCTGCTATCGACAGAGGGCGCACATCTTCTCGCCGATCGTTTCGCGTCGCTCTGCGAGTGCGATGCGCCCCGGGGGGAGCAGGTTCGCGAGATTACGCGACTTTGCCTGCCGCAACGATTGGGCGCCCCCGGACGCCTGCGTGTCCGCAACCGGCTCATCTCGGCGATGGTCGATCATGCGCTCGGCAGCGGAATCACCATGCTAACCGGCGTCGTGACCGCTGCTTTTCGCGAGGAGGTTTTGGCGATGGGCTGGCGCGCAGCGCCGCTCGGCCCCGCGCGCCGCATCGATGGCGCGTTCCTTGGAGCGTTCCGCATCGAGATCTGCGCCGGTACGCCTGCGCTGCTGGCGTCGAACGGCATCTATGTACCGGGTGCGATCACTCCCGATGCGGCGGCAAGAGCCGCGTGAAGGGAATGGCGATGCACGACCCCGCCCGCCTCGCCGCGATGCTGCTCGCCGACGGTTATGTCATTGTCGATAACGCCGTGCCGACCGAGCTAATCACCGCGCTCGAAGCCGAACTCGCACCGCGCTTCGTCGCCACGCCCTTTTGCGAAGGCGGATTCTACGGAGCCCGCACCAAGCGCTTTGGCGCGTTGTTGCGGCGTTCACGGCATATCGCCGGCCTTGTGCTGCACCCGATCATCCGCGGTATCGCCGAAACGGTGCTCGGGGAATGGTGCGATCGTATCGTTCTCAACCTCACCCAGGCGATCGAAATCCATCCCGGCGCGCTCGCGCAGGTGCCGCACCGCGACCAGGATCTCTGGGGCGGCGTCAAGACCGGGATGCACTATCAGATCAACGTCATCTGGCCGATCGATCCGTTCACGCTGGAGAGTGGCGCGACGCTGGTCTGGCCGGGCAGCCATCACGATGCGGCATCGCAACCGGGCGATGCACGTCCGGTCGCCGCCGAAATGCCACCCGGCTCCGCGCTGCTGTTCCTCGGATCGATCCTGCATGGTGCCGGCGCTAACCAGTCCGATCATGTGCGCCGCGCGGTCATCACCTCCTATTGCCTCGGATGGCTGCGGACGTTCGAGAATCAGTATCTCGTCTATCCGCCCGCCATCGCTCGAGCGTTCGATCCCGATCTGGCCGCGCTCATCGGCTATGCCCAGCATCGCCCCAATCTCGGCAATGTCGAAGGCCAGTGCCCGTCCGTGCTGCTTCACCGGGACGATATCGACGGCCTCCCTGCGATCGACGCGCTGCTCCCCGGCCAGGCCGACATGCTGGATGCCTATGTCGCCGAACAGGAAGCCGCGCGTGCGGGCCTGATCGGCGGGTAACGCGGGTTCGTCGGACCGGGCGCTGCACTCATGACACACGATCCAAACCCCGAAGCAGGCGGCGGCGCGCGAACACGGATCGAGGCGGATTCATCCGCTGTGGACGGTGGAGCCACGGCGTCGTCGGCCGCGGAGCGCGCTCGGCGGGCACGCGAGCATTGCCCGTTTCTGACAACCAAGCAGGCCGCGTTCCATCTCGGTCTCGCGGGGGACACGCTCAAGAAGATGCGCCGGGAGCGGCGCGGCCCGCCGTGCCGAAAGCATGGCACCGTCTGGCGCTACCATATCGACGATATCGAGGCCTGGTCGCGCGCGAACATGCGGGAGGGAGGCAATGGCTAGGCTGCTACCCTCCCGTCTGCCGGCTAAACCCACCGCGCTGATCGGTCTCGGCGCGGCCGCGCTGGCGACCACGATCGCGCTGCCGCCAACGCCGTGGCTGGTCTGGAACGCATCGGCCAGCGCGCCGATCGGTCTCTATGCCGTCAGCGGACGGCAGGACATCGCATCGGGCGACATGGTGCTGGTCCGGGTGCCCGACCGCTGGCGCCGGCTCGCCGCCGAGCGGCGCTACATTCCGATCAATATCCCGCTGGTCAAGCGCGTCGCGGCCGCGCCCGGCGATCGCGTCTGTGCGCGCGGGCGGGAGATCTATGTCAACGGCCACCCGGTGGCCGAACGCCGCGAAGCCGATGGCCGCGGCCGTCCTATGCCGTGGTGGAATGGCTGCGTGATGTTGCGTTCGGGCGCATTGTTCCTGCTGATGGACAGCCCGGATTCGTTCGATGGGCGTTATTTCGGACCGACATCGCGCGGCGACGTCATCGGCGAGGTGCGACTGCTGTGGCTGGGCTGAGGGTCGCCATCACCGCCCTGGCGCTGCTGGCGGCGGCACCGGCTGACGCGCAGTCGGTCGTTCACTGGCGGCCCTATATCGAGGCAGCCTCGGCGCGTTTCGGCGTGCCGGTAGAATGGATCGAGCGCGTCATGCGTGCCGAGAGCGGCGGGCGCACGGTGCTGGACGGGCGCCCGATCACCAGCCACGCCGGCGCGATGGGACTGATGCAGCTCATGCCCGGCACCTGGTCCGAAATGCGCGCGCGGCTCGGGCTCGGACGTGATCCCCATAGCCCGCGCGACAACATATTGGCGGGGACGCTCTATCTTCGTCTGATGTATGACCGCTTCGGTTATCCCGGACTGTTCGCAGCCTATAACGCGGGACCGGCACGCTATGCCGAGCACGTGCGGACCGGCCGCGCGCTGCCCGGTGAGACCCGCGCCTATCTCGCGAGCGTCGCCGGAGTGCCCGTCAATTCCCGGTCGGCTGTCACGGCCGCCAGTGCAACGCCGCGTACCGTCAATGCCATCTTCTTCGCGATCGGCGACCGGCCCCCTGCCGGCCGGAGCGAAGCCGGTGCGGCCACGCTGTTCGTCGCGCTGCGATCGACGTCGCCCGAGAAGAACGCGCCAGACCGCCCATAGTGCGAGCCGATCGGGGCTTCATGCCGAATCGTGTTTCTGCTATGTTCCGAGCCTATGGAGTTGGTCGTGATGTTGCTCGGTCTGATCCTGTCCGCCACCGGCATCGTCCTCTTCGCCTGGGCGATGTTCCGGCTCGCCGTCTTCGCACTCCCGGTCGGGCTCGGTGCGGCCGCATTTCTGTGGGCGGGGGGTGGCGAACTGGGGCCGTTGCTCGGTCTGCTTCTCGGCCTCGTCGTCGGCGTCGCGGTCTTGCTGATCGGACGCATGCTCATCGCGTCGCGGTTGCCCGTTCCGCTTCGCGGAGCGATCGCGCTTCTCTTCGCCGTGCCCGCCGGGATCGCCGGCGGCAGTGTCGTCTCCAGCCTGATGCAGCTCGGCGGTGCGGGGCCGACCGCGACCGGCATCGCCGCGGCGGTCGGCGCGATCATCATCGCCGGTGCCACCATGATGAGCCTGTTGCCCGCGATGACCGCTCGCACCGGTTCGAACGGATCCCCGCTGCACGGTTGATCTGTTGGGGCCAGTGGGCCGAGTGCTCGCTCCTCGTGTCACCGCGCGCATGGCGACCACGACGAGAGTGCTTCAAGACGGCAGGGTCTGACCTGACGCATCCGGGTTTTCAGGCGCCTCGCGCCTGCGGCGCGACCGCCGCTCTATTCCGCTAGGCTCACATCCGTTCGCCAAGCTCCACCGGGCCACGCTTCGCGCGTCCCGGCCAAAGGTGACGATCGGACTGGCGGGATGCCGGAGCCTTGCTCCGGCCTGTTGTCGCCGCGCCTGACCGGCGCGGCGGCATTTTTCGTTGGGCCTTCCCCTCGTCGCGCGGGTGGGCGGCGCTCCCTTCTGGGCCCGGCCCGGCGTCCCGCAAGCCGGCCTTCGACTGCGCTCGGGTCCGGCTCCTCCATTGCATTTCGGCCCTGCGGGTGCGGACCGCCTCCTGGCCGCGCCCGGCAGGTCGCAATTCGCCGCCCACCCCCGCTCCGGGGGAGGCCCTGGGGTTTTTGGGGCGGCATTGGAGGATAGCCATGCACCAGACCGGCAGCCAACGCGCGCGCGCAGAGGGCAGCAAACGCCAGCCCCCGGCGGAGCGCGCCAATCTTTACGACGAGGTGACGGGCCGCATCGTTTCCGAACTTGAGGCGGGCCGCTTCCCTTGGGTCCAGCCTTGGGGCCGCCCCAATGGTCAAGGCTTCTCCGCCGCCCCCGGCCTCCCGCGCAACGGGCTCACCAGCCGCAATTACAGCGGCGTCAATGTCCTGATCCTGTGGGGAGCAGTGATCGAGAACGGCTATCCGTCGCAATCGTGGCTGACCTTCCGCCAAGCCTTGGAAGCGGGCGGCAATGTCAGGAAAGGCGAGCGCGGGACAAGGGTTGTCTATGCCGACCGCTTCACCCCCGAAGCCGAGAAGGAACGCGCGCGCCAGACCGGCGGCGAAGCCCGCGCGGTGCCGTTCCTCAAACGCTTCACCGTGTTCAACGTCGCACAGTGCGAAGGCTTGCGCCCCGGCCTTGCCACCGACCCCGCACCGCTTCCCGAACGCCAAGTCGTGCCGATCGCCGAAGCGGTCATTGCGGCATCGGGCGTCGATTTCCGCATCGGTGGGGACAAGGCCTACTATGTCCCGAGCGCCGACTATGTGCAGGTGCCCCCGCAACCGGCCTTCCACGAACAGATCAATTTCTACCGGACGGCGCTGCACGAACTCTGTCATGCCAGCGGCCACCCGTCGCGCCTCAATCGCAATCTGCGCAATGCGTTCGGCAGCAAGGACTATGCGCGCGAAGAATTGATCGCCGAGATGGGATCGGCCTTCCTTTGCGCCGCGCTCGGCATCGTGCCGACCGTTCGTCACGCCGATTATCTGGCATCATGGCTCCAGTTATGGCGAGGTGAGCATAACGACAGTAATCACGAGGTGCCGATAATGTGAAGGAACGCGGCTTCAGCGCCAGAAACCCGCAGGATTCCGCCGTTATCTGACGGGCTTTGCTCCGCATTATTTCCTGACAAACCTCTGCGGTCGTTTGACCAGCAGAGGAGCCTTCGATGCCGAATACCGATTGCGAACTGATCGCCGAACTCAAAGTCGCACTGATCAGTCAACGATACAGCCCGGTGGTGGCCGGGAACTACTGCGCCTATGCGCGCGGGTTCCTCGACTATCTTGCCCGGCGGAGCATCCCGATCACCGAGGTGACCGAGGCGCAGGTGGCGCACTACCTGCACCATGCGATCGCGATGTTCCGCAAACGCCATGGTCGGTCGCCGGGGCCGTACTGGCACTCCATTCCGCGCTCTGGAATCCACGCATTGCTGCGGCTTGCGCAAGGCCAGTGGCCGCCGGCGCCGAAAGCGACCTGCGCTGCTGACACGCTGCGCTTTGCGATCTGCGACGAATACGAGACCTGGCTGCGCGAGGAACGGGGCCTTGCTGAGTCCAGCATCTACGCATTGATGTGGGAGGGCCGGAACTTCCTCGCCGGGCAGCTTGATCGATGCGGCATCGACAGTCTGATGGAAATGACCGTCGGCGACATCGACCGTTACATGGAAACGCGCAGCCCCCACCAGACGCGCAAATCGGTGAAGGATGTCGCGGAGCGGCTTCGCTCGATCCTACGCTATCTGCACCGCACGGGTCGCACCGCGATCGACTTGTCGCCGCACGTCATCGCCCCGTTGCTCTACGCCTACGAGGGGGTGCCCTCGATCCTTGAGCGGGATCAGATCGCTGCTGTCCTGCAGGTTGCTGGGCAGGACGAAACGCCGGTGGGGTTGCGGGACCATGCGATCCTGCAACTGCTTGCAACCTACGGCTTGAGGTCGAGCGAGGTCCGCAATCTGCGGATCGAGGACATCGACTGGCGCGCTGAAGCGATCCGCATAAGGCACACCAAAACCCGGGCCTGTTCATTCCTGCCCCTGATGGTGCCGGTAGGAGAAGCGCTGCTCGCCTATCTGCGTTCGGGGCGACCCGAGACCGACGCCCGGGAAGTGTTCGTCCGCACGCGCGCTCCCTATCGCAAGCTCGGGATGCTGGCCAGCGCCGTGCGGCGCCGACTTCATGACGCCGGGGTCGAGCCGCCAGGCAAGAGTGGCCCGCACATCTTCCGCCACGCCCGGGCTGTCGAGATGTTGCGCGCCGCGGTGCCGACGAAGATCATCGGAGACATGCTCGGGCACCGTTCGGCCGAGTCCACCGCTCCCTACCTCAAGCTCGCCACCGAGGATCTCAGGGATATCGCACTCGACGTGCCGGGACGGGAGGCGCGGTCATGATGATCTGGCCCGATCCCGAGCGGCAGTTGGTCGAGCGCTATGTGGCCGACCTTAATCTGCGCAGACCGAAGACCCGCGTCGTGTACAAGCAGGCGCTCAACAGCTTCCAGGACGTGGCCGAGCGCCACGCCGAACTCGGCCAGGACGTGCTGGTGGCCTGGCTTCAGGCGTCGTCAACCCGATGGGCTGCGACGACACGGCTGCACCGCACCCGCATCATCGACCGGTTCCTCGATCATCTTCTGGAAATCGGAGCGATCGAACGCAATCCCGTCGGCGACCTGCGCGATGCGTGCAATATCAGGCAGTGCATGCCCGTGTGGCGCGCGTTGGCGTCGCCCGATCCGAACCAGGCCCTTGCCGCGCTGTATCGGCCCAAACCGTTCGGCAGCGTCCTGGGCGCGATGATGGCCGAGCACGTCGATCTGATGCGGAGCCGCGGCTACAAGTACACCTGTCAGCCCGTGTGGCTCGTCCGGTTCGACAGGTTCCTGCAACTGAACCCGGCCCTGCAAGATGAGCCGATAGGTGTGATGCTCGAACACTGGGCAAGCGCCAAGTCGGCGCCCAATCATCCCGCCGAATGCGAGAGGCTGAAGCGCGTCCTGGCAAAAATCCTCCGGCACCGGGACCCGTCGATCCCGCCGCGTCGTCCGGACTCGCGGCCGATCAAGCAAGTGGCGAAGCAGTTCCGCAAGCCCCACATCTACTCCCCCGCCGATGTCCGGCGGATGCTCGATATCGCCCGAACCTATCCCTCGCCGCGAGTGCCGCTTCGCCCGTTGAGCATCCATACCATGCTCATGATGGCCTATTGTGCGGGGCTGCGGTGCGGCGAGGTAGCCCGGCTCGATCTTGGCGACATCGACCTAGATAACGGCACGATCACGGTGCGGCAGACCAAGTTCTTCAAGACCAGGATCCTGCCTCTGTCCGAAAGCGTGGTGGCCGAGCTTCGGGCCTATATCGATGCGCGGCGGCGGGCCGGAGCATCGCAAGAACCGCGCTCCGGACTGTTCTGGCACGAGCAGCGCAGTGCCCGATACTCGAGCCAGGCCATCGCCTGGCTGCTGGTCGACGTCATCCGCCGGGCCGGGCTGAAGCCGCCGCGCGGCTTCACCGGACCGCGCCTTCATGACCTGCGCCACTCGATGGTCGTGAACCGCATCCTCGAATGGTATCGCGCCGGCATCAACCCGCAGGAGCGCTTGCCGTTCCTTGCGACCTACCTCGGCCATCGGGATATCAACTCCACGCTGGTCTACATCACGGTCACGCAGGAGTTGCTGCACCACGCCAACGAGCGGTTCCGTGCAGTGGGCGCACAATGCCTCAGCCTGGGGCAGGAGGCGCAGCCATGAGCAAGGCCGACCCGTTCCCGAACCTGCTGCGCGCGTTCTTCTACGAATGGCTGGTCGAACAGCGCAACGCGTCCATCCATACGGTTCGATCATACCGCGATACCTGGCGGCTGTACCTGCGGTTCGTCGCGCAGCGTGCTGGAAAGAAGGTGGCGGTGATCACGCTGGCCGATCTGACAGCCAGCGAGGTCGCCGCGTTCCTGAGCCATGCCGAGCACGAACGCGGCGGTACGATCGGCACGCGCAACTGCCGGCTTGCCGCGCTCCGCAGCTTCTTCCACTTCGTGGCCACCAAGTATCCCCCATCGATCGCGCAATGCATCGAAATCCTCAACATCCCGATCAAGCGCGCGCCGGTATCGGAGCCATGTTACCTCGATCCGGCGGAAGTGACGGCGATCCTCGCCCAGCCCGACCGTTCTACGCTCGAAGGCATGCGCGATCATGCGCTGCTCTCGTTCCTCTACAACAGCGGCGCACGAATACAGGAAGCGCTCGATCTGTGCCCCGAAGCGATCCGGTTCGAAAGCCCGAGCTGCGTACGCCTGACCGGCAAGGGCCGCAAGGAACGCATCTGCCCGCTCTGGCCGGAAACGGTCCTGCTGCTGCGGAAGCTGCTCGAGCGGCAGCCACGGGCGCCGGACCAGAGGCTGTTCGTCAACCGCTATGGCGAACCGCTCAGTGCCTCGGGGGTCCGGTTCAAGCTTGCCGCCTACGTGAGGGCTGCGGCCGAAACCACGCCAACGCTGCGTGCCAAGCATGTGACGCCACACGCCTTCCGGCACGCCACCGCCGTGCACCTCATCTCGGCGGGCGTCGACGTTACGGTCATCCGTAGTTGGCTCGGCCATGTGAGCCTCGACACGACCAACCACTATGCCAGGGCCAATCTGGAAACGAAGCGGAAGGCCTTGGAACAGGTCGCCGCTCCGGCAACTCCCGGCGGTCAGCCATCTTGGAAGCGCGATGCAAGCGTGCTCGCCTGGCTCGACACGCTCTGAAATAATGTGAAGGAACGTTGATAGGAAACCGCAGGCATCAGCCAATCTGGCCGCGTTCCTTCACATTATCGACACCTCGCGATTACTCGACTTATGGCGAGGTGAGCATAACGACAGCCAGGAGGCGATGTAGCGGGCGTGGTCGGCGCGCGGCTCGACGCTAAGGCTGAGGTCGGCGCAGATCATGGCGCTGAGAAGTTCGACCGTGCATTCTTCCATGGCGTACGCGGCGGAGCCGAACC
>JAKFVP010000456.1 GCA_021732175.1 Bradyrhizobium sp.
GCTTCGGCTTCCTCCCCCGATTGTTCCATCGCCTTCAGTCTCCTCTTGGCTCTCTGACCAGCCAAGAATCGCAGAGCGAAAGCCGAAGGGAAACCAATCAATCAAATGGGAGAAAAGCTCCGCTTACGATCCTCCAATCGCGTCGCCTATTGTAATGGCGGTAACTGGATCATTCCATCGCAAAAGTTTGGAGGATGCGGTGTAGGGGATCGGGTTGGGGACGTGAGCGCAAATTTTGCGCAATTGAGCACGCGTTCGGTCGACGATCCCGAGCGGCCGGTCTGACCGACACGGTGATGCGCGCGCTCCTTCGGCGTGTTTTCTCGGCGAGTTGAGGGCCGTCAGCATTGTGTGCACAGGCTCGACGAAGATGGCACTCCCGATGATGAGGATCCCTATGGTTTCACACAAGTCACGACAGCTAATTTGACGCGGGAGAACGAAGGATGCGCGGTTATGATGGTTATGGACATACTCTCGAGCAGTTCCTGTTGACGGGGAGGTACGCCATCAGTGCCTGACGAAGGTGAACACGCTTGAAATTCTGACGGACATCTGACCGAGGCGGCCTTACATTGGTCCCGCTCAGCCTCAGCAAAGCCAGCCTCACAACACGATCGACCTTATCAACAGAGTTCTATCAAGTTTTGAAGTTTCGAAAGTTGCCGATCGGAGGCGCCATTTCGACGAAATCGATCGAAAGGTAAATACCGTTTGATCGACGAGGTCGGGGGCCGATGGCGGCGGCCAACGGTTAAACGTTGTCACTTCCGACGGTACGTTCACTTGACCGCCATCGCGGGACGAGCCACCTATGTGATTCGGATCACATCGCGCTCTAGCGAAAACGTTTACCTCCTGAGTTCATGGCAGCGCGATGGTCGCCCTGCCCAAATCAAGGAGACGACCACGATGAAGATCAAGAAACTCGTTGCTATCGCGGCTATCGCATTCGCTGCCGGCTCGCTGTCTGTCACCGGATCGGCGCTCGCAGGCGGACATGGTGGCGGCCACGGTGGAGGTCATGGTGGTGGCCACGTTGGTGGCCATGGCGGCGGACACGGCGGCGGACACGGCGGGCATGGTGGAGGTCACGGTCATCAAAGCTTTGGCAGTCACCACTCTGGCAGCCACGGGCACGGTCATGGCGGGTGCTGGAGAATAACGCCGTACGGCCCCATTAACGTCTGCTCGTTTTACTAAGCTGCAAGCGAAGAGCTCGCGCCTCAAAACGGAGTGAGCTTTTTTCGCAAATAGCCGCTACGAGTTCGCGCAGATGAGGCTAGTGTTGGACCTTGGACTAGTGTTGGACCTTGGACAGGGCGGATTTTCTCCGAGAAGACGACTGACGTCGCTCGCGAATCATTGTTTTTGCTTGCTGACAGTTGCTGACCCTCCAGCCTGCTCAGGCACGACGGCCCCGGACAATGGCAATGCGGCCGACCGTTTCAGAGTAGGTCGCTACACGACGTATCCCTACGAAACCTGCCTGCTTAATGAAGTTTATCCAAGTGCCGTCTGTATGGGTCTTCGCGGTGTCATAGCCAAACAAATAACCCGTTCCTCGCAGTGCGTAAATCTCTCCGGGTCGTAGAGGTTGGTCGAAATCGGCAATATATAACTTGCCTCCATGCCGCAATACTCGCTTGATTTCTCTCAGAAGCGCAAGTTTCTTGTCACCCGGCAAGGGATGAAGCGCTAGGGAGCAGATTACTTTGTCGAATGAGCCAGCATCGCAGTCAATGCCGAAGTGATTTCCGTGCAGGAGCTGAAGATTACTTAACTTTTCGACATCAGCTCCGTTTAGGTCTGCGGACGGCAAGGCGAAAAAATGTGATGTAGGACAAGAACGTGCAAATATTTCAATTGCGCCGCAGCCCTCCGCGCTAATTTCCAGAATTCGCTCTCCAAGTCCTGGCGAGGCTTCTTGAAGAAGCGGTTCCCACCAACTTCCAATGCTTATTGTTCGGCGATAGCCCCACTCGTAAATGCCCTTGAGAGAGCGCGCTAGAAGCGAGCGAGGAATTGAGGTTACGCGCATGGAAGCGTTCCCGGGCGCCGATCTAACGGATTGAGTACAAATGTCGGCATTTGACTTTCCTCGTCCCATAAGACCGAAATTTTTTGAGCCCATTTGACCTTGCAACCTAGAACTTAGCAGACGTTTCAATTCGGCGCGCCGACGATTGCAACCGCGGCTGCAGCAAGGCATGTGCGGACGGCTTCATTGCCACGCCCCATTGCCGCCCGATTCCGAACGCTGTTCCAAGAAGGTGCCACCGCGCTGCAGGATTGCCCTAATCACGGCATCCGCAACTACTGCCACCATCAGAGACATCAAGTTTTCGCGTCCGGGCGGCACCTTGGCAGCCTGGATCGAGCTTGTCCCACGGCAAGTCCGGATCCGGTGGCAGGGCCATATGGGAAGGATCTCCAAAAAAGCGACGCGGTACTTGCGCAAGCTGCTCTTGCTCGGCGCCACTGCTCGAGACGAGGCGCTCCGCCAAGATGCCTCCGCCATCGGGTAAGGAGAAGCGGCCGGAAAGGAAAGAAAGTCAGATGCCGAGTGGGACGATCGAATTGGTGAGAGCAATGATGACGTAATGGCAACCGGTCGAGACCGGGAACTGGGATGACCCGTACCTGTGCATGCGCATGGAGCGCGCCATAGTGGCTGGGACCTGATTCACGGACTATGATTAAAGCCCGCGGACATGGGATCCACTTCGATGAGGCCGGATCGATGACCGCACCCCGACCACCAAGTCGCCCAAGACGTCGAAAACGTTCTTGCCATGCGGATGCCATCACAGTGATGGTGTGGATGGCGTCCGCTACCGGCATCTGATGTGCCAAAGTGAGTCGTTGTCAGATTCACTTAAAGGGAGCCATCCACGATGCCCACTATGACAATCGGACTTGATCTCGCCAAGCACGTTTTCCAGGTTCACGGTGTCGACGCGACTGGCAAGGTCACGGTTCGCAAGAAGCTCCGTCGCTCGGAAGTACTCGAGTTCTTCAAAGGACTGCCGCGTAGCCTGGTCGGCATCGAGGCCTGTGGCACCGCCCATCATTGGGGTCGCGAGCTGACGGCACTCGGGCACGACGTCCGGCTGATGCCAGCGGGCTACGTCAAACCGTACGTTAAGCGCGGCAAGAATGACGCCGTGGATGCAGAGGCGATCTGTGAAGCGGTAACCCGACCCACAATGCGATTTGTCGAAATCAAAAGCGCTGAGCAGCAATCGGGCTTAATGCTACATCGGACACGAGAGCTGCTGGTCCGTCAGCGTACAGCGCTGATTAACTCCTTGCGTGGCCAGCTCGCTGAGTTCGGACTGGTCGCGCCCAAGGGAGTCTGGAGCATCCCGGAGCTGCATGCGCTTGCCCAAGGCGCGACCCCAGCGGTCCTCCCCGATGCGGTCCGCAGCTGCGTCGAGCTGATCATGGGCCAGATCGACGATTTGCAGACACGCGTACAAACGATCGAGAAAGCCATTCGAGTAGCGCACCGCGCCAGCGAGGTCAGTCTGCGACTGCAAACGATCCCCGGCATCGGAGTGATCACGGCATCCGCAATTACAGCCACCATTGGAGACATCAAAGTCTTCAAGTCCGGGCGGCATCTGGCAGCGTGGATCGGGCTTGTCCCACGGCAGTCCGGTCCGGTGGCAAGGTCCATATGGGAAAGATCTCGAAAAAAGGCGACGCGTATTTGCGCAAGCTCCTCGTGCTCGGCGCCACCGCCGTAATTCGCTATTGCCGTAACAAGCCCGAGCTTGCCGGCTGGATCAACGCGCTCCTCCAAAGGCGTCCGGCGCGCGTGGTCACGATCGCGGTGGCCAACAAGATGGCGAGGATCGCGTGGGCGGTGATGAGCCGAGGCGAGGCATTCCGCCAGGAAGCCTCCGCCATCGCGTAAGGAGAAGCGGCCGGAAAGGAAAAGAAAGTCAGCTGCCGAGTGGGATCATCGAATTGGTGAGAGCGACGACGACGTAATGGCAACCGGTCGAGACCGAGGATCGGGACAACCCGTACCTGTGCATGCGCATCAAGCGCGCCATAGTGGCTGGGACTCGATCCGCGGACTACCATTAGGGCCCGCGGACCAGGAATCCGCTTCGATGAGGCCGGACCGATGACCGCACCCCGACCACCAAGTTGTCAGAGCGTCGAAAAAGTTCTTGCCATGCGGGCGCCATCCACCGATGCACAGGTGTGCCAAAAAACTGAGTGGTCTTGCGTGTGGTACTTCCTGTGGTCCTGGTGTGGTACCCAGTAGTTCCTCTGTGGATCTCTGTGGCCATGCATGGTCCAAACAGGCCGGAGCCGTTTGATCGGACAGATCGGGGAGATCTGTAAGGTCTTCGCGTCGTTGAGGACGCTGACGCAGGGGACCCCGAGACGGAGATGGCTGGCGATCGTCTCACGTCGCGCTTGCAGGGCCGTGTCCCCGGACAAGTCCCCTCGGATCGCCGACACGCGTATCGTCTCACCGGTCGGCGGGGCGGAATTCGTAATGCCTGAGTGACCGCCTCCCTTCGTTTGGGCGGCGGCTCTGGCTCGGAGTCAGCGAGTTCTGAGCCTGGATCATTCAACTTTGCAGGACTCCGTTGGTGGTCAATTGGCCTTACATTGGCATCGTGTGGCCCACGCGTGTTCCTTGGGTGGTGCCGTTAACTCTGGGCCGGTACGCATCGGCATCATGAATATCGATCTGAAACGTCTGCGCGGCGACGTGAAGCGGCTCAAAGCTCATCGCGTTGCCTCGCCGATAGGGAAAGTCAAGACAGGCGCGACCGAGATCATCCGGAGCAATTTCGATGAACTCGAGCGCTTGCACCGTGAGGACGGCGCGACGTGGACCGAAATCGCCAGCGCTCTGGCAGCGCAGGGTGTGACCCAGGGAAAAGGCCAACCGCTTACAGGGCGCAGGCTCACTGCGTTAATGCACAACATCAAAACTCGCGCCGAGAAGCTGAAGGTTCAGACTGTCGTGCGAGATCGGACCAGAATCCTGCCCGATCGCCTCCAAGAGGATGGCCAGGCCGCCAGGAAGACGGTCTCGCTCAGCCCAGAGATGAATAGACCGCTCGGCGGGAGAACGCCGGACCAGACCATCAGCGAAGATGAGATCCGACGCACCGAGCTTGCCAAACACGCCCACCTCCTCGGCAAGCGCTGACCGGACCACGCAGGTATTTTCAATTGGCCTGCAATCCGGAACGGCCTTTCTCGCTAGACCTCCTGCTTCACCCACCTGGCAGACCGCAACCGGATTGCGTCGCCATTCAGTACCTCAGGAGTAGTCCCCATGTCACGCCTCTTGCTCGTTGCCCAGGAAACCGGCGGTGTCGGTAAATCCACGCTTACCCGTGGGGTCGCGGAAGCCGTGCCCGACGCGCCGATCATCGAGTTGGAGTCCACGCCGCGAATCCTGGAGTACGACCACGGCAAGTCCAAGGGACCGAAGCGGGTTTCGCATTTCCCGGTGCGTGCTGACCGGGCCTCCATCGACCGTACCGGCGGCCAGGCCGCCCGTGCCGAGTTCGACGGGCCGATCAACGCGATGGTCGGCGCCGAGTTGCCGACCATCATCGACGTCGGCGCCAACACCGCGTCGTCGTTGCTGGCTTCATTCGACGACGAGTTCGTCGCGGGCATCGCGGACACCCAGATCGAAATCGCGCTCGCCGTGGTGGTGACCGCCGACGCCGCGGCATTGACCGACGGCGCCAAGCTCCTGGCATCCTCGAAGCGCTGGGCCAAGGCTCGCTTCGTGGTCGAGAACAAGCTGCGGGGCGACGTCGACCCCGCGATGCTGAAGCGGGTCGCCGACGGCGCGCAGGTCACGGTGCTGCCGAAGTTCGAGTTCGAACCGCGCACCCTCGGCTTCCTCCAGGCCACAGGACTCTGTGCCATCCCGCAGTTGAAGACGTCCGACTTCCAGAAGGAGTACGGCTTCAACGAGGCACGGCGCATGGTGAGAGACCTCAAGGCCTTCCGCCTCGCGGTGATGGAAGCGGTCCGCCCCGCAGCTGTGTGGCTTGCGTCGTGAACCAGCGCCTGCAAACTTTGCGCAAGCGGTTCATCGACGCGAAGGCTGACGCCGACGCGACGGATCGCGAGTTGCGTCAGGCGAGTGCCGCCAAGCTCGCCGAACTTCGGGCCTTGCCGGACCCCGCCGCACGTCTGGCGGGGCTGAAGGATCCGGCCCTGCTTCCCTACGACCGCGAGATGCTGGAGCGCACGGTCGCAGATTTGTTGCCACGGCGCCGCATCAGGCTTCCTCGTACGATCGGGGAAACCATGCGGTCCGCAGTTCGGCACGCCCGCTACCATTGGCGGGGATTGGTGGTGCTCACCCTGATCTCGATTCCCATCGTGGTGATCGGGGGCTTAGCTGTCCACAACACCGGTCATGCGAAAGTTCATTTCGGCCGAGACCTCGACCTGACCTGGAGATTTCCGGACGGGCATAGCGAACTTCGTCGCCTGGAGGCCCACACTGCCGTGGTCGTGATGGGCCGGAATGCCGAAGGAGACGTTCGGCTGCGGTTCTGGTCGGCCGCAGAAGGGCACCTCGAAGCCACCATGCCTGCACAAGCCTACGAGCGTTTCGTAACGTCCACCTCGGAGTAATACGGTGTTCTGGAAGATCTTCGTACCCCTCACCATCATAGCCTTCGTGCTCGGCCTTCCCGTGGCCGAATTCATGGTGCACGGCCTCGACGCCTCGCTGTGGCCGAACACGATCCAAGCGCCGTCCGTCTGGTTTACGGCGATGCGAGACAGTTGGGGATGGGATTCGCTGCTCGCCTACCGTGACATGGCGTTCGGCCAAACCAAGGCCTTGGGCCCCTATGGCCGGACCGCTCTCGCCTGGATCGCGGCTGGCCCGCTCCTGGCTTTCGTCGCATGCTTTGTGCCGAACTACGGCCCCCGGCGCGACCCTCGCGGTACCTACGGCAATGCCCGCTGGGCCAGCCGCAAAGAGCGCGCGCGAATGCGGATCGGTCTTGAACTCGGCCTCGATCCCGATACCCGGCGGCCGATCCGGGTCTCGACCGAAAGCCATATCGTCACTATCGCGCCGCCGCGCACGGGTAAGACGTCCGGGTTGTTGATTCCCAATCTCGCTGTTCCCGACAACAAGGGCTGGTGTGGGCCCGCCATCGTCGTCGATCCGAAAGGCGAGGCTTATCGCGCGGTGGCGGAGCGCCGGAGGGCGCTCGGGCGAACCGTGCGCTGCCTAGACCCGATCGGAATTGTCGGCGGCTCAGATAGTTGGAATCCGCTTGCAACGATGGACCCGGAGGACATCCTCCATCTGCAGCGTGTCGCCCGCGCGTTGTTGCCGGAGCAAGCCAATGGCGAGGCGGTGTATTTCCAGAACCGCGCGGTTGACGTCATCGTCGGCGCCTTCCTGGTGGCGCATGCCGCCAATTGCGCAACACCTGCAAATGCCGCCTGGCTATTGGCGAACCTGGAGACCTTCGAAAAGAGGCTGATGCTGCTGAAGGGAAACGCGGCGGCAGCCGCCAGGGCTGTGCTTGCCATGGATCCGAAAGGCCGGGATTCGATCGTGTCGACGGCAGCGCAGGCCTTCAGTTGGTGCGCGGACAAAAGGCTGCAACGGCTCACGTACAAGAGCACCTTCTCCATGTCGGATGTGACGACCGGTGACATGGACCTGTTCATCACGTTGCCCGCCGAGGATATGAAGACGCTGACCCCGCTGATGCGCTGGTTGCTCTGCGAGCTCTTTACGGCCGTCCGGCGCCGCCGGGCCCGGGAGCCGATCGTGTGCTTCATCGACGAGGCGGCAACCCTCGGCCGTTTCGAGGAGCTCTTGGTCGCGGCCGGCGAGCTGCCCGGACAAAATCTGCGGCTCTGGACCTTCTGGCAAAGCCGAAGCCAGATCATCGACATCAACGGCGCGGATGGTGCCCGTACCCTGCTCAACACGGCGGAGTTCACTACCTACTCCGATCTCCCGTTGATCGACCCGGACGAACGCGAGTTTCTCTCGCGATCGATCGGCGACTACACCCTGATGGAATCGGTCGAGACCAGGGACGAAAACACCGGCAAGACCACCTGGGCATTCCAGCCCAAGGCGGTGCGCCTGATGACGGAAGATGCGATCGGCCAGGTCCCGACAACTGATCTCATCGTGTTCCCGAACAGCAAGCGCTACTCCAAGCGGCCGATGATCCTGCGCAAGACCGCTCACAACGATTCCCGATTGACGAGACATATCGTCTCCGAGCTGCGGTGAGTGACTGCCTCAGGTCTGTTGCCGTAACCTGGCAGCTTCCTGTTGGCGCGAGAGGATAATTCTCATCACCAGACGAGAGTCTGGTGATTGTTCGTGCCAGCACCTGATTCTCCGTTCGGAGATGGATCGACGATCAGCCCCTGATCAACAGCACCAAGTAGTCGCAGCATTGGCGCAAGCGCGTGAACACGTCGCTTCGCGCCTTGGCAGCTCAACTGGGGCCACCCCATCAAGAACGGCTGGGGGCATCCGCTTTCAATCGCCCCCTGCCAGGACCGAATGTGACGTCAGCTTGCAGTCGGGGGCGGCAGCGGTCCAGGCCCCCAGATAAAATTTTCGATGGACTGGCTGCGCTCGACGCCGGGAACGTTGACCATCAAATATTCGTCGGCGGTGCAATCGAGGCGATTTTCAAAAACCTGCACCACCTCCCAATGATCGGACGGCACCACTTCGCCGGCGTCTCTCGTGCCGTCATTTGCAATGCGCCACTTTGCCCAATAGTGGCCGGCGGTCTTGGGTCCATCTGTCATGCAACTTCCTTCGTCGTTTCCCGATCGCATCGCGCCGAGCAAATCTCCGACCGCGCTCGCCGCCCAGGCCCGCTCGCGTTGCATCTCGACCTTGAATCCAGTCCTTCGAGCGGCATGCGCGGTAGGGTCGTAGAGTGGCTAGAGGCCATGCCTTCGAGACCAATCAGGAGGCTCGGCGGATAGAGGCCGGCCGATCTCAGCTTGCTCGAAAATCGGACAAAAAGATGCCGTCAATGCGGCGCCCAAGGATCCGCGTTAGGTTGGCTTTGCACATGTGCAGCAGCCGCTTGCGGACGTCGTCGCCTGACGCACGAGGATGTCCAAGGCTAGAGCTGCACTTCGGGGTCCCGCTTGCGCGAGCACCTTTCGAGCTCGAAATAGTCGCGCAGGCCCTCACGACTTCGCGGACGGCCGATTGTCCGATTGCGGACATGCCGTGGTGTGATCAAGCGTTCGTTGCGAGGGCCACGGACGAAAACGTTCCATGACGGAGGAGCGCGGTGGTTCATGTTCTTGAACATGAGAATGTTTCTTAAGGGTTGGGCTGTGTTTCCTCGCGAGCCGGGCCGTGAGGCCCGGCGAGCGCGGGTATGCGTCAACTGCCGATCCGGCCAGTCGGATCGGCGGAAAATTGCAGAGACCCTGCCAGGCAGAAGCAACAGCCGTGCAGCCGGGTGTGGGCGGCTGCACGGCTTCTGCGATGCTCAGGCGGCGGCCCGCTCTAACAATCGCTTCGCCTTGCCCTCCAGCTCAAGCCGTGCATCCTGATGCGCCTTGCCTCGGGCAAGCGCAGTGATCCCCTGCACGAAATCGAAAACGCTTTCCGGCGGCCGGCCCTCCTCGTGCAGCACGGTTTCAATGATCTTGCTCGTTTCCGACTTGGAAAACCCGCGTTTGCGCAGGAAGCCGTCCCGGTCTTCTTCGGTCCGGGCAACGATCCGCTCGCGCGCGGCTCTTATTCCCGCGATGAACGGTGTGGCCGAGGAATTGGCAAAGCTTGTCAGCGCGGGAGTCGCTTCGTGTGCAAAGCGCTGCGCTGCGAACTTGGAATGGCGGATGGTGATCTGCTCGAAATTCTCGACGCCCCACAGATTGCGATTCATGCAGACAGCGCGGAGATAGAAGCTCGCAATCCCAAGCGTCTTGCTGCCGACTTCGCTATTCCAGCAGTAAAATCCCCGGAAATACAAATCCGGCGACCCATCCGCCAAGCGCCCGGCTTCAATCGGATTGGTGTCGTCGACCAGAAACAGGAACACGTCGCGGTCACTGGCGTAAAGCGTGGTCGTGTCCTTGGTGATGTCCACGAAGGGATTGTGGGTCATGGTGGCCCAATCCAGCACACCCGGCACCTTCCACCGCGTATCGCCCGTGCCATTACCTGCAATCTTCATCACGGCGGCGACAAGTTCGTGATCCCAGATGCGTCCGTAGTCCGGACCGGTCACGGCGCGAAGCTCGACCCGCCCGTTGTCGGCTTCCAGCGTTTTCAATAGCTCTCCACGATGTGACAGCAAACCGTGTTGCAGGTTGATTCCGGCAAGCGGTGCAGGAAGCTGTCGCATGTAAGATGTCGGGGCGCCGACAAGGCTGCACAACTGCCCAAAGCTCCAATGCGTGGGCGCGACCGGCTCGCTGCGACCCGGCATCGTCAGGGCCAATCGTTCGGCATTGTCGCGGCTTGCCTCCACGCGCACGGCTCGGCTTTCCACGGTGCGGGTTTGGGCGCAATCAGCGCGGCGGCGCACTGCGTCATAAAGATCGGTCAGGCTGAGATAACGCTCGTCATCAGGGCGGGAAAACCACTCCGAAGAGACGCGGCCGATGCGTTCGCCGCACGACACGTCCACACGAAAGCCGCCGGACACGGGCTGCTCGCTCCGGCTCAAGGTCATCATCGTCATGGGTCTTTCTCCTATGGGCTTGGGTTGAAGCGCAGCGCTGCGCTGCAACCCTGCCCGTCGGCGAGACCGGGGTAGCAAGAGCAAGGGCGGCGGGAGCGGAGGGGGATCACCCGCCCGAAGGGGCGCGCGTCCAGCGCGCGTCTGTACGCGCCCTGACGACCATGTCGTTCAAAACTTTCGTGGGCGCGGAAGACCGGGGAAACCGCTCACGCCGGCACCAGTTTCGGTGCTTCACCCTTGCCCGCGCGAGGGCGGAGCCCTTCCATGTCCTTTTGCAAGTAAAAAGATGTGCGAGAACCCTCGCCGTGCCGGAGGCACGGCGACAGAGAAGTCTTCTTTCCTGTTGGGTCGGGGGCGAAGCGCCGATGGCGACGGTCGATCAATCTTCCATTCGCGGGTTGGATACCGCATGAACGCTTTTCGTCGCGGCCTACCTCTGACTTAGTACGGGCATCGGATTGAACCGGCCCACTGGGCTCTCGAGGATTGCCTGACCTTGCGCTCCGCCCCCGGCCGAACAGGTCGGCGGATTTACACCACGGGCATCGGCGACCTCACAGTCTGACCGATCGCCCAGACGAAGCCGCTGAGCTCACGAGCGATCGCGGTGACGACCACTGTGGGCTTCTTGCCGGCAGCCGCGAGCTTGCGATAGCGGCTGCAGAGACGAACCTGCGCCTTCCATGCGATATCCCGTACCGGCTTTGGCTGGCGTTCCACCACGTCGGTCTTGCCCGACGAAACGCGCGGCTGATAGCGATAGCTCCAGGCCGCTTCTACCAGCATGCGCCGAGCCTCACGGTTGCCAGCCCGAGTGATACCGCCGCGCCGGATGCGGCTCCCGCTCGATTGCTCGGACGGCACCAGGCCGAGATACGCCATAAGTTGACGGGGAGACTCGAAGCGGCCGAGATCGCCCACCGCCGCCACGAAGATCACGGAAGAGATGAGGTCGATACCGCGGACGGTCCGCAGTGCCTCGACCAACGGCGCCATCGACCAATCCGATAGCATCGCCGATATGCGCGCTTCGAGCTGGTCGCGACGATCCTGGGCCGACCAGACCGCTTCGACATAATCCTGGAAGACAATCTGGTGAGTAGTCTGATCGAACTCTTGGGTGGCGAGCCAGCGCCGGTGCCGCAGAGTCCAGTTCTTCTTCCCGGTCCCATAAGTCCGACCGTGACGAAGAAGGAAGGCGAGACATTGTTGCCGAGCCCGCATCAACTGCATCACGGCATCCATGCGGGCGCGGACGAGATCGCGGATCGCCTCATGAACCGGATCTGGAACCCAGACCTCGGTCAGGTCACCAAAGCGATGCTGCAGGGCGAGCTTTTGCGAGTCCCTTCGGTCTGTCTTGATCCGCTCACCGGGCTTGCGGGCAATCAGTGTCGGAGCGGCCACCGTGCAGCCATGGCCGAGGTCGACGAGTTGTCGGTAAATGCCATAACCGCATCCGCCGGCCTCGTAGCAGAACGCCAAGCGATGGCCTTCATTGGCCAGCCGCTTGGCCAGTTTGGCAACATCCGTCGGCGTGTTGGCGATGGTGCCGATGAAACGGACTTCGCCGTCCCGTCCCTCCTCGGCCGTGGTGACCGAAATGCTTGCTTTGTGAACATCGAGCCCAATGTAAAGAATCTTCTGCATGCCTCTCTCCGATGTCGAGCCGCCGCGCCTTCATGAGCGGCGGCGGCTCGACTATGCCGGAGACCTGCGGCGCCTGCTCCGGCGCCAAAGGACATACGGACTTAGCCACCACTTTGTGCGTATAGAGGGTGAAATCGCGCTTTGAAGGCACGCTCAACCTATGACGGCGCCGGCTGCTTCAGGCAGCATATGCCGCCGCCTCCGCGCAGATGCCGGTCTCGGCGCCACGGTCGTCGTGACAGCACGCATCCGATCAGGCGCGGCGCCACCTTCGCGGCGGGAGGCGCGAGAAAGTCCGCGTCGACCTCGACGTACTTCCTTCCAAAATATCCGGTCCTCTCTCGGCGGCCTCAATCGGGTCGGCCGGCAAGCGCTGCGCGAAGCTCCGATCATGCGAAGCTGCCGCCAGCGGACTTCACCCTTGCCCGGTCCCTGCCAGGAGATTTGGAGCGCCGGCCCAAAGCAGGACCGGTGGTTGTTGCGACTTATGGGCCTTTCACGCGGGCGCTCCTCGACGTCTCGACAGTGGAGAACGGTCAGTCTGGATTCGGCGCTGGCGTCAAAGCAGCGCGAGGGCGATCACCACGACGAGACCGATGCCGGTCACGCACCAGCAAGACAGTTCAAGGAAGCTCATAAGGGCCTCGGCGAGGACCCTGCCCGGCGACAACACACATCGGGAACCCGTCATCCGGAAACCTATCCCCGGGCTCGGGAATTGACAGTCGGGGCTGCGCAGAACGCGAGGTCGTGCCATGCCTCTAATGCCGATGAGCGATGTATTTCTGACGGTTACCGTCATGGCGCTCACATTCCTGGCCGAGGTCGCGTTCTTCGTCCTTCTTGGGATGTTCTGAGCACGCGAAGTACCGACGGCCCTGCGGGGCCAGCCGATCGCTGAGGACGTGGCCCAGGACAGCGAGAAGGCGCCTGCCGATTAGGCCCGGCGCCGGTCGTCGGAGCCAATGGTGCATTCTCTCGCGGACACCGTGGTTCTCCGGTGAAGAACGAACCATCGGGCCAGCGAGAAAAGCTCGGACGCCTGGCGACGATCAGGCGTCACGCAGATCTCAGTCCTTGCCCAATCCGGAGAAGATCGCCGCCGGCGGGGTGGCGCGTGGCGGTGGTAGCGGGCGAGCCCCTGGTGCGCCCGGCTTGCTCCTGGCGTCGTATCTCAGAGCGAGGTCCAGCAGCCTCCTCCTTGTGAACGGGTCCGCTCTTTCAGCCAGATCGCGCGCGCTGCGCGAAGCCCCGGTAGAACTCCTCCATGACGCCACCCCCACAACAAAACCAAAACCGGATTTCAGTACGCAGGCTGAGGCTCGTCAAGACGCCAGATCGGGACAGACCGTCCGACGCTAACCCCACCGGACGCCCTTCCGCGACGCGCTTGTGTCCATCGGGCCGACGGCATTAAGCTGATGTCGGCAGGGAAGTTCGAGGGCAGTACTCCACTCGATTCGGAAGGTGTGCCCGGCATGCGGCAAGCCGATGGTCGTCGTGCCTGACGATGCCGCCGAGGGGCGGGTGCGCTGCGTCTGCACCAACTGCCACGACGATCCGCTTCACGACCCGACGGCCCGCAGATGGGCGGACAGTCCGCTGCGGCCGCCGGCCAAGTGATAGGACCGGCGCAGTTCCGAGCAAAAGGTGCGGTCGCGGTATCATAACCGCATTGGCTTCAGAGTGTGAGCCCGCTCTCGAGTCCGAAAAAGGCCAGCTGCTTCGTCCCGTCGGAGCGGAGCGGGGATGTCCTTCATCCAAGTGGCCGTCGTGGCCACATTGTCGAAATCGTTCCGGTTAGAAATTCCTCGATTTCGTCGGATTTATATTGCAACCGATAGGCGATGAGGAGCATCGTTGCACTTGGCGTTTGGATCGCCTACAGAAAGGGCTGGGAGTTGGACAATGAACGACAACGCGCCTTCAGCGCGAAGCGATCTGCAGGGACTTAGGCTGATCCGGGCTTTTCTCCGGATACGCGATCAACGTGCCCGGACCGAACTCGTCGAACAAGCCGAAAGGCTCGCCGCGAAGGAGTCCGCGGGATCGGTTACGAACTTGCCCTGTTCACCTGAATTCGCCGGGCATCCGGCGGACCCTCTCAGTTAATCTCGCGCACCTTTTGTCTCGCTTCCAATGCCGCGTTCGAGTGCCATTCCGGTCTGCCCGCGTTGCAAGAAGCCGATGACCCTGGCCGCAAGTCGTGATGGCAAGGGAGCCCCGTTGTGGCGCTGCTTCAAATGCGAATCCGCCGGCTGAATCCGCCCAACGGCTTCCAGCCTCCCGGTGCGGCGACGATCGGCGTCGACTTCGGGGACGACTCGACCGCGCTGCGGGACACGCTCGCGAGCCTCGCGGCCGACAAGATATCGGTGTCCGTCACGTAGAGCGACTTCACGACCGGACTCGAGCGTGACCACAATCTGGTCAACGGGATCGGCGAAGACTAAGGGCCCTCGAAACGTCGAGGCGATCATCTGCTTCTGGGCATTTCCGCCTGCCGATAGCACACTCCCCACGAAGGCGGCGGCTGGACCGGCCTTTCGCACCGGCGTTGATCAAATAACGATCAACACTCCGCGGGCCGACAACTTAATGAGCGCTCTTTCGAGCGCTCATTGCTTTTCCTGTTGCCACCTTTGGTCGGCTAAGCAACTGGCGGCAAAGATGGCATGATGCCCTTTAGGCTCAAGCGCCAGAGCCTGAGCGGCTTTGGGAGACCCGGCGTATAGATGACCATCATCGCAGTTCTGGTCGCGACGACCTGTTCGCAAAAAGGAAACAGGCTCTCAGCAATCTGGAGTGCGTCGGCATTCTTTTCCGTCGTCGTCAGCCAGTCGTTACCCGGAGTGAGATAACCATGTTCGGAAGCCGCGATGTCGCGGCCCTCGATCATGCGGCGTGCGTCATCCACCGTCAGGATGTGCCAACCATGAGCGGCAATGCTGTGGATGACGTCAGGCGGTGTCACCACCGGCAATTCAGCATTCACAACCAAGGTAGCGCCATGCTCCCGGAAGGTCGTAATGTACGCTCGGCGGCCCTTGATCAACTGAACGATATCCTTCTCGCCCACTCTGATCAGCGGGACATCATCAATCGAGCACGTCCGGTATTCGGCCAGCTCGATACGCGGAAGGCTCCAAAAATCCGCATTGACGAAGTAACAGCACGAATAGCGTTGAAGCATCGCGGCGGCGACGGACCTTGAGGAGCGGTGGTGCCTGGCCCGCCACACGTTGCGGATGGCCTGGGCCCACGGCGTCTCGTTGATAGAAGCCGCGATTTCGGCAAGGCGCGCCTGCGCGATTGTCCGGATCAAGTTGAAAACTCGGCTAGTCATCGGCTGGTCTCCTTTGCTTACATGGCAACTGATGTTGCCGTGCTTGCAGAGTGGCCGATGAGCCGGAGCGACGTTGCAGACCAATTGAAGATCGGCAACGCCGCCATTATTGATGGAAGCTGTTCACCATAACAGAGGACGGAAACGCCGCACTGAGAGCTTTTCGCCCTCAGTCATCTGCGGAAGGTTCTCGTAGTCCACGGAAAGAGTGAGGCCGTGCTGGCCTTTTCCGACCTTAAATCGCGGATCGATGCGCGCGTCAGGGTCATCAGGTTTTGCTGTACTGGGTGTGATGACGATATTGTAATACAGCGGAGCCACTTGAGCAGGGACTCGCGTTGCAATGGTCTGCTGCGCCAGGTCTCGGAGGTTCTCTTCGCCCACGAGCAGATCGGCGAGGTAACGGACCTCTTCGTAGATCTTTTCGAGGTCCGCAATGTCGGCCTCGCTTACCGCATATCCCGGATTCGATGAGAGACAACGGGCCAGGGTCACGGCGATCTCGACCGGCAACTCTTCGTGGTCACCGCGAGCAAAATATCCGAACCAGGCGGCAAGATCGAAGAGATCGGTCAAAGGTTCGAATTCGCCATACAGCGCGGCCGGATTGAGCCCGCCATAGAGCGCCATGAGAAAGCAACCCCAGAGATTCAGATCGAACGCTTCGCCGAAATCCAAGCGTGCTCTTGTCCCGCGGCTCACTCGCTTGCCCTTTGCCACCTGATACCGAGCAGCTTCTCGCCCGATACGGTGCGCCGTGAGCGCCCGCAAGTGTGCACGGCGCAAAACGCTAATGATGGGAAGTTCGCGATCGACCACCGCTTGATAGCTGAACGGTCCGTAGATTTGTTCAAAGCAGAGGATTTCGACGGCCGCCTGAGATCGGATTTCGGTCGGAGTCATGCCGAACCATTCTTTGGCGTTAGATCGTCCGGCCATGTGGAAATATTGCGTGGTGACGTTGCGGTCGCGATCTCGCACTTCCGGAGCTCGATAAACATCGCTGACTGTTCTGAATACGGTTTCTACTTCCGCCAGCTCCGCGTTCTCCAACTGGTCGCGGAATTCTTTATCAAATCGCGTCCATGGATCCGCGTCACGTTCAGATCTAAATCTCGCCATCTGAAGTACCCGGCTTGCTCGCACGCATTGAGCGAACAGCGCTGTCCTCAAAGTGCCCGCAATCGTTCCTTGATCGGGATTCCCTCGTCTACCTTCTTCGTCGTGAGCCGGAACAATGGCAATCCAGTCGCCGCGTAAAAATCCAGTCAACTGGACTTGGTTAAGTTTGACGCCGCGAGTACGTAGCTGAAACTCAGTGACCGCCTGATAATCCTTCGTGCTCCATTGAGCGAGGACACCGTCATCGACGGGAGACGCCGGAAAGCCGAACTTCACGTTGTAGTAGATGACCGGGATCGGCTTGAGACTGAAGCGATCCGGGATGACATGAATTTCAGCGTCCGGGCGCTGTTCGTGCATTACCGCCAGATGATCTTCATCCAAATAAATACGTGCGCTGTGGCGATTTCCAAAAATGTCCGGCCTTCCAAATAGCATACCGCTTCCTCTTCCAATTAAGTCGTGGGTGTTGATTACATGAGCAGTCATTTCGGGGCGACGAAACGCCTTCCAGAATTTTGAGTAAAATCCAATATTTTGTCGCGTCGCCAGCGCGGATTGGCGCGGCCTCCCCGGCGTTCCGAGTGGTTCTTCTTCAATTGCTCTGCAACGTGAAGAGATGGGCGCGACTACGGACGGCCTCCTTCGATGGAGGCTTACGTGGTTGCAACAATCGCGGCAGGAACAACGGCTCGATATTACAGCAAGCAGTCAGAGTATTATCTCGGCGGCGGCGAGCCCGCAGGTCGCTGGATCTCGTCGACCAACAATTTCGGCGTCAGGCATGGCGCTGAAGTTGACAATGCTCTCTTCGAGCGACTTCACGCTTCCCTTGACGCGGATGGACAACCCCTGCTGTCCAACAGCGGCGACACGACAAAACGTGTCGGCGGCATCGACCTGACGCTGTCCGCACCGAAATCGGTTTCCGTCGTATTTGCGCTCGCCGATGACGCGACGCGGCGCGCCATCGAGAAGGCTCAGCATGAAGCCTGTGAAGCAACGATCGCCTTCCTGGAAAGAAACGCGGCGTTTTGTCGGCGCGGAAAGAATGGGCATCGTCTCGAACGAGCCACGCTGACGGTTGCCTCGTTCCAACATGGGGAAGCCCGTCCAGTCGAGCACGATGACGGCAAGGTCTACGCCGACCCCAATTTGCATACGCACGCAGTTTTATTAAACTTTTCAATGCGTCAGGACGGCACCGTTGGCGCGCTCGATGCGCGCCACCTGTTTGCTCACAAGATGGCCGCCGGCGCAGTCTACCATCTCGCACTATCTTCAAATTTGCAGAAACTTGGCTTCGAAATTGGCGAGATCGGCAAAAACGGCACCTTCGAAGTGGTCGTCCCATTGAGCGAGGATGCCCGTGACGGCAGCCTTGCTCAAGACTTCGCGGCCCTGCAGCGTCACTGGTCCGCCCGCCGCAGAGAGGTGGAGCAGGCGATGGCCACTGAGGGGCTGTCAACTGCCGAAGCCCCGGCGCTGGCTGCGGCCATCGCGCTCGGAACGCGTTCGTCAAAGCAGAAGGAACGACCCGCCTATCGTTTTCAATTGTGGGCCGGGGAAGCTGCGCCGTTCCTGGACGTCCATCGGTTCATGGCGAATCTGCGCACCTCGCGAACATTGGACCACGTAGAACAAGAGGAGCTGATCGCCGAGCGCGTAGCGGCCGTGCCGGCGGAGCTGACGGAGCACGAAAGTGTCTTTGAGCGGCGTCACCTCTACGCAGCCGTGGCGACGGCCCTGGTGGGGACAGGCGCCGATGCTATGCGCGTCGAGCAGGAAGTGGACCGCCTGCTAGATGAAGGCCGCGTCGTTGAACTCGGACGGGACGCCCTGCAGCAGCCGGTCTATTCGACGCCAGAGCAGATCGCAATCGAGCGCGAGTTGGTCACGGTGGCCGAGCGCCTCGCCCGGGAGCACCGCGCGGCACCTGATCCGGAGCGCGTGCTGCAGCTTTGCCACGAACGCGGACTGTCCGCAGAACAAACCCACGCCGCGCAAATGGCCACGAGCTCGGCGGCCGTCGTGGTGATCGAGGGCGCCGCCGGGTCGGGGAAGTCGACAACCTTGGCTGCAATCGTGGCGGCGTATTCCCAAGATGATGCCGGTTTCCCGTCAAATCATGCTGCTCCTGCGCGGCGAATCATCGGTACGAGCCAATCCTGGAAGGTCGCCAAGGAATTGCAAAAGCTGGGCATCGAGGCGATGGCCACCGACGCCTGGCTCGCCCGAACCAAGGAGCCATTCCTCGACGCCAACACCGTGCTTGTCGTCGACGAGGCCGGACTTCTGTCGTCGCGACAAATGTTGGCAATCACCAAGAGAGCAGCGGTGGCCGGCGCAAAAATTATCGTTGTAGGGGACCGTGAGCAGCTCCAGAGCCCGGGGGCCGGCCCGGGGCTGTCCATCCTCGCCAGCATCACAGGGACAACTCGCGTCGACACCATCGTGCGTCAGCGCGAAGCCTGGATGCGTACGGCAGTGACGGATTTCGCCAAAGGCCGCGCCAAGCAGGGCTTGGCGGCGTTCGAGGCGCGTGGTTTCCTAAATCTTGCGGCCGGCGAGAAGGCGACTGTCACGAGCTTGGTCGATGCCTGGGAAAGCGCACAACGCGCGGAGGCCACCGCCTCCGTCTTGTTGATCGCCAAGACTAACGCGCAGGTCCGCACCCTCAATGACGAGGTCCGCGTCCGACTAAAGCGCGACGCGCGGATCGTCGGGGAGGATATCGAGGTGGCCGCCGTGACACCCTCCGGCCATGGCCAGACACTCGCCTTCGCGATCGGCGATCATATCCGGTTCCTGGTCCGCCACGACCGTCTCGCCGTCATCAACGGCACCACCGCCACCATCACTGATATCGACGGTCGCGGGACGCAGGATCCGACCGTGCACGTCGACATCGCCGGACGCCGGGCGAGTTTTCGCGTGTCGGAGCTTGCCGACGAGCATGGCCGAGCACGGCTTGGTCACGCCTACAGCACGACGATTTATGGATCCCAAGGCCTGACCACCGATCGGGCCTTCGTCTGGGCCGGACCGTCGATGACAAGAAACGAGGCGTATGTCGCATTTTCGCGTGCGCGGGATCGCCTCGAGATTTTTGCCGACCTCCGCGAGATCGACGCGCAAGCCCGCCTCGATTTGCCGCTGTCGGAGCGGCTGCAGGCCACCATCACCCCAGAGCGGCGGCTCGAGTGGTTCGCGGACCGGCTGTCGCGCCTGCAGGTCAAGACCTGCACACTCGATCCCACGCTCGACCATGCGGTGCGCGTCAACGAACGCTTGCCGGAGCGAGGCCTAGCGACAGAGTATGAGCGTAGCTAAGGCGTGGATGCGCGGAGCCTTATCCTCATGGAAGCGCCGAGTACGCGCTTCGTAGCGGTGAAAAGCGAACAAAAACAGGCGGCTGGTCCAATTCCTCAAAGAGAAAGCCAGAGAGGGGGTATTCGTGCGGCAGCCTACATTTCCGTTGCCGCGCTGATTCTTTGCGCGCGCGCCTGCCTGACGTTGTCTGCCGTTCGCTTGCCTGCGATGTCTGCCACATGTTGGCTACCGTTCACCACCTCCATCTCAAGGGGAAGCCTCCCATCGACCTCGACGACCATGCCCGCATCGAAATCCGGATTCTCGCGCTTGCCGCCGGGCGCCGGATATCCGCGCGGGTTGCAGACGACCCGCGTTTCGCCGACGCAATAGTCACGGTTGCAGTGCACATGGCCGTGTAGCCACAGGTCCGGCGCGGCGTCACCGGTCATCAGTCGCTCGACATCGCTGGCGTAGCACCAGTCGAGGTCCGTGGTCGTCGGCCAGTGGAGCAGCGACCGCGACGACGGAGCCATGTGCGTGATGACCACCGCGTCCTGGCCCGAGGGACGCTTGGAGAGAGCCTTCTCGATGTACGCGACTGAGGCCTTGTGGGCGTCGATCGTCTGGCCGGGGCGGAGCCGGTCCTTCGACCGGCCGGCGCCGGTCTTTATCATCCGGTAATCGTTCATCTGTTTCGTGGCCGCGCGTACCGCGTCGCCGAACATCACGTACGACGGCCTGGTCATGAAATCCGTCCACAGCGTAGCGCCGACAAAAAGTACGCCGCCGATCTCGACTGAGGCATCATCGAGAAGGATGATCCCGAGTTCCGCCGCGACCTCTGGCATCCGCGCGCGCTGCTCCTCCCACGTGGTCTTAAGCTCCGCATTGTGCTTGTCGTGAAAGGAATAAAAGTCGTGATTTCCGGGAACGTAGACGAGCGGTCGGTCGCGATCGGGATACAGCTCGCGGACACGCCGCAATGCCAGCGTGCCGGGCGCTGCGGCGTCGCCGGCGACTACGGTCACGTCGGCGTCGATATGCGGCATGCTATCGAGCCCATTGCGCTCGATGTCGACGTGCAGGTCGGAAACCGGATTGATGCGGATCACGGCGTCACTCCATTGTTCTCGATATCGCCGCCCTCTGGATCCACGCGTGGCGGCAGTGTCGCCATGTAAGCCTTGATGGTAGCGAGGCGGACAGGAGCGATGCCCATGACGTCAACGCCGATGTCCGCGGACTGCCGGTTGCCTGGCATCTTGCCGTGGTGGTGCCCATACAACATCAACGTGGTCGGCTTGCGAGACCCGGGCCAGCTCGCCCATCGATAGTGGCAGATTACGCATTTGGTGCTTTCGATCGTCTCATACGCGACATCGCGGATCGATTCCCAGCCGAGACCCTTTGTGGCCTCGCCGTCGTGATTGCCTGCTACCAAATGTTTGCGTCCTGGTAGGCTGTCGAATAGCTTGCGAAGCGCAGCCGGATCGGCCCGGTGAGCGAAGTCTCCGACGACGATGATCTCGTCGTCCGGCCGCACGACGGCGCGCCACGACGCTGCCATCGCCTCGTTCATCTCGCGTCCGTTTGCGAACGGCCGGTTACACATTCGAATAATGCCGTCCGCCCTGTCCGGCGACGCGTGGAAAAAATGTGGATCAGCGTAGAACCAGGTCGTCACTGCAGCTTTCTCCCGCGTCTTTCGAACGAAATCGGCTTTGCCCGCCTCGATGTCTCATCGCACCATTGACGATCAGTTACTCGCCCGGGTCCGGCATTGTTTTTTAAGTGCCGCGTGGTTGACGCGCAGTAATTGCGGCTTCGCCCAGCCGTTTACCGGCCTCGCCGCGCATGGAAGCATCAGATCGGGTTTCAAACCCGCCGCGGCGGCCGGCGCCGCCGCGCGGGCCCATTGAAGGCCAAATTCATGATGAAAAATCGCACTTCTACGCGCCCGCGGATCGCTGTGCGAAGAGGTGAGTAGGCGAACATTTGGGATTAGCGCACGCATTATGAGCGGGCGAAAGCGTTCCGATATTGTCTCAAATCTTATCGTTGCGACTATTGCTACTTGTCTCGACGGAAGGGCACCGATCTTTTTCAATTGTTCTGCAACGTGATCTGACGGGCGCGATTACTCACTGCCTCCTTCGATGGAGGCTTTCGTGGTTGCGACAATCGCGGCTCATACAACGGCGGTCACCTACCCCAAGGGGCCGCTCGGCGCGCGACGGCCGGTCTGTTCGTTCAGGTGGCTGCCACGACTCCAAGTCAAGGCCTGCATCGTCGATTCCCTGCTGGACCATGCCGCGCGGGTCCGCGAGGGCGCACGCGAGCGGGCCGCGGAGTACGGCCGTGGCTAAGTCCCGCATCCCGAAAGTGCGGCTGCAACCACGTGTGACCGCTTCGGGCGGTCCGTCTGCGCCGCCGACGACTGTGGCGGTGCCAAACCAGCCGCTCCGTAGTGGCGCCGCCACCACTCCCTTGCGGCCGTCCGACCCCGAGTTCTGGACCGTGATCAATGAGGTCGCGGATCCCACACCCATCGCGCCCGCCGAGCTCGATGCCATCGAGCGTTATTTTTCGGCGGTGCTCGATGACGTCTTTGCACCATCGCGCCGAAAGATGTCTCCATAAACCGCTGAAAGGAACCTGATCATGACCGACAACAATCTCTATCCCAACGTCGTCTTGCCGATGCCGCCTGATTATTACGCGGATATCGCTATCGAGGCGGCACTCTGGCTGGTGCGAGAATCGAGGGATGCGATCGCCAACAAGATTGATTTCGTGCCCGATCCCGCAAACTATTTCAGCACGTTCGGGCGGCTGCCCGCGATCCGGGAGCTGGAAGACCTCACCGAGGAGCAGCGCTTCGATATGTTCGTCGACGGCTTCCGCAGTTTTCCTGATGGCGCCCAGCACGCGTTTGAGGAGTTGCTGACCGACCGCAGAGAGGCTCTGCTGCAGAGTTTCCGGGAGTGCTGGAAGGTGGTCGCAGACGCAGTCCCGTTCCCCTGACTTTAACCGTGCGGAGGAGTCAGGCGAATATCACTTCCCCTGATTCCCCTGCATGGATAGACTCCCTCTTCTGTATCGCGTTAGGAATCTGCTGATGGCCCGCAAGAACCTTCAAATCTCAGAAACACCCGACAATGTCGTCCAGCCGCGGCCGCGCAATGTCCTGATTTACATTCGCGTTTCAACTGAGAAACAGTCCAACAATCAGCTCAGCCTCGATTCGCAGGAGAAGCATTTGATCGCGCGCTGCAAGCGCGATGGCGACCATATCGCCGGCATCTTCCGAGAAGAGGGCGAAACTGCCACCAACATGAGGCGGCCGGCCTTCGAGCAGATGATCGCGCGTGCGACCGATGGCACGCGCTCGGTCGACGCGATCATGGTGTACTCTTTTTCCCGGGCCTTCCGAAACCAGGTCGAGCAGGAGCTCACGGTTCAAACCCTGCGCAAGCACAAGGTTGAGCTGATTTCGCATGCCGAGCCGCTGGCGAACGACGACACTGGCGACATGTTCAGGAAGTTCATCGGCATCGTCAACGAATACCAATCCAAGGAAACGGCCCGTTCCACCATGAGAACGATGAAGGCCAATGCTCAGCTCGGCTACTCCAATGGCGGCATCATTCCCTTTGGCTACAAATCCGTCGATGCCGAAATCATCGGCAACAAGCAGAAGAAGAAACTCGCCATCGAGCCGGTCGAAGCGGAAACTGTGATCCGTGCCTTCGACCTCGCCAAGAATGGTGATGGTAATAGCGGACCGCTGGGAACGAAGAAGATTGCGGAGTGGCTGAACGATCGTGGCTATCGCTCGCGCAACGGTTCGCTGTTCGGGACCGGCACCATTCACGAAATGCTCACGCGCCGCGCCTATACCGGCGTGCGGAACTTCAACGAGTTTGATCGGAAAGGTGACGGCGAACGTAAGGCGCAGTCCGAGATCATCGAATACGAAATTCCGGTCATCATCGATCCGGCGACGTTCGAGGCGGTTCAGGCCCTGCTGGTGTCGCGCCGTCCGAGGTCTCGCGGGCCGCGGCTCGCATCGGCGCCGTCTTTACTCGGCGGCCTTGTCCGTTGCGACTGCGCCAAGTCCTGTGCCCTGACGACCGCCACCGGCACCTCGCGGACCGGCGTCATCTACAGCTATTACAAATGCATCCAGTCCATCAAAAAGGGGCAGCATAAGCACGCCGACGGCGCCTCCTGCAGCAACCGCAAGATTCCCCGTCCCGTCATCGAGAAGCTCGTGGTCGAGGCCCTACGGGATCAACTTCTGCAGCCCGAACGGGTCACCGCCATCCTGACCTCCCTGAAGGCCCGCCGCGATGACCGTCAGGCCTCCGCCGACCGCCGTCTGGTCGACCTTGCCCGTCAGGCTGCCGACGCCGAAGAGCGCCTCTCCCGTCTCTATGCCTCGATCGAGGCCGGCACCATCGACGGCACGGATCCTACCCTCAAGGAACGGGTGGTCGCCCTGAAGACGACCCGCGACCGGGCCCTGGAGGCCCTCGATTATGCCAAGAAGTCCAGCGCGGTCCCGATCCAGATCGATCCGGTCGCCATCGACCGCTTTACCCGCCTGATGCGCGAACAGCTCGTGTCGGGCGACGTGGCGGCTCGGAAGGCCTACCTCAGCGCCATCGTGGACGCCATCGTCGTCAGCGACAGCACCATCCGCATCATCGGCTCAAATGACAATATCAGGGCCACGCTTGGCCCGAACGGCGAACCGCGGACCCCGGTTCGTAAATCTGTTCAGGAATGGTGCCCCTGGCCGGAATCGAACCAGCACTCCTTGCGGAACTCGATTTTGAGTCGAGCGCGTCTACCAGTTCCGCCACAGGGGCCTCCGGACACAAGCCCCATGGTGCGAGCCGGGGGCCGGTGGCGAAGCCGGCGGAATATAGCGGCAGCTCCATCCCGGTCAACCCGTTGGCGGCCCCGCTCAACCCGCGCGGATGTGATATTGGGCTGGCTCGACAGGAAAAGGCCCGCGCGATACCACCGGGTAAATCAGGCTTGAGGAGACGAATGTGACACTTGCCGCCGCCGGGCCGTCTCGCGAGGGCATCGCCTCCAATCCCGTCGCGCTGGCCGCGCTCTTGATCGCGCTCATTGCCGCGGCGACGCTTGCCGGCGCCTGGTATTTCCAGCTCGTGCTCGACATAAAACCCTGTCCGCTCTGCCTCGAGCAGCGCTACGCCTATTATCTGGCGCTGCCGCTGGCGATTCTCGTCGCCTTCCTCGCCGCGCGCGGCTCGCCGCGGCAGGTGCTGATGGCGGGATTCATCATCCTGCTGCTGGCGACGCTCGCCAATGCCTGGCTCGGCGGCTACCACGCCGGAGTCGAATGGAAGTTCTGGCCGGGCCCGGCCGATTGCAGCGGGCCGCTGGTCGATTTCGGCAAGGCCGGCAATTTGCTGGAGCAGCTCGACAAGGTGAAGGTGGTCCGCTGCGACGAGGTGCAGTGGCGATTTCTCGGTCTGTCGCTCGCCGGCTACAACGTGCTGATCTCGCTCGCCATGGCCGCGATCGCGCTGTTCGGCTTCGTGCGCGCGGCGAAAAAGGCCTGATTGACCCTCATGGTGAGGAGCGCGGAACGCGCGTCTCGAACCATGAGGCCCGTGGCCATCCCTCGAGACGCGCGCGTTGCGCGCTCCTCGGGATGAGGAGGTCAATCGTCGACGTCGATCTGCGGCCGTCCGAACAGATGCACGATGCCCGGCGTCGTGACGCTGACGAAGACAAAGCGTGCCAGGTGATGCGCGCCGACGAAGATCGGGTCGATGTGCAACGTCAGCGCCAGCGCCAGCATGGCGTCCATCGCGCCGGGCGCGAAGGCGACCACGATGTCGGAAAAATGCACATTGGTGGTCAGGACGATCACGGCGACGAAGATCGCCGAGATCAGGATCGCGATCGCAAACGAGCCGAGGCCGGCGACGACGTGACTGCGCAAGGTCGAGAGCCGGATCCGCGCAAAGCGGCTGCCGATCAGCGCGCCGATGCCGACGAGGGCAATGTTGCGCAGCCAGTTCGGCAGGCCGCCTTCGACGAGACCCGCACCATGCAGTACGGCGGAGGCGAGCATCGCACCGAACATCCAGCTCGCCGGAAAACTGGCGAGCCGCAGCGCCAGCGCCACCGCGATCGAGCCGGCGATCAGCGCGGCAAGCCCGGTGGGCGAAGCGACTTCGGTGAACAGCGCGGGCGGCGAGGCGGATGCAACGCCGGTCACCGCGAGCAGCAGCGGCAGCGCTGCGGTGAGGATGATGACGCGGATGGTCTGTACCACGGCGATGCCGGCGACGTCGGCGCCCTTTTCGGCCGCGAGCATGGTGATCTGCGACAGCGCGCCGGGACTTCCGGCCAGCAGCGCCGAGGTCGGATCCCAGCCGTGCATGCGCTGCAGATAGAAGCTGCTGCCAAAGGTGGAAAAGAAGGTGGCGAGCGCCAAAAGTCCGATGGTCAGCGGATAGGCGCTGACATGCTGGATCAATTGCCGCGACACCAGCGATCCCAGGGATATGCCGAGCAGCACCAGCACGGTCTGGGTCATGACAGGCGGCAACGACATCTGCCGGCCGGCGATCGCCGCAATGCCGACCGAGATCATGGCGCCGGAGATCAGCCCGCCCGGCAGATGCGCCCACAGGAAAAGCATGCCGCCGGCGGTGCCGATCACGAGCGTCTCCAGCACGCGGAAAGTCTCGGCGCGGCCGGGCAGGGCGGGAATCATCGAGGCGGGGATCAGGGACACGGCGGCCTTATGGCAAATCAGTTCCCCGGCGACAATTGCGCTAATGCGGTGCAGCAATGCGCTCCGCTTGCGGGGAGGATAAGAGGATGTGACGCGGACGCGCCGCGGCATTGGCTTGCTTCCGGCTCCGTCGCGCCGCGTGGGTATCGCTGTGCCGCGGACTTATTTGACGGGCATCGATTTCGCACCTGCGTGCCAAATCCGGTGCCGGTCCATGTTCAGATAATAAAGAATATATATCGGGGATCATCGTAATAATCCGAATATTAGTCAGCATGTTCGTTTATTGTTCATGCATTTTTTGATGTTTCACCGGAAATATGAACGCTGGATGAACAAGTCCGTCCCTGGCCTCAATTATATTTTTGCCGCGCGAACGCGCGCTGCGTTGTCGCACCTGTACGCAACGCTACGATGCAGCTCTCCAGAAATGCCCCAGGGAGACCAGGACATGAATATTCCCAGCAAACTGCTTTGTGCCGTCGCGCTCGCCGGCTTCGCCTTCACTGCTGCTTCTCCGGCGCAGGCTCTGACCTCGCAGGAATGCAGCGCCAAGTACCAGGCTGCCAAGAAGGACGGTACGCTCGGCACCCAGAAGTGGAACGACTTCCGCAAGGCCCAGTGCGGCGCCGACGCGACGCCGGCCCCGACGGCTGCCGCGCCTGCGGCTGCTCCGGCGGCACCGAAGGAAGCGAAGAAGGACGACGCCAAGAAGGATACGAAGAAGGAAGCCGCAGCACCGGCTGCGCCGGCCGGTCCTGCCGTGTTCCCGAGCAAGGTCGATCCGAAATATTCCAAGGAGAGCGAAGGCAAGGCGCGCATGCACACCTGCGTCGACCAGTACAACGCCAACAAGGCCAGCAATGCCAATGGCGGCATGAAGTGGATCCAGAAGGGCGGCGGCTATTACAGCGAATGCAGCAAGAAGTTGAAGGGCGCGGCGTAAGTTACATCGAGATCAACACGCGGCCGGCGTTCGCGCCGGCCGCGTTTTCATTTCTCGTCTTCCACCAGCTTGCCGGCCGATTTCGCCACCAGTTGCGCCCGCCGCCGCTGGCCCTTTTCCAGGAACAGCAGGCTCTGGCCGAAGATGAAGCTGTAGAACAGGAACGCCTGCGCATCGGCTTCCTCGCCTGCGAGACCCGCGGCGCGGTAGAGCTGGCCGACATTCTTCAGCCGCGCGGCGTCGACGCTGGCCACCGCAGCGGCGGCCTTCTCATCGGTGCGCGCCCATTGCCGGATCGCCAGCTCGATTGCCATGGCGTCGGTGTTCATCCGTTCGGAATAGAGCCTGATCAGCGCCCGCAGCCGTTCGCGCGCGGTGATGCCGTCGAGGCTGGTCTGCGCCTCGATGGCGGCGATGCGCCGCTCGCTCCAGCTCGTCAGCATTGCCTCCAGCAGCGCGGCGCGATCGCGAAAGCGCCGGTAGAAGCCGCCCTTGGTGACGCCGAGATTCTTGGCCAGCACCTCGACCCGCACGCCCTCGACGCCGGAGCGCGCGAGCTCGGCGAAGCCGGCCGCGATCCAGACCTCGGCCCGGGCGTCGGTTTGGGTGGCGATGGTCAAGCGGCCGGTCTCCCCCGTGATACGGCACCGTATTGCTAACCCGGTCGCGGTCTGATACGCTACCGTATCGGCAATCGAAAGCAGGACAATTTCGATGGAGGAAGCCACCTATCGCGGCACGGTCTATCCGTGGCAGTGCGACCATGTGGGGCACATGAACATCATGTGGTATGTCGGCAAGTTCGACGAGGCCAACTGGAATCTGTTTGCCCGCCTCGGGCTGACGCCGAGCTATCTCAGGCAGTCCGGCCGCGGCATGGCCGCCGTGCAGCAGAACATCGCCTACCGGCGCGAGCTGTTCGCCGGCGATATCGTCGAGATCAGAAGCACGCTCCTGGAGCTGCGCGAAAAATCGATCCGCTTCCTGCACGAGATGCGCAATGCCGAGACCGGCGAGATCGCCGCGACCTGCGAGATCACCGGTGTGCACATGGACCGTGGGCTGCGCAAATCGGCGCCGTTCGAGAATGCCATCCGCGATATCGCGGCACGCCATCTGTCGGCCGAACCGGCGATGGGGTGAGCGCTTCCAGTCGCAAGAACGTCTCCGGCGCGCGCTACCGCCGGTTCGATTGACAAGCCTTCGCGAGGCCCGCCTGATAGGCGGTCCCTCAGCGAATCGCTCCATGATCGCCAGCCTCAGCCTCATTCTGCTGTGCCAGTTGATCGGCGAAGTCTTCGTGCGCGGGCTCGGCCTGCCGATGCCCGGGCCGGTGATCGGGCTCATCCTGCTCTTGCTCCTGCTGCTGGCGCGCGACCGCTTCCCGCAGATTGCACGCGGGCCGCTGCAGGGCGATGGCGTCGAAAGCGCAAGCCGTGGACTGCTGGCGGTGCTGTCGCTGCTGTTCGTGCCCGCGGGCGTCGGCGTGGTGCAAAAACTTCATCTGCTGGCCGAGCACGGCATCGCGCTGCTGCTGATCCTCGCAGCCTCCGTGGTTTGACCTTGCTTGTCACAGTCGGCACGTTCCTGCTGGCAAGCCGCCTGATGACGCGAAAAGACGCGCCATGAACGAGCATCCCTTCTCGCTCTGGGTCTACCTGTCGCAGTCGCCGCTGCTCTGGCTGACGGTGACGTTGCTGGTCTATGCCGCCGTGGACGCCGTGTCGCTGGCGACCCACCGCCATCCGCTGGCTAATCCCGTGCTGCATTCGATATGGATCATCGGCGCGTTCCTGCTCGTGACCCGCACCTCCTACACGACCTATTTCGAAGGCGCGCAATTCGTGCATTTCCTGCTCGGGCCGGCGACGGTGGCGCTCGCGGTGCCCCTCTATGAAAACCGCAAGCTGGTCATCGCCTCGATCCTGCCCATGCTGGTTGCGCTGGTGGCCGGCTCGGCTACGGCCATCGTATCGGTGGTGTTGCTGGCGGAAGCCGCCGGCCTGCCGCACGCCGTGGTGCTGTCGCTGGCGCCGAAATCGGTGACGGCGGGTGTCGCCATGGGGATCACCGAACAGCTCGGCGGCGATCCTTCGTTGACGGCGGTGTCGGTGGTGTTCACGGGGATCATGGGCGCGATCGTGGTCACGCCGTTGATGAATCGTGCTGGCATTACCGACTTCCGCGCCCGCGGC
>JAKFVP010000457.1 GCA_021732175.1 Bradyrhizobium sp.
AGCTCGCTGCGCGAGCGCCTGTCGCCGGATGCCTGGCAGGTCATCACCGAGATGACCGAGCGGCTCGCCTGGGAGATCGACGATGATGACGGCGTCGTCTCGACGGCGGAACTCGTGCTGCGCGATCTTGCGAGCTTCGCAGGGCTCGCCCAGGAGAACATGAACCGCGCCGCCGGCTGGCGCTTCCTCGACATGGGCCGCCGCGTCGAGCGCGCCATCAACACCATGCGCTTCGCCCGCCAGTTCGCCTATGACGAGGCCGGTGACGAGGATCTCGACATCCTGCTGACGCTGGTGGATTGCCAAATCACCTATCGCTCGCGCTATCTGGTCGGGCCGCTGCTCGCGCCGATCCGCGACCTTGTCGTGCTCGACACCTTCAACCCGCGCTCGGCCGCGTTCCAGATCCAGGCGCTCAACGATCATGTCGCTGCATTGCCGAGCCTGAAGGAATACGGCCTGATCGAGCGGCCGCACCGGCTGGCGGTCGCGGTGCAATCGGCGCTGACGACGTCGGAAGCAGCCAGCCTCGATGCCAAGGCGATGTTCTCGCTGGAGCAGGAGATGCTCAGTCTCGCCGACGCCATCGGGCTGCATTATTTCCCGCACGGGCCCAATGCCAGCCGCCCGGAAAAGCTGACGGGACTGGCGTGATCTACGACATCAGGCACGTCACCAGCTACTCCTACGAGAGCCCGGTCAGTTTTGCGCGTTGCTCGCTGCGGCTGGAGCCGAAAAGCGGCGAGGGCCAGGAGCTGATCTCGCATACGGTCGACATCCGGCCGCGGCCCGCCGAGCGCAATGTGCGGCGCGATTTCTACGGCACGCTGACCGAGAGCGTGCTGATCGAGGTCGCGCACCGCAGTCTGCGTATCGATTCCCGCTCGCGCGTGTCGGTCGAGCGGCGCAGCGTCGACCGCGCGGCGGCAAGCCCGGCCTGGGAACAGGTGCGCGATCTCGCCTTTGCCGCCGCAAGTCTCGGTCCGTCCTCGCCGGTCGGCTACGTCTTTGCCAGCGCGCTGGTGCCGGTGCTGCCGCAGGTCACCGCCTATGCGGCGGCAAGCTTTGCGCCGGGCATAGGCATCCTCGCCGGCGCCGCCGATCTGATGCGGCGCATCCGCACCGAGTTCAGATACGATCCCAAGGCGACCGTGATTTCCACGCCGCTGACGGAGGTGTTCCAGAAGCGCCACGGCGTCTGCCAGGATTTTGCCCATGTGATGATCGCAGGCCTTCGCGGCCTCGGCCTCGCAGCCGCCTATGTCTCCGGCTATATCCGCACCATCCCGCCGCCGGGCAAGCCGCGGCTGCAGGGCGCGGATGCGACGCATGCCTGGGTGTCGGTGTGGTGCGGCGGCGAGCTCGGCTGGGTCGGCTTCGACCCCACCAACGATCTCATGATCGCCAACGATCACATCGTGCTGGCGATGGGCCGCGATTTCTCCGACGTCTCGCCGGTCGACGGCATCATCGTGGGCTCGCGCAAGCAGAAGCTGCGGGTAGAAGTCGACGTGATGCCGGTGGAGTGAGAGCGGCGTTTCCGTAGCGGCGTGCTGTTCGCGCCATTAAATCAAAAGTTGTGGCCGGACGGACACTTAGGGGGGATTCTCCTCCGTGGTGTAAAGCGCGGGATTTCCCCACATAGTGGCATTTCTGGCACAGCCCTTGACCGAAGTGCGGCGTAGGCTTGGCTTGTTTTCAGCACTGAGCGCGAATGCTCTCTCGGGAGAGGCGCCATGAGGAAGCTGTTTTCAGCCATTTTGTTCGGAACATTGGCGGCGGGGGCCGGGCAGGCGACGGCCGCAGATCTGCCGGTGAAGGCGCCGCCACCGGTCGCTGCGGTCTCTTCGTGGACCGGTCTCTACCTCGGTGTCGAGGCTGGTGCCCAATGGGCCGATCCCAACATGACGACGAATTGCTTGGGCCTCATCGGGACCTTCTGTACGCCGGGCGGTGCGCGGATCAATAACCCGGTAAACGGGGCGGGTAACCCCATTCCGAACACCTTCTTTGTCGACGCGTCGAGCCCGCACAAGTTCGACATCCTGGCGGCCCGGGTCGGTGCCTATGCCGGCTATAACTACCAGTTTGCACCCAACTGGCTGATCGGCATCGAAGGCGACCTTGCCTTTGCATGGCAGCCTGACAACAGGAAGTCTGTGGCTGGTATTGTCGGCTGCGCGATCAACTGCCTCGGCGTTGCCGGTCCCGGCATCGACTCGACGTCGGTCCAGATGCTGTGGGACACCGCCATCCGTGCCCGCCTCGGCTATCTCGCGACGCCTGATGTCCTGCTCTATGTCGCCGGCGGCTTTGCGATGCAAGCGGTCAGCCTGACGCTTCGATGCGGACCACTCGCTGCCAATCCCTGGTGCGTCGCCAACCGTTCCGGCACGGACGGCAGTATCCTGCCGGGTTGGACCGTGGGCGGCGGCGTGGAATACAAATACAACAGGAATTGGATTCTGCGTGGCGAGTATCGCTACTCGGAATTCGACCGCTTCAACAGCCTGATCTTCCAGGCCACCAACGACGACGTATTTTCGAGCACAAAGTGGAGGACCCACATCGCGACAGTTGGCATCTCGTATCTGTTCAACATGGGGGCCGCGGGCGTCGTCGCGAAGTATTGATCTGATCTAGCAAAGGACAATGATGAACCCCGGCCACACCGCCGGGGTTTTTCACGCTCGGTCACCGCCGTGATTTGCCGATGCTTGGGACGGCAAAGGCCTGGTGGAGGCATCTCAACTCTCGGGCACGCCAGCCTTTCGCATGCCCTCGAGGAAGCGCTCCATCGTCTCCGGCGTCTGATAGGGCACGCCCTCCCTGATCCATTGCAGGGTGAGCTGCGGCTGTCCGATCCGGACATGCTCGAGATATTGCCGGGCCTCGTCGATCCTGCCGAGCTGGGCCAGCGCAGCACAGCGCAGGCGCTGGGCGCCCTGGAAACCCGGACGCAGCCGCAGCACTTCGCCGGTGTAGTGCAGCGTCCGGTCGTAACGGCCGGCGGTGTAGTGCGCGACCGCCATGCAGCCGAAGACCAGCGCCATCTCCGGATCCATTGGGCTCAGGCGAATGGCCGTCTCGGCGTGTTCGATCGCCTCGCGATCCCGCCCCGAGAAGGCCAGTCCGCGGCTGAGATAGCAGTGCGCTGCCGCCGAGCTCGGGTTCAGCCGAACCGCGGTTTCAAATGCCGCGATCGCCTCAACGGTGCGCTTCTCCATCATGCGCAGATATCCGAGCGCGATCTGTCCCCAGATGGTCAGATTATCGAGTTCGATGGCGCGAAGTGTATGCTCGCGGCCTCTCCTAAGACCCTCGGCTGGGTCGATCCAGCCGTTGTGTGCGGCAAAGACCAGGCAGAAACCGAGCAGGCTCCGCGCCGGCTCGTAGTCGGGATAGATATCCACCGTACGCTGCAGGGCTTCGATGGCCGCGCGGTTGTCGTCGGAGTTGACACGCCAGACATGGGTTCGCGCCCGCGCCACCAGCTCCCACGCGCCGAGATCCTGAGCCGAACGGGAAAGCGCGCGGGTGCTCTCTGCCGCGAGCACGAATGGCTCGATGGCGCCGACGACGCTGTGGGCGATCTCGTCCTGGATGGCGAAGATGTCGCCGAGCTCGCGGTCGTATTGCTCGGCCCAGTGATGCAGCCCGTTCTGCGCCTCGATCAGCTGGGCGCTGACGCGCAATCGCCGGGCGGCGCGCCGGATGCTTCCGCGCAAGAGATAGCGCACGCCCAACTCGCGGCCGACGGCACTCACATCGGCTGGGCGCTCCTTGTAGATGAAGGTGGAGTTGCGCGCGATGACGAACAGCCATTTGATGCGCGACAGGCCCGTGATCAGGTCTTCGGTGACGCCGTCAGCGAAATGCTCCTGATCCGGCTCGTCGCTCAGATTCTCGAATGGCAAAACCGCAATTGAAGGACGGTCGGGCAAGGCAGGGAACTGGCCGATGCTTGCGGCGGGCGCGTCATGCGCTGCTTCCGCGAGAACACCCTCGAACACATAGCCCCGCTTCGGGACAGTCTTGATCTCGAATTGGCTGTTGCCGTTGAGAACGTGCCGGATGTCCTTGATGCATTGCACCAGCGAGTTCTCGGTGACCGCGACATGGCCCCAGACATGGTCGATCAGCTCCGACTTGCTGACCAGCCGGCCACGGTGGCGCGAGAGATAGGCCAGCACATCAAAGGATTTGGGCCGCAATTGCAGCGGCAGGCCGTCGCGCCGCAGGCATGCGGAGGGATAGTCGATCTCAAGCGGACTGGAACTGGAACTCTGGATGTCCATCGCTGCCGCCAACCATCTCTGATGCCTGCGATAATACGCCGCTTTCAGAAAAATTTCATTGCGTCTTCACGACACGCACTGGTGCACATGGCACCAAACTTCCTTGAGCCGGCCCGTTATGCGGCCGATAGGGAGGTTTTCATGAAATCATTTGTCATTGCCGCGGTTCTCGCCGTCGCACTATCAGCCGCTCCGGCCAAGGCCGACGTGATTATGGACTGGAACGCCAAAGCGGATGCGATTGGCGCCGAGAAGCAGCTCGTGAATTCGGCAAACTCCCGCGCACAGGCGATGCTCCATGTTGCTGTCTTCGAGGCGGTCAACGCGATCGACAAGCGCTATACGCCCTACAAGCTCAACCTCACCGCAGATCAAGGGACGTCGCGCGAAGCGGCGGCGGCTTCCGCGGCGCACGACGTGCTCGTTGCGCTTTATCCGGACCAGAAGCCCGATCTGGACACGACGCTGGCGAAATCGTTGTCGACGATTGCCGATGGTGAAGCCAAGTCCAGGGGTGTCGAACTCGGCAGGAAGGCCGCGGCCGATATCATCGCGCTGCGGGCCAATGACGGCTTCAACACGCCCGAGAGCTACCGGCCGGCAACATCCCCCGGCGTCTATGTTCCAACGATTGTCCCGATCGAATCGACCGCAGCGAAAATCACCCCGTGGGTGATGCGGGAATCCTCGCAATTCCGGCCCGCGCCGCCTCCGTCGCTCACGTCAGATGTCTGGACGAAAGACCTGAACGAAATTCGCGAGTATGGCAGCCTCAACAGCACGAAGCGCAGCGCCGAGCAGACCACCATCGGCCGCTTCTGGTTCTTCACGGGACCGCGGACCTACAACGCCATCGTGCGACAGATCGCTTCGGCGAAGAACATGGACCTCGTCGACTGCGCGCGGCTGTACGCGCTGACGGCGATGGCGGCGAGCGATGCCTTCATCGCGGTGTTTGATGGCAAATATGCCTACAATCTCTGGCGGCCGATCACGGCCATCCGCAATGCCGACATGACCAGCAATCCGGCGACGCCGCGCGAGGCTTCATGGCTGCCGCTCGGCACCACGCCGATGCACCCTGAATACCCTTGTGCACACTGCATCGTCGCCTCGGCCGTCTCCAACGTGCTGCAGGGTGTCGCGGGCAATGATGTCGGCGAATTCTCGCTGACCAGCCCGACCGCGCCCGGCGTCACCCGCAAATGGATGCGGCTGCAGGACTACAGCGACGAAGTCGCCAATGCGCGGATCTATGCCGGCTTCCACTACCGTTTCTCGGCGGAAGCGGGCAAGGACATGGGCCGGAGGATCGCCGAGCTTGCGCTGGGCACGCAATTGCTCGGTAGCGTCGCGGCGGCGAAGAAATAGTCCGCGAGTTTGCGAAGGACCGGGGAGCGCCGCTGCTGGCGCTCAGCCGGCCTTCTGCATGCCCGCGTGCGGGTCGGCGCGCAGGTTCTTGAAGAACGTCTCCACCTCGCGCGACAGCGTCTCGGCGGTCGCCGCAAGCTCGCTGGAGGCCGCCAGCACGGATTCGGCGGCGCTCGAAGTCTGGCCCATGGCGTCGCTGAGCGAGCCGATATTGTCGACCAATGTCTGGTTGCCCTGCGCGGCGAGTTGGGCGTTCTGCGAGATTTCCCGCGTCGCCTGGTCCTGCTGGCCGATGGCGGACGCGATGTTCGAGGTGACGTCGCTGATCTCGCGCACGGCATTGCCGATTTCGCGCACCGCCTCGACCGAACTCTTCGTCGAGGTCTGGATCGTGGCGACGTTCTCGCTGATTTCGGCGGTCGCCTTGGCGGTCTGGCCGGCCAGCGCCTTCACCTCATGCGCCACCACGGCAAAGCCGCGGCCGGCTTCGCCGGCGCGCGCGGCCTCAATGGTCGCGTTCAGCGCCAGCAGGTTGGTCTGCGCGGCAATGGTCTGGATCAGGGCGACGACGCCGTCGATGCGCTGCGTCGCGGCGGCAAGACCTTCGATCTCCGTCACCGAGCGATCGGTGCGCACGCCCGCCTGCTCGACGGCGGCGGCTGACTGACGCACCTGGCGGCCGATCTCCTCGACGGAAGCCGAGAGCTCCTCGGCGGCGCCTGCGACGGCCGAGACGTTGCTGGAGGCCTGCTCGGTGGCATCGGCCGCGGTGACGGCGCGGCCGCTGGCGTCGGAGGCGACGCTGGCAATGCTTTGCGCGGTGTTGCGCATCGAAGAGGCGCTGTCGTTGACGCTGCGCACCACGCCGCCGATGGCGGTACGGAACGCCTCGACCGCGGCCTCGATGTGCTTCGAGCGCTCGTCGCGGGACCTCGAATCCTCCAGCACCTGCGAATTGAGCTTGCGGTTGCGCTCCATCGCTTCCTGGAAAACCTTGATGGCGCGGGCGAGCGAGCCGATCTCGTCGCCGCGCGCGGTATGGGGCACCTCGACATTGTTCTCGCCCTTGGCGACGCGGCGGATGGTATCGGTGATGACGGAGAGGGGACGGGCGATCGATCGGGCGATGATCAGCACGCCGAGCACCACCACGAGCAGCGCGAACCCGCCGAGACCGGTGAGGATGAAGGCGAGCGTATGGCTTTCGTCGGCGCGCTGCGCAAGCCGCTTGCTGCGCTCGGCATAGACCTTCGAGAGTGCCTCGAGGTCCTTGTTGAGCGCGGTGCGGACGGCGCGGTTGGCATCGTTGTCGCCCCATTCACGCCCAGCAGCGGCGTTGATCTCGACGCCGCGGCGCACCAGCTCCTTGCGGAACTCGACGAACTGTTCGACGCGCTTCTTGAAGGCGGCGAACTGCTCGGCATCGTCGGCCTGCACCAGCGCTTCCCAGTTCTTGACGACCTCAAGGATGCGCGCGTTGAAGGCGAGCAGGCCCTCGCCGTATTTCTTCACCACCGCCGGCTCGGTCGACATGTAGACGCCGCGGGATTCCATCACCACGGCGTAGACCAGCGAGTTGATCCGCTCGACGTTCAGCGCGGCGCGGCTGGCGGTCGACACCTGCTCGGTCAATTCGGTGTTGCGGCGCGTGTTGTAATCCGACAGCACGGTGATGGCCGCGGTCAGCACGGCAAACAGCCCGAAGATCGAATAGAGCTTGGCGGCGAGCGAGAGTTTCGAGGTCATCACGCGATCACGCTGGTTGGAATGGACTCTGAAATCATTGGCCGACGTCCCCGCGACGAGGCCGGGAGTGACAATCGGGCGTCGAAAAATTGTGCGGATGTTTGATGGATATTTTCTTAACGCGCGAGCTTTTCGCGGTTGCAACTGGATTCTGTTTTATAACGTAAAGTCATATACTTAGGTCGATCTGTGATAAACGAGGGCAGGGCCCGAAGTAGAAGCCTGCGACCATCGCGCGCGTTCTGGCATGCCTTTGGCATACCAGAACGTGTGGCGCGCCCATTCCACGGGCAGGTGCGGTCACCCCTCCGTTGCGGCCGGATGCTACGCTGCGCACCACTGATCCGGAGCCCCTCATGGCCTATCGCAAGGTGATCGACGCCACCGCCTATGTCTTCGATGACCTGCGTGAGCTGCTCGCCAAGGCGACCCCGCCCCGCTCCGGCGATCGTCTCGCCGGTATCGCAGCCGGCAGCGCCGAGGAAATGATCGCGGCGCGTATGGTGCTCGCCGACACCCCGCTCAGGCAATTCCTTAACGAGGCCGTGGTCCCCTATGAGGACGACGAGGTGACGCGCCTGATCGTCGACACGCATGATGCAAAGGCGTTCGCACCGGTGGCGTCGCTTACGGTCGGGGCCTTCCGCGATTGGCTGTTGTCGGATGCAGCGACCACGCCCGTGCTGGCAGGGCTCGCGCGCGGATTGACGCCGGAAATGGCGGCCGCGGTCTGCAAGCTGATGCGCAACCAGGACCTCATTCAGGTTGCAAAGAAGTACGAGGTAACCACCCGCTTCCGCAACACAATCGGGCTGAAGGGAAGGATGAGCACGCGCCTGCAGCCCAACCATCCCTTTGACGATGCGCGCGGCATCACCGCCTCCATTCTCGATGGCCTTTTGCTCGGCTCGGGTGACGCCTGCATCGGCATCAATCCGGCCAGCGACGATCCCGCCATGATCGGCGGCCTGCTGCGGCTGCTCGACGACATCATCGCGCGGTTCGACATTCCGACGCAGGGCTGCGTGCTGACACATGTGACGACGACGCTGGGGCTGATCGGGCAGGGACTCCCGGTCGATCTGGTGTTCCAGTCGATCGCAGGCACACAAGCCGCCAACCGCAGTTTTGGCGTCAACCTGGCGCTGCTCGCCGAGGCGCGCGAGGCCGGGCTTTCGCTGAAGCGCGGCACGGTCGGCAGCAACGTGATGTATTTCGAAACCGGGCAGGGCTCGGCACTGTCGGCGGGCGCCCATCACGGCGTCGACCAGCAGACTCTGGAAGCGCGCGCCTATGCGGTGGCGCGCGCCTTCGATCCGCTGCTGGTCAACAGCGTCGTCGGCTTCATCGGCCCCGAATATCTTTACGACGGCAAGGAGATCATCCGCGCCGGCCTCGAGGATCATTTCTGCGGCAAGCTGCTCGGCGCGCCGCTCGGCGTCGACGTCTGCTACACCAACCATGCCGAAGCTGACCAGGACGATATGGACAATCTGCTGACGCTTCTGGCCGCTGCCGGCGTCACCTTCATCATGGGGGTGCCGGGCGCCGACGACGTCATGCTGAACTACCAGTCGACCTCGTTCCACGACGCGCTGTACGTGCGCGATCTCTTCGGCCTCAGGCGGGCGCCGGAATTCGACGACTGGCTGGTCCGCCTTGGCCTTTCCGGCACTGATTTTCGCCTTGCCGGAAATGCAGGGCAGTTGCCTGATTTTGCCGCGAAATTGATCGCCTGAGAGCTATTCCAGGGAGGAATTTGCAACCGATGGCCGGGTGCAGGCGTTAGGGTCACCCGCCATTGCGAGAGGAATTTGTAGCCGAGCCTTCAAGCTCGTGGTTAAATTCCTGATCGCCGGGCAAGTAACGAGAATACTTGAGGAAGTTTGATGCGAGCAGAAGGTTTTGAGACGGTACGGCGGATCCTCCTGGTGTTCCCCCGCTACACGTCCTCGTTTGGCACGTTCGAGCACGCCTACCCCCTGACCGACGGCGTCAAAGGCTTCATGCCGCCGCAGGGATTGCTGCTGATCGCGGCCTACCTGCCGGCCGACTGGCCGGTGCGGTTCATCGATGAAAACCTCCGGCCCGCCACCCGCGAAGATTTCGAGTGGGCGGAAGCCGTGATGGTCAGCGGCATGCACATCCAGCGCAACCAGATGAACGACATCTGCCGCCGCGCCCATGCCTTCGACCTGCCGGTCGCGCTCGGCGGTCCATCGGTCAGCGCCTGCCCGGACTACTATCCCTCGTTCGACTATCTGCATGTCGGCGAACTCGGCGATGCCACCAATGAACTGTTTCGCCGGCTCTCGGACGATTGCACGCGGCCGGAACGGCAGGTGGTGCTGACGACCAAGGATCGCGTCGCCATGAGCGATTTTCCGATTCCAGCCTACGAACTGGCGGAGACGCGGAAGTATCTGCTCGGCAGCATCCAGTATTCCAGCGGCTGTCCGTATCAATGCGAGTTCTGCGATATCCCCGGTCTCTACGGCCGCAACCCGCGGCTGAAGACACCGCAGCAGATCGTCGCCGAGCTCGACAAGCTGCGCGAATGCGGCATGACTGACACCGTCTATTTCGTCGACGACAATTTCATCGGCAACCGCAAGGCGGCGATGGACCTGCTGCCGCATCTGATCGAGTGGCAGAAGCGCACCGGCTACATCACGCGGCTGGCATGCGAGGCGACACTCAACATCGCCAAGCGCCCCGAGATACTGGAAAAGATGAAGGAAGCGATGTTCGTCACGGTGTTCTGCGGCATCGAGACGCCGGACCCGGACGCGCTGAAGGCGATGCACAAGGACCACAACATGATGGTCCCGATCCTCGAGGGCATCCAGACCATCAACTCCTACGGCATGGAGGTGGTGTCCGGCATCATCATGGGGCTCGACACCGACAAGCCCGGCACGGCGGATGCGCTGCTCGACTTCGTCGACCAGTCGCGCATCCCGCTGCTCACCATCAATCTACTGCAGGCCTTGCCGAAGACGCCGCTATGGGACCGGCTGGAGAAGGAAGGCCGCCTGATCCACGACGAGGCCGCCGAAGGGCGCGATTCCAACGTCGACTTCCTGATGCCCTATGACGAAGTGGTCAGTTCCTGGAAGCGCGCCATGGCAGTCGCCTATGAGCCGGCAAAGCTGTTTGAGCGCTACCAGTACCAGTGCGAATACACCTACGCCCAGCGCATCAAGGTGCCGGTCGCGGACGAGCTGAAGTCCTGGCCGAGCATCCGGCGCGGACTGATCATGCTGCGCAACATCTTCTGGAAGGTCGGCGTGCTCGGCGACTACAAGCGCGTGTTCTGGAAGTTCGCGCTGCGCCGTCTGCGCCAGGGCGACATCGAGGGCCTGATCGGTTCGACGCTGATTGCCCATCACTTGATCGAGTTTGCGCGCCTCGCGACCAGCGGCCAGCAGAACGCGTCGAACTATTCGATCAGGTTGCGCGAGGCTGCCGTCCCTGCCGAGTGAGTCGAAACCCCCGACATCGTCGCCACGCGCGGTCGCGGATCTGCGGGCGCTGACGCCGGCGCGCGTCGCGCTCGGCCGCAGCGGCGCCGGCCTGCCGACGCAGGCGCTGCTCGACTTCACGCTCGACCATGCGCGTGCCCGCGATGCCGTGCATGCGGCCTTCGACACCAAAACCCTGATCGCCTCGCTCGGCGCGCTTGGTCTCGATCCTGTCGAGGTCAAAAGCTGCGCGGCGAACCGGCGCGACTATCTGCGCCGGCCCGATCTTGGCCGCATGCTGGACGCGGACTCGCGGCGAGCGCTGGCGGGCAGGGCGCGCGGCGCGTGCGAACTCGTGCTCGTCATCGGCGATGGACTGTCGCCGACCGCGGTCAATGTGCATGCCGCTGAGGTGATCGGGCAATTGCTGCCGCATCTGAAACAGGCCGGAATCGCGGTCGGCCATGTCGTGATCGCATCCGGCGCGCGCGTCGCGCTCGGCGATGAGATCGGGGAGATCCTCCGCGCGCGCCTCGTGGCCATGCTGATCGGCGAGCGGCCGGGATTATCGGCGCCCGACAGCCTCGGCGCTTACCTGACGTTCAGCCCGAAGGTCGGGCGATCGGATGCGGAGCGCAATTGCGTCTCCAATATCCATGGTTCCGGGCTCAGTTCCGCGGAGGCCGCGTTCAAGATTGCGTGGCTGATCAAGGAGGCGCTGGCCCGACAGATCAGCGGTGTTGCGCTGAAGGACGAAAGCGGTGAGGCCGCGGCCCGGCAAATCGCAAAGCCGGTGTGACAAATCAGACACTTAGAGCGCATTTTTGATCCGGCCGCGCCGTTTTGCGGGAGGCGCGAACCTTGCGATTCAAGGGGCGGACCTGCTACACCACACCCGCCGAATTTGCCGTATTTTTTCAAGGGTTAACGCCGATCTCGAAGAGGCCGACAGAGCCGCTCGCGCGTTGCCAGAATCTTCAACCAGACATCGTCAGGCGATGTGAGGACTGAACCGGTCATGCTCGATAAGTACAGCGAAAGCGAAGTCCACGTCGACGTCGTCGAGGAGCGGCCGACTTCGAGCATCGCCTTCGGACTGGAGCGGATGGGCCTGATCGCGATCAAGGCGCCGGTGCTGTCCGTCATCATCCTCTTCGCGCTGATGGTGGCCGCGATCTTCGGCATCGAGCGCATCAAGATCGACGACTCCCTGAGCCAGCTGTTTCGCTCCGACTCCAAGGACTACAAGCAGTATGAGGCGGTGACCAAGCGTTTCCCCGCGACCGAATTCGACGTGCTGGTCGTGGTCGAGGGCAAGCAGCTGATGGTGCGCGAAAACCTCGAAAAGCTCCGCGACATGGTCACCGACCTGCAGCTCGTCGAGGGCGTGCGCGGACTGGTGTCGCTGTTCTCGGCGCGACAGGCGCCGGAGCCGGGCAAGCTGCCGGCGGCGCTGTTCCCGCCGGAACTGCCGGAGGGCGCGGCCTACGACAAGTTCATCGAGACCGTCAAATCGAACGAGATCATTCGCGGCAAGCTGCTGTCGGAAGACGGCACGCTGGCGCTGATCGTGTTGTCGCTGGAGCCTGAAGTCGTCGCCAGCAACAAGCTCGGCCCCGTCATCGGCGAGATGCGCAAGATCATGGCGACCGATCTTTCCGGCAGCGGCCTGAACGCGCAGCTTTCGGGCGTGCCTGTCATGCAGCTCGAGATCCGCAACGCGGTCAAGCGCGACGGATTGACCTACAACATCCTCGGCATCGTGGCCGGCTGCGTCATCGCGATCATCTTCTTCCGCAAGATATCGTTCATGATCATCGCGGCCTTCCCGCCGATCATCGCCATCCTGCTGGCGCTCGGCGGCCTCGGCTGGGCCGGTTTCAATCTCAACATGTTCCTCAACGTGATGACGCCGCTCATCATGGTGATCAGTTTCTCCGACTCGATGCAGCTCACCTTTGCGGCGCGCGACCGGCTGATTGCGGGACAGGACAAATACACGGCGTTCAAGAACGCCGTGATGGTGGTGGGGCCGGCCTGCGTGCTGACGCACGGCACCGCCGGAATTTCATTCATCGCGCTGCAGTTCTCGGACTCCGAGCTGATCCGCAAGTTCGGCGAGGCAGGGCTCGCCGCGACCATCATTGCGCTGATCGCCGTGCTCTCGCTGGTGCCTGCATTCGGCGTGCTACTGGTGCGCAACGAAAAGATCTTCGCGGTCAAGTTCCAGGGCGCGGATGCCGGCGTGCAGATGTTGCGCAATTTCTGCTACTGGATTGCGGTGCGTATGGTGAGCCGGCCCGGGCTGTTCAGCCTGATCGCGCTGGTATTGGTCGCAGGTCTCGGCGTCATCTATGCGAGCCTGGAGCCGCGCTATCGCCTGGCCGACCAGGTTCCGGACAAGCGGCAGGCGGTCGCGGCGAGCGGTCGGCTCGACGCCAAGCTCACCGGCGCCAATCCGATCGACGTGCTGATCGAATTCCCCAAGGGCGCCGATCTCTATTCGCCGCAGACGCTGAAGGTGATCGCCGACGTGCACTCCACGGTGGAGGGCGCAGCCGGCGTCGGCAACGTCTGGTCGCTGGAAACGCTGCGCCGCTGGCTCGCCGAGAAGGCCGGCAGCACCGACGTCAACACGCTCAAGCAATATGTCAGCGTGATCCCCGAGCATCTGGTGCGCCGCTTCATCTCCAAGGAGCAGGATGCGGTGGTGGTGTCGGGCCGCGTGCCCGATCACGATTCGAGCCAGATATTGCCCGTCGTCGACAAGCTCGATCAGGCGCTCGACAAGGTGCGCAAGGCCAATCCCGGCTATGAGATCGCGGTGACCGGCCTTTCGGCGATCGCCGCGCGCAACAGCGCCAACATGATCGAGAAGCTCAACCGCGGCCTCACCGTGGAGTTCATCCTGGTCGCGGTGTTCATTGGCCTCGCCTTCCGCTCTACCGTCGTGATGTTCTCCTGCATCTTGCCGGGCATTTTCCCGGTGGTGCTGTCGGGCACGGTGCTGTGGTTGCTGGGCGAGGGGCTGCAATTCGCCAGCGTCGTCGCGCTCACGGTGTCGTTCGGTCTCGGCCTGTCGGCGACCATCCACTTCCTCAACCGCCTGCGGCTGGAGAGCAAGCCGGGTGTCAGCTCGGATATTGCGGTGGAGCGCGCCACCGTGCTGGTGGGACCCGCGCTGATCCTGACCACGGTGGTGCTGGCTTGCGGCCTCGTCGTGACCGTGTTCTCCGACCTGCCGTCGCTACGGCTGTTCGGCTGGCTCAGCGCCTTCTCGATGGTGGCAGCCCTCGTCGCCGACCTCTTCATCCTGCGGCCGACGGCGATGTGGCTGATCAACATGCGCGAAAAAATCCGCGGGACGGCCGGTCAGCCGAAGCCCGCGGAGTAGGGTGGGAAGTTTAAGCTGCTTTCTGAAACCGGATAGCGGGGCGCAGTCCCGCGCGTTCCGCAAGTCGAACCAGCATGCTCAGGCTAAACCGGTTGATCTTTCCGTTCTTGATCTCGGACACCCGAGCCTGAGTGATCCCGAGGCGCTTCGCTGCCTCGCCTTGCGTCAGACCCGAGCCGCTCAACCACTTGTTGATACCGGAGAGCAGCTTGGCGCGCATTTCAAGCTCGGCTGCTTCTTCGGCCGGGAACAGGTCATGAAATACGGACTTTGCCATCTTGGTCACCTGATACGTTTGAGCCTTGTCCTGGCGAGTTCAATGTCACGCTTGGCTGTGGCTTGTGTCTTCTTCTGGAATGCGTGCAGCACGTGCACAGCATCGCCGGCGATAGCCAGATAGATGACGCGATAAGCGCCCGAAGCTTCGCGTATCCTGATCTCGCGAACGCCGGCGCCGACAGACGGCATCGGCTTCCAGTCCGAGGGTTGTTCGCCAATCTGAACCTGGAACAACTGATACCCAGCCTCGCGACGGGCGTCGGCCGGGAATGCCTCAACGTCCGACCGGCTGCTGCCGTGCCATCGAACCTCCTTCATTGACGGAGTATGCCAAAATTGGCATACTCCGTCAACATTGCACAATGACGGCCGGACGGGGGCTTGCCGTAGTCGCCCGTCGCTGCAACGGTGACCACGTCACCGCGCTGCATCGGCATCAAACTCGGATGCGGACTCGATCCACTTCAGCGCGTCGCGCTCGCGCTTCGGATCGAGGCCGGCGACCTGCTTCGCAACCCGTCGTCGGACTGCGCGCGATCGGGGATCGGCCACGACCAGCCGCAACTCGCGCAAACCCCGTGCGCGCCGGCGCTGCCTCATCATCTTCATTCGTTCGGCTGTGGCCGTCATGGATTTCTCCATCCGTAACGCGTTAGCTAATGTGACGCGTTACGATGCAGAAGCAAGGTGCGGCCGGCGAATCCAAGCCTTGATCTTGCTCGCTGGGATCGGTGGAGCCTCACAAAAAATCCGCGGGACGGCCGGTCGACGCCCGCGGATTGATCGTTTACGCCTTGCGCGCGGTGGGAGGGCTGTCTCAGCCCTTCGTCATGGTGATGCTGACGCCGCGGATCTCGCCCTTGGACTCGATCTGCACCACCTGCTTGTTGCCGTTGGTGCGCAGGTTCAGCGTGGCGGCAAAGCCGGAAGCTTCGACGAATACGTTGATCTGGCCGCCGCCGGCGGTGCCCTGCAGGTTGCCGAAGATGTTGCGGCTCTTTTCGCTCCAGTTGCCGGAGATGCGGTCGCCCTGGCTGGTGACATCGCTCGAGAGGTCGAACTTGTAGCTGTCGCTGGCGCAATGCAGCGCCTGCTTCAGGCCCATGCCTGACGTGGCGACCTTGTAATCGGCCTTGCAACGGATGTGCTCGGTCGAGCCGTTGGACAGCGTGACCGTGCCATTGCCGGACCACGCGCCGTCAAAGCCGGCAAACGGGCCGCCCGACTGGGTGTTGCCCGCCGAGACCGACAGCAACAGTGCAGCGCCGATACCGGCAGCCGTGAAAGCCCGGCGGTTCAGGCTCGAAGCAAAAAAATTCATGGTGAGGTTCCCATCATCTCAATAGACGCACTGAACAAGTAACGTCTCGCCACATCGAAGACTTAGTGTCTTCGCAGCGGACGAGGTTCAAATCGCGGTGAAATCGGCGCTTTTGCCGGTTCCGGGTGGCATCATGTACCGGCCTGAACGGCACTCTCGCAACCATCATCTGCCAACACGGCTAAGACGAAAATACGCGCAATATTTCAATCGGTTACAATGAGTGAACAAATGCCGTTAATTTAGCCGCATTTGACATGCTTGTGCTTGGACTGTCGCTGCGATACGCGGCACCTAGCAATTCCCCGAATCCGCAAGCCATCCTCCGAAGCTTCATTCGGAAGGTTTGCGGGTTAATGCCGTCGAATGAAGGATCACATGCGCAAGTTTGTTCTGGCCCTCGCTCTGCTTTCCTCCACCACGTCAGCTTTCGCCCAGCAGACGGCGCAGCCTGCGCGCAGCGGCACGCCGGAGGAGCAGGCCGCCTGCAACCGCGACGTCCAGCGCCACTGCCGCGCCGTCATCAACCAGGGTGACTTCACGATCCTCGCCTGCCTGCAGCAGAACCGCTCCCAGATCTCGGCAGCCTGCAACCAGGTGCTGAAGAACCACGGCCAGTAAGCGCCGTTTTCGCGCAAAACGGCCGCCGGGAGCCTCCCGGACGGCCCCTCGAAAGAGGGCGGGTTGCAGCGTTTGCAGCCCGCGAAAGCATTGGTTTTGCCTGCATATTCCCCTATATGGGGGCGTTCCGCGCCCCCCGCGCAAGACCAGTGACGAAGCAGCAATTCAATGAGCAGCGCCAGCGACCTCAGGTCGGGCAAGACGCACCGTGACGAGAATTTTCCGGTCGCCTCGTGGATCATCCATCCGCGGCACCGCGCGCTGATCCTTGCCTTCTACAATTTCGTCCGCACCGCCGACGACATCGCCGATCACGCAACGCTCTCCGCGGACGAGAAGCTCCGCTATCTCGACGTGCTGGAAGCCGAACTCCTCGGCAAGGGCGACACCCAGGCCGAGGCGGTACGGCTGCGCAACGCGCTGGCCGAACGCGGCATGCCGCCGCGCCATGCGCTCGATCTCCTGACCGCCTTCCGCATGGACGTCACCAAGCTGCGTTACGAGAACTGGGACGAGGTCGTGCATTACTGCCGCTACTCGGCGATGCCGGTCGGCCGTTTCGTGCTCGACGTCCACGGCGAGAGCACCTCGACCTGGCCCGCGTCGGATGCGCTGTGTGCGGGCTTGCAGGTCAACAATCATCTGCAGGATTGCGGCAAGGATTTTCGCGAAATCAACCGCGTCTACCTGCCGCGCGACGCGCTGGCGGCGAGCGGTGCTTCCGTCGAGGAACTCGGCGCCGCAAAATCCTCGCCGCAGATGCTGCAATGTCTGCACGCGCTCGCCGTAAAGACCGAGGCGCTGCTCAATGAGGGCAGGGCGCTGGCGCCGCAGGTCAGGGATTTCCGGCTCGGCCTCGAAGTTTCCGTCATCCAGATGTTTGCCGACAAGATCGTCGCCATGCTGAAGGTGCGCGACCCCTTGAGCGAGCGCGTGCATCTGTCGCCCTTCGAATTGCTCGTCTATACCTTTGGCGCCATGGCCGGCGAAACGGCGCGCCGCGCGGTCGGCCGCGGTGCGCAATCCAAGACGGCGGCCGGCGCATGAGCGGTGAAGCGGCGGCGGCTAACGCGAATTACGGCACGACGGCCTCGGGCAGCTCGTTCTATTCGGCGATGCGCATTCTGCCGCCGGCGCAGCGCGAAGCGATGTTCCAGATCTACAGCTTCTGCCGCCAGGTCGACGATATCGCCGATTCCGACGGGCCGCGCGACGAGCGCCTTGCCGCGCTCCAGCAATGGCGCGACGACATCGACGCGCTCTATCGCGGGTCACCGCCGCCGCGGCTGAAGGACTACGTCGCCTCGGTGAAGACGTTTGGCCTCAAGCGCGAGGATTTCCTCGCCATCGTCGACGGCATGGAAATGGACGTGCCGGCCGAGATCCGCGCGCCTGACATGGCGACGCTCGATCTCTACTGCGACCGCGTCGCCTCCGCCGTGGGGCGGTTGTCGGTGCGCGTGTTCGGCATGGGCGAGGAGGACGGCATTGCGCTGGCGCATCATCTCGGCCGCGCGCTGCAGCTTACCAACATCCTGCGCGACATCGACGAGGATGCGGGCCTCGGGCGGCTCTATCTGCCGCGCGAGAGCCTGTATCTTGCCGGCATCACCAGCGACGATCCGGGCAAGGTCACGGCCGACAAATCGCTGCCGAAGGTCTGCGCGGGGCTGGCGCAGCGTGCGGCGGCGCATTTCGCCAAGGCCGACGAAATCATGGACCGCAACCCGCGCCGCGTGGTACGCGCGCCCCGGATCATGTCGCGATATTATCGCGCGATCCTCGATCTCCTGCTCGCCAGGGGCTTTGCGGCCCCGCGCGAGCCGGTGCGTGTGACCAAACTCACGAAGCTCGCCATCATCTTCCGCTACGCTTTCATCTGATGCCAAAAACCGTTCACATCATCGGCGCCGGAATCTCCGGCCTTTCCGCGGCCGTGCGGCTCAGCAATGCCGGCCTGCAGGTGCATGTCCACGAGGCGACGCAGCAGGCCGGCGGCCGCTGCCGCTCCTATTTCGACGCCGCCACCAACCTCACCATCGACAACGGCAACCATCTGGTGCTGTCGGGCAACCGGCATGTGCGCGACTACGCCCGCGCCATCGGTACCGAAGCCGGTCTCGTCGGTCCCGCGCGCGCGCAGTTTCCCTTTGTCGACATCTCGACCGGCCAGCGCTGGCTGCTCGATCTCGGCGACAGCCGTCTGCCGACATGGGTGTTCGACGAGTCCAGGCGCGTGCCCGACACCGGCCTGTTCGATTATCTCAAGCTGGCGCCGATCGTCTGGGCCGGCGCCGACAAGCTCGTCGGCAACACCATTCCCTGCGACGGCACGCTGTATCAGCGTCTGGTGCAGCCGCTTTTGCTCGCCGCGCTCAATTGCGATCCGCCGGAAGGCTCGGCAGGGCTCGCCGGCGCCATCGTGCGGGAAACGCTGCTGGCGGGCGGCGAGGCCTGCCGGCCGCTGATCGCACGCGACGGTCTCAGCTCCGTGTTGATCGAGCCGGCGGTGAAGCTGCTCGAAGGCCGCGGTGCCAGCGTGCGCCTCGGCCACGAGCTGCGCGCGCTGACGACCGCGGGCGAGCGCGCCACCGAACTCGATTTCGGTGACGACAGGATTACGATCGGTCCCGACGATGCCGTCATCCTGGCGGTGCCGCCGCGGCCCGCAGCGAGTCTGCTGCCGGGCCTGAAGGGGCCGACCAAATTCCGCGCCATCGTCAATGCGCATTTCCGCTTCGATCCGCCGAAGGGGGCCGCGCCCATCCTCGGCGTGGTCGGCGGCCTCGTGGAATGGCTGTTCGCCTTCCCGCAGCGGCTGTCCGTCACCATCAGCAATGGCGACCGGCTGGTCGACATGCCGCGCGAGGAACTGGCGCAGGAAATCTGGCGCGACGTCTGCAAGGCGGGCGGGGTGTCCGGCGAACTGCCGGCCTGGCAGATCGTGCGCGAGCGCCGCGCCACCTTCGAGGCCACCCCGGAGCAGAATGCGCTGCGGCCGGGGCCGGTCACCGCGTACAAAAACCTGTTTCTTGCGGGCGATTGGACTGCTACGGGATTACCAGCAACCATCGAGGGATCGGTGCGGTCGGGCGATCGCGCCGCCGATCTGGTGCTGGGAAGAGCAAACGCTTGAATCCTTCATGCGCGAGCGGCGCGACGTTGCGGTGCCGGGCGCGAACAGAGGTAAGTCAGTGAACATGCATTCCACCAACCCTGCCGCTGCGGTTGATCCTGCCGCCCTGGAAAAGAGCATTGCCTCGGCGACCGAAGCGCTGCTCGGCCTTCGCCAGTCGGACGGCCACTGGGTGTTCGAGCTTGAAGCGGATGCCACCATCCCTTCCGAATACGTTCTGCTGCGCCACTATCTCGCCGAGCCCGTCGATGCGGTGCTGGAACAGAAGATCGCCAACTATCTCCGCCGCATCCAGGGCGAGCACGGCGGCTGGCCGCTGGTGCATGACGGCCCGTTCGACATGAGCGCCAGCGTGAAGGCCTATTTCGCGTTGAAGATGATCGGCCATTCCATCGATGCGCCGCACATGGTGAAGGCGCGCGAAGCGATCCGCGCGCGGGGCGGGGCAGCGTACAGCAACGTGTTCACGCGCTTCCTGCTCGCGCTCTATGGCGTGGTGAGCTGGCGCGCGGTGCCGGTGCTGCCGATCGAGATCATGCTGCTGCCGATGTGGTCGCCGTTCCACCTCAACAAGATCTCCTACTGGGCGCGCACCACCATCGTTCCGCTGATGGTGCTGGCCGCGCTGAAGCCGCGTGCGAAGAATCCGAAAGGCGTCGGAATCGACGAATTGTTCCTGCAGGATCCCAAGGGTCTCGGCATGACGTCGAAGGCGCCGCACCAGAGCTGGGGCTGGTTCCTGCTGTTCCGCGGCCTCGACAAGATCCTGCGTGCGATCGAGCCGCTGTTTCCGACAAGGCTGCGTCAGCGCGCGATCGACAGCGCGCTTGCGTTCACCGTGGAGCGGCTCAACGGCGAAGACGGCATGGGCGCGATCTATCCGCCGATGGCCAATATCGTCATGATGTACGAGGCGCTCGGCAAGGACGAGAACTTCCCGCCGCGCGCCGTCACCCGGCGCGGCATCGACAAGCTGCTCGTGATCGGAGAGCATGAGGCCTACTGCCAGCCCTGCGTGTCGCCGGTGTGGGACACCGCGCTGACCTGCCACGCGCTGGCGGAGGCGGGCGACCCTGAATCGCTCGCCAGGGCCAAGCAGGGCCTCGACTGGCTGAAGCCCCGCCAGGTTCTCGACCTCAAAGGTGACTGGGCGGTGAAGGCGCCGAACACACGGCCGGGCGGCTGGGCGTTCCAGTACAACAATGCGCATTATCCCGATCTCGACGACACCGCCGTGGTGGTCATGGCGATGGACCGCACGCAGCGCCGTACCGGCAGCCACGAATATGACGAGGCGATCGCCCGCGGCCGCGAATGGATCGAGGGCATGCAGAGCCGCGACGGCGGCTGGGCCGCCTTCGATGTCAACAACCTCGAATATTACCTGAACAACATCCCGTTCTCCGACCACGGCGCGCTGCTCGATCCGCCCACCGAGGACGTCACAGCGCGCTGCATCTCGATGCTGGCCCAGCTCGGCGAGACCGCCCAGACCAGCAAGGCGGTGGCCGACGGAATTGCCTATTTGCGCCGCACCCAGCTCCCGGAGGGGTCATGGTACGGCCGCTGGGGCCTGAACTACATCTACGGCACCTGGTCGGTATTATGTGCGCTTAATGTCGCAGGGGTCGATCACAACGACCCAATGATGCGGAAAGCGGTAGGATGGCTGGTCTCCATCCAGAATCGGGACGGGGGCTGGGGCGAGGATGCCGTCAGCTACCGGCTCGACTACAGGGGTTATGAGCAGGCGCCCTCCACGTCGTCCCAAACGGCATGGGCCTTGCTTGGTCTGATGGCGGCCGGGGAAGTGGAGCATCCGGCCGTGGTTCGGGGGGTTGAGTACCTAAAAAGCACACAAACGGAAAAAGGCCTGTGGGACGAGCAACGCTACACGGCTACGGGTTTTCCGCGCGTGTTTTATTTGCGATATCATGGGTATTCCAAGTTCTTTCCGCTCTGGGCGTTGGCGCGGTACCGGAACTTGAGCAACACGAATAGCAGGATGGTAGGGGTCGGGATGTGACTTTGGCGGCGGGGGTGGCCGCGTCCGTGGAAAGCATCGGTGGGGAATATTCGATCGATCCGCGGCCGGTTCTGATTGTGACTGGGTTGGTGCAGGAGGCCCGCATAGCGGCCGGACCCGGCATGATCGTTATCTGCAGTTCCAGCGATCCGCAGCAGCTGCGGGCGCTGCTGGCGACGCTCGATTCGTCAACTTTCCGCGGCGTGGTCAGCTTCGGCGTGGCCGGCGGCCTCGATCCCTCGCTGAAAACAGGCGATGTGGTGGTCGCGACCGAAGTCATGGCGGGCGACACCCGTTTCCTGGCCGACATGGCCCTCAACGAAGAGATGATCGCGAGCGCCGCGCTGAAGCGCAGCCGCGTTACACGCCGCCGCCGCCGCGTGGTGCGCGGCGGGCTCGCTGGGGTCGAGCGGGTGGTTGCCGCGAGCTCCTGCAAGGCCGCGCTGCACTCCGAGACCGGGGCTGCCGCCGTCGACATGGAGAGCCACATTGCCGCCGCCTACGCGGCCCAGGCGCGCCTGCCCTTTGCGGCGCTGCGCGTCATCAGCGATCCCGCCCACCGCGCGCTGCCGGAACTGGCGCAGAACGCGATCAAGCCCAACGGCGACATCTGCATGCGCACGATCATGCGCGGCGTGGTGCGCAATCCCAAGACGCTCAAGGAGCTCGTCTCCACCGGCATCGACTTCAACCTGGCTCTCCGCTCGCTGCGCAATTGCCGCGGCTTCCTGATGGGCCACGAGAAGTTCGACGCCGCGAACGCCTGAGGCGTCTGAAGTCTTCCAGCCGATGAACTCATGCCAATGAAAAGGCCCGAGCGATGCTCGGGCCTTTTGTCTTTTCCGGCGCTGCGTCGCGGCTCAGGCCGCCGTCGACGCCCGTTGCTGGGCGAGCTTGTCGGCCTTCTGCTGCGCGGCCACCGCCTCATCCTGGCGGATCTCCGACAGCTTCTTCTGCACCTGTTCGGCGAACACGTACTGCGCCGGACGCTGCCTGGTGAGGTCGATCTCGGGCGCCATCGGGCCCGTGGTCTTGACGCCGCGCAGCGCGACCCAGGCCGCCTTCAGCGGGTTGTTCAGCGCGGCCGTGGCCGCGGTCGGCTCGTAGCCGCAGTGCGCCATGCAGTTGGCGCACTTTTCATACTTGCCGGTGCCGTAGGAATCCCAGTCGGTGGTGTCCATCAGCTCGTTGAAGGTCTTCGCATAGCCTTCGCCGAGCAGATAGCACGGCTTCTGCCAGCCGAAGATGTTGCGCGCCGGCATGCCCCAGGGCGTGCACTCGTATTCCTGGTTGCCCGCGAGGAAGTCGAGGAACAGGCCGGAGTGCATAAAATTCCACTTCTTGCCCTTGCCGAGCGCAAAGACGTCGCGGAACAGCTTCTTGGTCTTGGTGCGGTTGAGGAAGTGCTCTTGGTCGGGCGCGCGCTCATAGGCGTAGCCCGGCGACATCGACACGCCGACGCCGAGCTCGGCAGTGAGGTCGAGGAATTTTGCGATCTCTTCCGCCGGATGGCCGTCGAAGATGGTGGCGTTGACGTTGACCGTGAAGCCGCGCTCCTTGGCCGCCTTGATCGCCGACACCGCGCGGTCGAACACGCCCTTCTGCGACACCGCCTTGTCGTGGTGGTCGCGCAGGCCGTCCAAATGCACGGAGAAGAACAGGTACGGAGAGGGCTCGAACAGATCGAGCTTCTTCTCGAGCAGCAGCGCGTTGGTGCAGAGCGAGACGAACTTCTTGCGCGCCACGAGGCCGCGCACGATCTGGCCGATCTCCTTGTGGATCAGCGGCTCGCCGCCCGGGATCGCCACCATCGGCGCGCCGCATTCATCGGCCGCGTCCCAGCATTCCTGCGCCGTCATGCGGCGGTTGAGGATCGCATCCGGATAGTCGATCTTGCCGCAGCCGACGCAAGCGAGGTTGCAGCGGAACAGCGGCTCCAGCATCAGCACGAGAGGGTAGCGTTTGCGACCAAGCAGTTTCTGCTTGAGCAAATAACCGCCGATACGCATTTCCTTGAAGAAGGGTATTGCCATTTCGAAGCGTTCTTTCTTGCCTTAAGTCGTCAATAGTTGAATTAGCCCGCAGTAGTCAGTTCGGCAGGAAGCCGGAACTCGATATTCTCTTCGCGCCCGGGAACCACCGAGACCGTCACCGGCCCGATGCGCCGCAGCGCCTCGATCACGTCGTCGACCAGCACTTCCGGGGCCGAAGCGCCGGCGGTGATGCCGATCGCCTTGGCGTCCTTCAGCCATTCCGGGTCGAGCGCGCTGCCGTCGGCAATCAGGTAACTGGGAACACCGACCTCGGTGCCGATCTCGCGCAGACGATTGGAGTTGGAACTGTTGGCGGCGCCCACCACCAGAATGACGTCAACGAGTTTGCTCAGGTCCCTTACCGCAGATTGGCGGTTCTGAGTCGCATAGCAGATATCCCGGGTATCCGGGCCTTGAATGTCTGTAAAACGACCGTGAAGGGCCGAAATGATGTCCTTTGTGTCGTCCACACTCAGCGTGGTCTGGGTGATGTAGGCGACCGGGGTATCCCTCGGCAGCGTCAGGGCGGCGACCTCGTCGACGTTCTGCACCAGCGTCACGGGGCCGGGAACCTGGCCCATGGTACCCTCGACCTCGGGATGGCCGGCGTGGCCGATCAGGATCAGCGAGCGGCCCTTGGACATGTAGCGCTTGCCCTGGTTATGCACCTTGGTGACCAGCGGGCAGGTGGCGTTGAGCACCGGCAGGTTCCGCGCCGCCGCTTCTTCCTCCACGCTGCGGGCGACGCCATGGGCGCTGAACACGGTGACCGAGAGCGGCGGGACTTCGGAGAGATCCTCGACGAAGATCGCGCCCTTGTTCTTCAGGCTCTCGACCACGTATTTGTTATGTACGATCTCGTGACGGACATAGACCGGCGGCCCGTATTTCTCGAGCGCGCGCTCCACGATCTCGATGGCGCGCACAACACCGGCGCAAAAGCCGCGAGGCTGCGCGAGATACACTTCCATAGGACGGCCGTTACGCAAATTGCACCAATTTCATTTTCAGAAAGCCTCCATGCGGGCGGACATCGGCAGGCAAGAACTGCAATATCCGCACCATACGGTTCCCGCGCCCGATCCCAGGTTCCCAAGCGCATGGAAGCACGGGGCTTTGTGTCAAAAAAAACGGTCGGGGGAAAGGCAGATCGCGAAATGATCGCAAATGGAACCTGAAATAGAGGTATTATAGTAGAGTTGAATTGTCTCTGAGCTGGCCGGATCGTCACTTTTTCGCCTGCTGGGGCGGGCTATACCAACGCCCCTGAAGCCATTTGGGTCTGTTTCCTGCGCCTCTGGCGTGCGTCCCGAAAGTAACCAAAACAAGCATTAGGTGGGCCAATGGAACTCCGCTAGACAGCGGGGCGTTTCCGGCAGGCTCCCAACACCAGAAAGAAACGACGTGCTGACCAAGATTGTTGTCTCGATTGTTAAGGCCTGTACGCGCTTCGCTCCTTTCGTCCTCGCTCTCTCGCTCCTGCTTTCGGTCGCGGGGAGCTATTACGCCGCGCGCCATTTTGCCATTAACACCGATATCAACACGCTGATCTCGCCGGACCTCGACTGGCGCAAGCGCGACATCCAGTTCGAGCAGGCATTCGACCGCGAGAAACTGATCCTGGCGGTGGTCGAGGCACCGACAACGGAACTCGCCGGCGCCGCCGCCAACGCGCTGGCCGAGAAGCTCAAGACCGACACCAGGAATTTCGAAGCGGTTCAGCCGCTCGGTTCCGGCGAGTTCTTCGCGCGGAACGGTCTGCTGTTCCTGCCGACCGAGGAAGTGGCGCGCACCACGGCGCAGCTCGAGGCGGCCGCGCCCCTGATCGAGATCATGGCCGGCGATCCCTCGATCCGCGGTCTCACCGGCGCACTGGAGACCGGCCTCGCCGGCGTCAAGCGCGGTCAGGCCAATCTCGACAACGCCGCGAAACCTTTCACTTATATCTCCGAGACGGTTGAGAAGGTTCTCGCCAAACAGGACGCGACCTTCTCCTGGCGCGAGCTGGTGAGCCCGAAGCCGCTCACCGATGCCGACAAGCGCTCCTTCATTGAGATCAAGCCCATCATCGACTACCAGGCGCTCGAGCCCGGCAAGAACGCCACCGACGCAATCCGTCTGGCGGCAAAGGATCTGAAGTTCGCCGAGGACTATCATGCCCGCGTCAGGCTGACCGGACCGATTCCGATCGCCAACGAGGAGTATTCCACCGTGCAGGACGGCGCGATCGTCAATGGTATCGGCACCATCGTCATCGTGCTCGTCATCCTCTGGATGGCGCTGCATTCGGCCAAGATCATCTTCGCCGTGTTCGTGAACCTGTTCATCGGGCTTGCGCTCACTACCGCCGTCGGCCTGTGGATGGTAGGCTCGCTCAACCTGCTGTCGATCGCATTTGCGGTGCTGTTCGTCGGCCTTGGCGTCGACTTCGGCATCCAGTTCAGCGTGCGCTACCGTTCCGAGCGCTTCAAGAACGACAATCTGCACGAGGCGCTGGCGGAAGCGGCGCGGCGTTCCGCCGTTCCGCTGTCGCTCGCGGCGATGGCGACCGCCGCCGGCTTCCTCTGCTTCCTGCCGACCGACTACAAGGGCATTGCCGAGCTCGGCAAGATCGCCGGCGCCGGCATGGTGATCGCCTTCATCTCCAGCATCACCGCGCTGCCGTCATTGCTGACCCTGCTCAACCCGCCCGGCGAGAGCGAGCCCGTCGGCTATGCCTTCCTTGCACCGGTCGACAAGTTCCTCGAAGACTATCGCGTTCCAATCATCGTCGGCACGCTGCTGATCGCGGTCGCCGGTTTGCCGCTGCTCTATTTCATGAAGTTCGACTTCAACCCGATCAACCTGCGCAATCCGCATGTCGAGTCGATCGCGACCTTCCTCGATCTGCGCAAGGATCCCAACACCGGCGCCAATGCGATCAACGTGCTGACCCATTCGGAGGCCGACGCCAAGAAGATCGAGGCAAAGCTGGAGAAGCTGCCTGAAGTCGCCAGCGTGCGCTCGCTCGACAGCTTCGTGCCGTCCGACCAGCCGGCCAAGCTCAAGGTGATCGAGAAGGCGGCGAAGGTCGTGATGCCCGTGCTCAATCCGGAACAGGTCGATCCCGCGCCGTCGGATGCGGAAAACGTGGAATCGCTGAAGAGTTCGGTCGACGCCTTGCGCAAGACCGCGGGCGAGGGCAAGGGCCCGGGCGCGGTGGCCTCGCGCCGGCTGGCCGACGCGCTGCAGAAGCTCGCCGATGGCGATCAGGCGCTGCGCAACAAGGCGCAGGACGTGTTCATCGCGCCGCTCAGGATCACGCTTGACGGCATGAAAGCGCTGCTGACGGCGCAGCCGGTGACGCCCAAGAATTTGCCGGCGGAGATCGTGGACGCCTGGAAGGCCAAGGACGGGCTGATCCGCGTCGAGGCCCTGCCGAAGGGCGATCCGAATGACAACGACAACTTACGCAAGTTCGCCGACGCCGTGCTGGCGGCCGAGCCGACCGCGATCGGCGGACCGGTGTCGATCCTCAAATCCGGCGACACCATCGTGCGGGCGTTCATCCACGCCGGCATCACGGCGCTGGTGGTGATCAGCCTGCTCTTGTGGCTGACGCTGCGCCGCTTCACCGACGTGCTGATGACGATGGTGCCGCTGCTGGTGGCGGGCGCAGTGACGATGGAAATCTGCGTGCTGATCGGCCTGCCGCTCAACTTCGCCAATATCGTCGCGCTGCCGCTGCTGCTCGGCATCGGGGTCGCCTTCAAGATTTATTATGTCGTGGCGTGGCGCGAAGGCAGGACGAATCTGCTGCAGTCGTCGCTGACGCGCGCGATCTTTTTCAGCGCGCTCACCACGGCCACCGCCTTCGGCAGCCTGTGGCTCTCGAGTCATCCGGGCACCGCGAGCATGGGCAAGCTGCTCGCGCTGTCCTTTGTGATCACGCTGATGGCGGTGCTGTTGTTCCAGCCAGCGCTGATGGGCAAACCGCGCGAAGTGGCTCAGTAGGACCGCGCGACCTCGCTCAGCAGGCAGATGTCGCCGACGGCATCCTTGGGCTGACCGGGCTGAACCGCTGCCTGCTTCGGCGCCGGCGCCGAGCCCGTGGTTTTCGGAGCGGGGCCGGGAGTTGCCGCCTGCGGCTGAGCAGGTGCACCCTTGGCGGTACCCTTCGCCATGCTGTTGGCGGGGCTTGAGGCAATCGGCGGGCCGACGCGGGTCCAGGTCTCGCCGCCGCAGAGGAAGCCGAGCACGCAGCCCTGGATTTCCATCTGGTCGTTACCCACGGGCTTGATGGTCGCGCTGTAGGTCTGGCCGTCTTTGGCGTTGTAGACTTGGCCTTCCCAGACCTCGACGCCCGCCTTCTTCTTCATCGCAAGCAGGATCGGCATGCCCAGCGTCGCCCGGCTTTGCTTGGCCGGGTCGGGATTATTCTTGTCGCGGCCGCCCGGCAGCTTCTCCCAGGCCACCACGCCCCACATATTGCCGTTGCATTGGGCAACCCGGATGTTGGCGACGCCGTCGGCGACACGCCAGTCGCCGGTGGGGTCAGCAGCCAGCGCTGGCCCTGAGCCGAGGCCTGCTGCGATAGTTAATCCCGAGAAGACTATTGTGCGCGCAGACAATCTTAGGCAGTGCAACATGGTCCGAACCTATGCTCTATTTGCGGGGCTGGTTTGGGTGGGGGTCAAAACGCCGCATTTGGCGTTTTCAGTTGACGAAGCAGGCATCAACCGAAGTATGTAGCGGATGCTAAAATCGAATTTTGACGTTTCCGAGATGTTCGCGGCGCGCGAATCACAGCGCAGCGCCCTGCATACACGTTATCTGAACGAGCAGTTCGTGCGCGTTCTGAAAACCATCGGTTATGACGTCGGATTCCAGAAGGGCGAAGGTCAGTACCTTTACGACCGTGCCGGCGACAAATATCTCGATCTCCTCAGCGGTTTCGGCGTTTTCGCCATCGGGCGGAACCATCCCTGCGTGCGTGCAGCGCTGAAAAGCGTGATCGATGCCGACCTGCCCAATCTCGTGCAGTTCGATGTTTCCGCGCTGGCCGGCATTCTGGCGGAACGTCTGCTGGAACATGTGCCATATCTGGACAAGGTGTTTTTCGCCAATTCCGGCGCCGAGACGGTCGAGGCCGCCATCAAGTTCGCGCGCGGCGCGACGGGACGGCCCGGAATCGTCTACTGCAGCCATGCGTTCCACGGCCTGTCCTACGGCGCGCTGTCGCTGACCGATGATCCGAACTTCCGGCTCGGCTTCGAGCCGTTGCTGCCGGGCTGCACGCCTGTTCCCTTCAACGATCTCGAGGCGCTCGAGCGCGCGCTGTCGTCGAAGCAAGTGGCCGCCTTCATCGTCGAGCCGATCCAGGGCAAGGGCGTCAACCTGCCGACCGACGAGTTCCTGCCGGGCGCGCTGGCGCTGTGCCGCAAATACGGCACGCTGTTCATCGCCGACGAGATCCAGACCGGCATCGGCCGCACCGGCAAGTTCCTCGCGGTGGAACACTGGAACGTAGAGCCCGACATGGTGCTGCTCGCGAAAGCGCTGTCGGGCGGCCATGTTCCTGTTGGCGCGCTGCTGACGCGCAAGAACATCTTCGACAAGATCTTCAATCAAATGGATCGCGCCGTCGTGCACGGCTCGACCTTCGCCAAGAACGATCTGGCGATGGCTGCCGGCATCGCGACGCTGGAAGTGATCAAGGCGGAAAACCTGATCGACAAGGCGGCCAAGCGCGGCGCCGAACTGCACATGGCGTTGACGCGGCTGGTGCCGGGCTACGAGCTGATGAAGGAAGTGCGCGGCAAGGGCCTGATGCTCGGCGTCGAATTCGGCCCGCCGAAATCGCTGCGGCTGCGCGCATCGTGGAACGTGCTGGAGACCGCCAACAAGGGCCTGTTCTGCCAGCTCATCACCGTGCCGCTGTTCAAGGACCACAAGATCCTGACCCAGGTCGCCGGCCACGGCAGTCACACCATCAAGCTGCTGCCGCCGCTCGTCATCACCGAAGAGGATTGCAACTGGATCGCGTCCTCGTTCGACACCGTGATCGCCGGCAGCCACAAGGTGCCCGGCGCGAT
>JAKFVP010000647.1 GCA_021732175.1 Bradyrhizobium sp.
TGACGGGCTTGGCTCTCTCTCGGCAGAGAAGCCGGGCAAGACGCGCGCAATGCCCTGGCTGCATTCCTTGCTGACATTGCCGATATGGAAGCGAGGCCTCTTTTCCGCCCTAACCTCGCGCGCCAGCATCCGCTACTTCCTGCAGAAGACGTGGGGCGCAAAGGAGATCGACGAAGGCCTGCTGGAATACGACTATATCGCCACTCACCAGCCCGGCGCGGAAAACGCGCCGTACTATTTTGTGTCCGGCTATCTCTTCAGCACCGACGCGCTTGATCTCTATCGCGCGCTGAAGATGCCGGTGTGGATGGCGCATGGCGTGCGCGGCGACTTCGTCGACTATTCGCAGAAGACGGCCGTGCAGAACCTGCCGAATTGGCGGATCGACATCTTCGAGGCCGGCGCGATGCCGCACTTTGAGAAAGGCGGCGAATTTATCGCCAAATATGACGATTTCCTGCGCGCAGTGTGTGCTTGAAGTGCGGGTTACTGGTAGCCATTGGGCGTTCTCATGAGCACGAGGCTGTCCTTTGAAGTCGATGGCGCGGATTGGCCGAACTGCGGAGCCAGCCGCTTTGTCGATGCGGCCGGCTTCCGCTGGCATGTGCAGACGATGGGCCAGGGGCCGGTCGCCTTGCTGGCGCATGGCACGGGCGCCGCGACGCACTCCTGGCGCGCGCTGGCGCCGCTGCTGTCGCACCGCTTCACCGTGATTGCGCCCGATTTGCCCGGCCATGGCTTTACGGATTCGCCGGCGCCCTCGCGGCTGTCGCTTTCGGGAATGGCGCGTGATCTCGGGGCTTTGTGCCGCACGCTCGATGCGAAACCTGAAATCGCGATTGGTCACTCCGCGGGCGCGGCTATCCTTGCGCGCATGGCGCTCGATAGCCTGATCGATCCGAAGCTCATCGTCAGCCTCAATGGCGCCTTCCTTCCTTTCGGCGGCGTCGCGGCAAAATTCCTGTCGCCGCTCGCGAAGGCCATGACATTCAATCCGGTCGTGCCGCGCATCTTTGCATGGCGCGGCCGCGATCCCGCGTCGGTTCGCCGGCTGATCGAGGGCACGGGCTCGCGCATCGATGCTGGGGGCGAACGGCTCTATGGAAAACTGGTCGGCAATTCCGGCCATGTCGCCGCCGCGCTCCAGATGATGGCGAACTGGGATCTGGCGCCGCTGGTGCGGGACCTGCCGAAACTGACGCCGGCGCTGCTGCTGATTGCCGCCAGCAACGACAAGGCGATTCCGCCAGAAGTGGCGGAGCGGGTTCATGCGCTGGTGCCGCACGCGACGTTGCGGCTGATGCCGGCGTTGGGTCACCTCGCGCATGAAGAGCGGCCGGACGCGGTCGCCTCGATCATCTTCGACGCGGCGATATCGGCTGACGTCATTGCGGCGCAACATCAAATGTCAATTTGAATTGACATTTTCGCTGGCGTGACCGTCAAATCTACCTTACGGTCTGGGGATGCTCGACGCCTCGTCCCGCGTGGCCGCAAAAGCTCTTCGCGCCGACCGTCGGCCGCATGCCGTCGTGATCGGCAGCGGCTTCGGCGGGCTGGCGGCCGCGGTTCGTCTTGGCGCCAAGGGCTATCGCGTCACCGTGTTCGAAAAGCTCGATGCGCCGGGCGGTCGCGCCTACGTCCATCGTCAGGACGGTTTCACCTTTGACGCCGGCCCCACCATCATCACCGCGCCCTTCCTGTTCGAAGAACTTTGGCAGTTATGCGGGCGGCGAATGAGCGACGATGTCACGCTTCGTCCGGTCACGCCGTTCTACCGCATCCGCTTCGACGACGGCGCGGTGTTCGACTGCTCGGGCGATGCGGAAGCGATGCGCGAGGAGATCGCCTGGTTCTCGCCGCGCGATGTCGAGGGATACGAGCGCTTCCTGCAGGCCAGCGAGGCGATCTTCAAGACCGGCTTCGAGGAACTGGGTGACGTGCCCTTCGACTCCTGGCGCGACATGGTGCGCATCCTGCCGGACATGTTGCGGCTGAAGAGCTATCGCACCGTCTATGATTTCGTCGCGCGCTTCGTCCGTGACGAAAGGCTGCGCGTCGTTCTGAGCTTTCATCCGCTGCTGATCGGCGGCAATCCGTTCACGACGACGTCGATCTATTGCCTGATCGCCTTCCTCGAGCGCCGCTGGGGCGTGCATTTTGCGATGGGCGGTACCGGCAGCCTGGTGACCGGGCTGGTCGGTCTGATCGAGGGGCAGGGCGGCACAGTGCGCTGCTCCGCTGAAGTGAAGCAGATCGTGGCCGAGCAGGGCGTGGCGTCCGGCGTGCGGCTTGCCAACGGCGAAGTCGTCCGCGCCGATATCGTGGTGTCGAACGCGGATTCGGCCTGGACCTACCGGCATCTGCTGCCGGATATCAAACGCAAGCGCTGGACGGACCGCAGGATCGATCGCGCCCGTTATTCGATGAGCCTGTTCGTCTGGTATTTCGGCACGCGCCGCCGCTATGACGACGTCGCGCATCACACCATCCTGCTCGGCCCGCGCTATCGCGGGCTGCTGGAGGATATTTTCGAGCGCAAGGTGCTGGCCGGAGACTTCAGCCTCTATCTGCATCGGCCGACCGCCACCGACCCGTCATTGGCGCCGGATGGCTGTGATGCCTTCTACGTGTTGTCGCCGGTGCCGCATCTGCAGAGCGGAGTGGATTGGTCCGAGCGCGCCGAGCCGTACCGCCGGCAGATCGAGCAGAGGTTGAGCGAAACGATCCTGCCGGGTCTCGCCAATGAGGTCGTCACGTCGCGGCTGCTCACGCCGCCGGATTTCCAGGACCGGCTGTCGTCATATCGCGGCGCGGCGTTCGGCCTGGAGCCGATACTGACGCAGAGCGCCTGGTTCCGTCCGCATAATCGCAGCGAGGAGGTCGACCGGCTTTACCTCGTCGGCGCCGGCACCCATCCCGGCGCGGGGTTGCCGGGCGTGTTGTCATCGGCGCGGGTGCTCGACGATATCGTGCCTGATGCTCATTCCGTGGAGACCATGCAGTGACGCCGAAATCCGACATCGAGCTTTGCCGGGATCTGCTGCGGGGCGGATCGAGAACGTTCTTTGCCGCATCTCTGGTGCTGCCGCGCGCGATCGGCGATCGGGCAATTGCGCTCTACGCATTCTGTCGTATCGCCGACGATGAAGTCGATCTCGGGTCCGGCAACATCGATGCGGTGGAGGGGTTGAACCGGCGACTCGCGGCGATCTACGCTGGGCACCCTGCGTCCTCGCCGGTCGACCGCTGCTTTGCGGATGTGGTTGCGCGCTTTGCGATCCCGCGCGAATTGCCCGAAGCCCTGCTCGAGGGATTGGCATGGGACACGCAATCACGTCGCTACGAGAACCTGAGCGACCTGATCGCCTACGCCGTGCGCGTCGCCGGCACCGTCGGCGCCATGATGTCGCTGATCATGGAGCGCCGCGATCCCGCGGTCGTGGCTCGCGCCTGCGATCTCGGCATTGCGATGCAGCTCACCAATATCGTTCGCGATATCGGCGAAGATGCGCGTAACGGACGCCTGTACCTGCCCTTGCAATGGATGCGTGAAGCCGGCATCGACCCGGACGATTGGCTCGCCAATCCCCGCTTCGACAAGCGTATTGGCGACATTGCGCGAAGGCTGCTGACCGCGGCGGACATTTTTTACGACCGCGCGAACGCCGGCATTGCGGCGCTGCCCGCTGCTTGCCGGCCAGGCATTCATGCAGCCCGGCTGATCTATGCCGAGATCGGGCGCGAGGTCGAACGTGCGGAGCTGGATTCAGTTTCGCGCCGCGCCATCGTTTCGCCGGCGAGGAAGCTGGGCTTGCTGGCGAAGGCGACGGCCGCATCGCTGGCGCCACGCGAAGCACTGACCGTTCCAGTCCAGATCGAGGCGCTCTATCTTGTCGAAGCTGTAGCAGCGACGCCGTTACCGCGTGCGCCGTTACCGGAGCCGCGACGGAGTGTGACCGATCGCGCCGTCTGGGTGCTCGACTTGTTCGAGCGGCTGGAGCGCCGCGACCAGTTGCTGCGCAGCGGTCGCGCCTCATGAACAAAATGGGCGGCATCATCGAGTTCGGTGTTGTCGCCATGTTCGCGCTCGGCTGGGCTGTGCTGGAATGGCAGGGCCGGCGGCTCGACCGCAAGCGCGCGGAGCGCGAGGCGCAAAAGACCGGCGGGGCCGACAGCTAAAGCGCGATGAGACCATCACGCTTTAGCTCTTTATTTGAGCATGATCTTTTTCGGAAAACCGCGTCACACTTTTCCGGATCATGCTCTAGAACCGCGGCATCCGGAACGGCAGCATTGCCTGCACGATGGGCTTTCGGAAGCGATTGAGCGACAGGCTTTCGTGCATGACATCGACGGTCTCGCCGAACAGTTTTGCCGACAATTGCGAGCGAGCATAGAACGGCGTGTCCTCGAGCGTGCGTGTCACCTTGATCGGTTGCAAGGGGTCGCCATGCGCCGTGCGGGCTATGCGCCATCCCGTGCGCGGCAGCTGCGCCCGTGGAAGGGACTCGACGTTCTCGACATCGCCGCGCCGATCGAAACGCAACGCCAGATGCGTGCTGTCGCCAATCCCCGGCGCGGTGTCATAGAAAACGACCGTGCCCTTGCGTGTGCCGGCACGTGACCATTCCCAGCCGGCAAAGTCGCGTTCTAGCGGAACCTCGCCATGGTTGCTGTCGAAGTAGCCTTCGCCGAGCCAGCGCAAATCGGGCTGCCTGAGATCGACCTGAACCCGGGAGCAGGGGGCGATCGGCCACCAGCGATGGCACTCGCCAGTATCAAGCGCGAATGTCTGTCTGGTCACGGCGGAGGGATGAACCTTGACCCGGCCGCGCAGGCGGGACGGCAATGGATTGGTGATCTCATCGATGTCGATAGTGAGCGCTTCGCCGTCCCACCGTAGGCTGCTCGGGCCGATGACGAAGCTCGTTTCGCTGCGCGTGACCGCGCGTTGGCCCCGCTCGGTCATGGCCCAGCGCTTTTTCGGACCGTAGATGGCGACGTTCAGCGCGCAATGTTGCAATGGATCGACCTTGCCAAAGCGGCGTGCAAACGCGTAGTAGGGTGAGAATACGCTGCCGATGAAGGCGATGATGGTGATGCCGTGCCGGCCGTCGTCGCTCAGTGCGTCGACATACCACCACGCATAGCCGTTCTTGCCGACCGCGCGGTCGAATTGAGGTCCGCGATCAGGCTCGCCGCGGCCATCCGGCCCGACAGCGCCGCCATCGGCACGCCCGGGCCCGGATGTGCACTGCCGCCCGCGAGGTAGAGACCCGGCAGTCTCGTCCGCGCCCCAGGCCGCTGAAATGACGCCATCCAGCCGTGCGAGCTGCGGCCGTACAGCGCGCCCCCCGTTCCCGGAAACAGCCGGTGGAAATCCGCTGGCGTCGTCGCCTGCATCAGTTCCGGCGTAGTTTCGATCTTCAGGCCGCACCGCTCCAGCAGTCCGAATGTCCGTCGTGCGCATTGGCTGATCTCCGTGGGATCGTATCGATGGCGGTCGCCATTGGCGGGCGCGTTGATGAGGATGAAGAGGCGCTCAGACCCTGCGGGCGATGTCGCTTGGTCGTCGCGGTCCTGGGCACAGACATAGACCGTTGGCTCGGTAGGCATTTGCCGGTAGGCAAAGATGTTTTCGAACTCGGCGCGGTAGTCGCGCGAGAAGAACACCGAATGGCGTAGCAGGGGAAATCCCGACGTCCTCGTGAGGCAGCTCCACGTCATCGCCGATAGCGAGCGGGCATGGTCCGGCACGGCGGCCGTCGCCTTAGCAGGCGCTTGTCCAAACAGGCCTGACGCGATCGCGCTGACATCCGATGTGGCGATGACATGATCGGCTGCAATCTGTTCGCCGTTGGCGAGGCTGACGCCGGTGACGCGGCCGAAATCGGTCAGGATACGCGCCACTTCGGCGCCGCAGCGAATCTCAACGCCACATGCTGTCGCGATGTTCGACATGGCCGCGGCAAGCCGGTACATGCCGCCTTCGACCAGCCACACGCCGGCACTTTCGACATGCGCAACCAGCATGAGGGTTGCTGGCGCATGGAACGGCGAAGAACCGCAATAGGTGGCGTAGCGGCCGAACAGTTGCTGCAGGCGCGGGTCGCTGAAATAGCGGCTGAGCGCCTTCCACATGGTTTGAAACGGCTTGATCGCCGTGAGATCGCGAAACGCCGAGCCGCGCAGCAGTGCCGTCACGCTTGGTGCGGGCGCACAGATGAACGGCGTCTTCAACACCTCGAAGATCTTTCGCGCGTCCGCGCAGAAGGCGCGATATCCCTTCGCATCAGTGCGGCCGGCGAAGCCGCCGATGGCATCCGCCGATCGGGCCTCGTCGGCGAACAGATCGAGGTCGCTGCCATCGGTCCAGGCGTGCCGGGCAAGTATGTCCAGCGGCGCGAGCCGCAGATGATTTTCCAGCCGCGTGCCGATCTCCGCAAAGAGTTCGTCGAACACCCAGCGCATCGTGAAGACGGTCGGACCGGAATCGATCGGCTGCGCACCAACCGTCAGCTCGCGCATCTTGCCGCCGGGACGGGCGGCCCGCTCGACGACGGTCACGTCCAGGCCGCACGCGACCAGCTTCAAGGCCGCGGCCAAACCCGCGGTTCCCGCCCCGATCACGACGACCCGCTGGCTGGCCATTGGAGTTCCTTGGCGCTCCTCAGAACAATCCGCTTGCAGTCGGACAATATCCGTCTATTCTGATTGACATGTCAAATGTCAATCAAAGTGGACATCTGGCGCATGGCGAGGGAGGCTGTAATGGATGTCGCGGCCCGGATCGAAAAAGCGCTCATCGACGCCGTCGGCTCGGCCGACCAACCCGGATGCCCGCCGCGCCTCGCGGCCGCGATGCAGGCAGCGGTGTTCCCAAAAGGCGCGCGGGTCCGTCCAAGGTTATGCCACGCAGTGGCGAGCGCCTGCGGCGAGGACCAGCCCGGCGCAACGGAAGCGGCGGGTGCCGCGATCGAACTGCTGCACTGTGCGTCGCTGGTGCATGACGATCTGCCCTGCTTCGACGATGCGGACTTACGGCGCGGCCGGCCATCGGTGCACGCCGCGTTCGGCGAGCCACTCGCCGTGCTTGCCGGCGATGCGCTGATCGTGCTGGCGTTCCAGACACTGGCGCGCGCTTCGTGCGAGCCGCTCCGCATGGCGAAGCTGATCAACACGGTAGGCAGTTCCGTCGGCGTGCCGCGCGGCATCGTTGCGGGACAGGCCTGGGAGTGCGAACCGGAGGTGGATCTTTCGCATTATCACCGCTCCAAGACCGGCGCGCTGTTTGCGGCAGCGACGGTGTGCGGCGCAGCGGCGGCGGGATTTGAGAATCCGGACGCCTGGCGCGACCTCGGCGAAAAGATCGGCGAAGCCTATCAGATCGCCGACGACATTCGCGATGCCGCCAGCGATGAAGAAGAAGCGGGCAAGCCGGTCGGCAAGGACGCCGCGCTTGGCCGGCCCAGCGCTGTGATACGCTTTGGTCTCAACGGCGCCGTCGCCTATCTGCACGACGTTGTCGCCGACGCAATCAGCACCATGCCGCCCTGCGCGCATGCGCACGAGCTGCGCAAGCTGATGGAGCAGGAAGCCAAGCGGCTGGTGCCGAAACGCCTCGCGCAATTCGCGGCGTAGCCCGGCCGCGGCGCGATGGCCCGCAGCGACACCATGGAATCGTCGTTCCGATTCGGTGACCGCTGGCGCGGCATGCGCGATTTCCTGCTGTCCAGCAGGCGGTTTCAGCGCTGGGCAGCGGCTTTTCCGCTGACGCGGCCGATCGCCCGCCGCCGTGCCGCGGATCTGTTCGATCTCTGCGCTGGCTTTGTCTATTCGCAAGTGCTGGTCGCCTGCGTGCGGCTTCGCCTGTTCCAGCAGTTGCAAATAGGTCCGCTCGCAGCGTCAACGCTCGCCGCGCGATCGCAAGTCCCGCCGGAGGCGATGACGATGTTGCTTGAGGCGGCCGCCTCGCTGCGCCTGCTGGAGAAGCGGGGAGGGCAACGCTTTGGTCTTGGCCCGCTCGGGGCCGCCATGCTCGGCAATCCCGGCATCGCCGCGATGGTCGAGCACCACAGCGCGCTCTATGCCGATCTTGCCGATCCCATAGCGCTGCTGCGCGGTGAGATCGCCGACCGCCAGCTCGCGCGCTACTGGCCGTATGCAGGTAGCGAAGCGGAGAATCATTTGGGTCATGACGCCATTTCGCCTTACACCGCGCTGATGTCGGCATCCCAGCCGATGGTCGCCGAGATGGTGCTCGGCGCCTATTCGTTTGCGCGCCATCGCTGCCTGCTCGATGTCGGCGGCGGCGACGGAAGTTTTCTGATCGCCGCCGGCCGTGTGGCGCCTCACCTGAGGCTGCAGCTGTTCGATCTGCCCGAGGTCGCCGCGATCGCGCATGACAAGCTGACGGCTGCGGGAATGGCCGCCAGGGCCACCGTCACCGGCGGCAGTTTCCTTCGCGATTCGCTGCCGCGCGGTGCCGATGTGGTCTCGCTGATCCGCGTCGTACACGACCACGACGACGAGAATGTGCTCGCGCTTCTGGCCGCCGTCCGCGCGGCGCTGCCGGCGGGTGGCACGCTCGTCATTGGCGAGCCGATCTCGGGAGAAGCCGGCACTGACGCGGTCAGCGCCTATTTCAGCATGTACCTCCATGCGATGGGCAGCGGGCGGCCGCGCAGCTTTGTTGCACTGCGGGAGCTGTTGCGAAGATCGGGATTCGCCGACGTTGGCTCTCATCGCACGCGGATTCCGATGATCGCGAGCGTCGTTGTCGCGCGCTGCTAACAGCAAAGTGTTAATTTGTATTGACACAATGAATAGTCAGGTTAACTTGACACTCACGGGGAGTTACAGCCAATGGACGCGTTAGCGGTAGTGCTGGAAAGGCCAGGGCAGCTCGCACTGCAGTGCCTCCCCCTGTCCGAGCCGGCTGACGAGTGCATCTCCGTTGGAATCGAATGGACTGCGATCAGCACCGGTACCGAGCGTCTCCTGTTCGAGGGACGCATGCCGTCGTTCCCCGGAATGGGTTATCCGTTGGTCCCCGGCTATGAAGCCGTCGGCCGCGTGCGCGCCAACGGCTTCGGCTTCCGCAAGGGCGATCGCGTATTCGTGCCAGGTGCTGCCGGCTGTTTTGGCGAAGTCCGCAGCCTGTTCGGTGCGGCAGCGTCTCATCTCGCCGTGCCGGCGAAGCGTGCCGTGCGCTTCGATGAAGCCCTCGGCGAGCGGGGCGTTCTGCTTGCGCTCGCAGCGACGGCCTATCATGCGCTTCGGTCGACCGGCGAGCAGAAGCCCGAATGCATCGTCGGACACGGCGTGCTGGGCCGTCTGCTGGCGCGCTTGACGGTGGCGCTTGGTGGCGAGCCGGTGGTCTGGGAAAGCAATCCCGAGCGCATGGCGGGTGCGAGCGGGTATTCCGCCGTCGATCCCGTGAACGATCCGCGCCGGAACTATCGGCTGATCTGCGACGTCAGCGGCGACGCCTCGCTGCTCGATAGTTTGATCTCGCGCCTCGCGCCGGGCGGCGAAATCCTGCTTGCGGGCTTCTACAGCGCGCCGCTGAGCTTCAGTTTCCCGCCCGCCTTCATGCGCGAGGCGCGAATCCGCGTCGCCGCCGAATGGCGTCCCGAGGATCTGATAGCCGTGCGCGACCTTATCGACAACGGCAGACTTTCACTCGACGGCCTGATCACGCATTGCGAGCCAGCGGCCTCGGCGGCTGAGGCCTATCGCACCGCGTTCGACGATCCCGCCTGTCTCAAGATGACCCTCGACTGGAGAGCGTGCGCATGAATGCCCACCCCAAGCTCGCCGCCATGACGGAAAATCTGCGCGCGGAAGCGGCGATCGAGCCGGACGCGCCGATCACGGCAACGCCGACCAAGACCACGCAGATCATCGCGATCTACGGCAAGGGCGGCATCGGAAAAAGCTTCACGCTCGCAAACCTCTCCTACATGATGGCACAGCAGGGCAAGAAAGTTCTCTTGATCGGCTGCGATCCCAAGAGCGACACGACCTCGCTGCTGTTCGGCGGGCGCGCCTGTCCGACCATCCTCGAGACGTCGTCGAAAAAGAAGCTGGCCGGCGAGGACGTCAAGATCGGCGACGTCTGCTTCAAGCGCGACGGCGTGTTCGCGATGGAACTCGGCGGGCCAGAGGTCGGGCGCGGTTGCGGCGGCCGCGGCATCATCCACGGCTTCGAGCTGATCGAGAAGCTCGGCTTCCATGACTGGGGTTTCGACTACGTCCTGCTCGACTTCCTCGGCGACGTCGTCTGCGGCGGTTTCGGCCTGCCGATTGCGCGCGACATGTGCCAGAAGGTGATCATCGTCGGCTCCAACGATCTGCAATCGTTATACGTCGCCAACAACGTCTGTTCGGCCGTCGAATATTTCCGCAAGCTCGGCGGCAATGTCGGTGTAGCCGGCATCGTCATCAACAAGGACGACGGGACCGGCGAGGCGACCGCGTTTGCCGACGCCGTCGGCATTCCCGTGCTGTCGTCGATTCCCGCCGATGACGATATCCGCCGCAAGAGCGCCAGCTACCAGATCATCGGCAGGCCCGGCACGCCGTGGGCGCCGCTGTTCGAGAATCTCTCAAAAAATGTTGCCGAAGCGCCGCCGCAGCAGCCGCGCACGCTGACGCATGAGAAGCTGCTGAGCCTGTTCAAGGCCTCCGATGTCGGCCGCGATGTCGAACTGCAGCGGGCGACGATTGAAGACATGTGCGGTCCGCAAGCCAGCACGAAACCGTCGCTGGAAGTGATCTACGACAACGTCTGACCGGACCCGATACCATGAGCGACGCGCTTCTACATGACACGACTGGCCTGGCGCAGGGTTCGCCGGCAGCAGACGTGTCTGGCGTGGAAGCCGCCGCAATTGTCGGTGCGGTGAAGGCTGGCGACGGTTTCGGCTGCCATGCCGGCAAGGATGAGTTGAAGAAGGCGGCGGAAGCTGCTGGCAAGAGCGAGACGATGGCGCGCTATGCCGCCGATTATCCGCTCGGGCCGCATGACCAGCCGCAAAGCATGTGTCCGGCGTTCGGTTCGTTGCGTGTGGGCTTGCGGATGCGACGCACCGCTACCGTACTCTCGGGATCGGCCTGCTGCGTCTATGGCCTCACCTTCACTTCGCATTTCTACGGCGCGCGTCGCAGCGTCGGCTATGTGCCCTTCAATTCGGAAACGCTGGTCACCGGAAAACTGTTTGAAGACATCCGCGAAGCCGTGTTCAAGCTCGCCGATCCCAGCCAGTACGACACCATCGTTGTCATCAATCTCTGTGTGCCGACGGCCTCTGGTGTGCCGCTGCAGATCCTTCCCAAGGAAATCGAAGGCGTTCGTGTGATCGGGATCGATGTGCCCGGTTTTGGCGTGCCGACTCACGCCGAGGCCAAGGACGTGCTCGCGGCTGCGATGCTGAATTATGCCCGCCGCGAAGCCGAGCAGGGTCCAGTGCAGGCGCCACGCTCGCCGCAGAGCGACAAGCCGACCGTCACGCTGCTTGGCGAGATGTTTCCCGCCGACCCCGTCGGCATCGGCATGCTGCTGGCGCCGCTCGGCCTCGCTGCCGGGCCCTGCGTTCCAACGCGGGAATGGCGTGAGCTCTATGGCGCGCTGGATTGCGCCGCTGTCGCCGCCATCCATCCCTTCTACAAGGCCTCGATACGCGAATTCGAAGCGGCCGGCCGCGCGATTGTCGGATCGGCTCCCGTCGGTTGCGATGGCACGGCGGCCTGGCTCGATTCGATCGGGGCAGCCTGCGGTATTGCGCGCGACGTCGTCGATGCGGCCAAGAATTCCGTGCTGCCGGCGATCCGCGGCGCGCTCGCGGCAAAGCCGATCCAGGGCCGCATCACGCTGTCGGGCTATGAGGGTTCGGAACTGCTGGTCGGGCGGCTGCTGGTCGAGAGCGGCGCAGATCTGCGTTATGTCGGTACGGCCTGTCCGGCAACCCCGTGGTCGGATGCCGACCGGCAGTGGCTCGAGGCCAAGGGCGTGCGCGTGCAATACCGCGCCTCGCTGGAGCAGGATCTGGCCGCAATGGAGGAGTTTCAGCCGGACCTCGCCATCGGCACCACGCCGGTAGTGCAGAAGGCCAAGGCGAAGGCTGTTCCTGCGCTCTACTTCACCAATCTCATTTCGGCACGGCCGCTGTTCGGCGTCGCCGGTGCCGGCTCGCTGGCGCAAGTCGTCAATGCGGCGATTGCAGGCAAAGCGCGTTTCGACGAGATGCGTGAATTCTTCGACGGCGTCGGCGAGGGCGACAAGGCCGGCATCTGGGAAGGCATGCCCGTGCAGCGGCCCGAATACCGCGAGAAGTTCCGCAAAGCAGCCGCGGCGCTCGCGAAGAAGCGCAAGTCCGAGGAGATGGTGTGATGCTGATCCTCGATCACGATCGCGCCGGCGGCTATTGGGGCTCGGTCTATGCATTCACGGCGATCAAGGGCCTGCAGGTCATCATCGACGGGCCGGTCGGCTGCGAGAATTTGCCCGTCACATCCGTGCTGCACTACACCGATGCGCTGCCGCCGCACGAGCTGCCGATCGTCGTCACTGGCCTCGCCGAAGAGGAGCTCGGCCAGAAAGGCACCGAGCATGCGATGAAACGTGCCCGCGCGGTGCTCGATCCCGATCTGCCTGCGGTGGTCGTGACCGGCTCTATCGCCGAGATGATCGGCGGCGGCGTCACGCCTGAAGGCAGTAACATCAAACGCTTTCTGCCGCGGACCATCGACGAGGACCAATGGCAGAGCGCCAACCGCGCGATGTCCTGGCTCTGGAGCGAGTACGGTCTGCGCAAGATACCGGAGCGCAAGCCGCGCGCCGAAGGAGAGAAACCGCGCGTCAATATCATCGGGCCGATCTACGGCACCTTCAACATGCCGTCCGACCTCGCCGAGATCAGGCGGCTGGTCGAAGGCATCGGCGCCGAGATCAACATGGTCTTCCCGCTCGGCAGCCACCTCGCCGATGTGTCAAAACTCGTCAACGCCGATGCCAACGTCTGCATGTATCGCGAGTTTGGCCGGCTGCTTTGCGAGACCCTGGAGCGACCCTATCTGCAGGCACCGATTGGATTGCATTCGACAACGAAATTCTTGCGTACACTTGGCGAAATGCTCGGGCTCGACCCGGAACCATTCATCGCGCGTGAGAAGCACACCACGATCAAGCCGCTATGGGATCTCTGGCGTTCCGTAACCCAGGACTTCTTCGGTACCGCGAGCTTTGGTGTCGTCGCCAACGAGACCTATGCGCGCGGATTGCGGAATTTCCTCGAAACCGAGATGGGCTTGCCCTGCAACTTCGCCGTTGCGCGCAAGGCCGGGGCCAAGACGGACAACGAAGCGATCCGCAAGATGGTGCATGAGCAGCCACCGCTGGTGCTGTTCGGCAGCTACAACGAACGCATGTACGCCTCCGAGGCCGGAGGCCGCAGCATCTATATCCCCGCGTCGTTCCCGGGCGCGGTGATCCGCCGCCATACCGGCACGCCCTTCATGGGATATGCCGGCGCGACCTACGTCGTCCAGGAAGTCTGCAACGCGCTGTTCGACGCGCTTTTTCATATCCTTCCACTTGCGACCAACCTCGACAAGGTCGAGGCGACACCGTCGCGGGTACATCGCGAGCTCGACTGGGATGGCGAAGCCAAGGTTGAACTCGACCGCATTGTTGAGCGCGAGCCGGTGCTGGTACGCATTTCCGCCGCCAAACGCTTGCGCGACGCCGCCGAGCGCGAAGCGCGCCGATCCGGAATCGATAAAGTCACTACGGAAGTCCTGACCAAGGTGAGATCGTCGCTGAGGGAAGGGCAGGCTGCATGAGGTTGCTCAGGCAGTTCAGGGAGGGAGAAGCCGATGTCCTTGTATGAACGCATGGATCGCTACGCTGCGCCCAGGTCGAAAGACAATGTCGAATATCTCGCTGTCTACACGGCGTGCTTCTGTGTGCTGCTGCTGCCCGTCGCGGCGCGGCGGCTGAACCCCTGGGCCCCGCGAAAAGCGGGGGGACCGTCGATATTCAGCGAAACCAGCGCGATGGCGACCAATTACGCGACGTCCTCGTTCGGCGGTCTGTGACAACGAATTCGTGCGGTTCGCCGCACGGATAGCCAATCCGGAAACGGAATGGCTTTCGACCCGCCCGCGGTTCGGGCGGTATCCGGCCGAAAGGCCAATTCAGGAGGTACCACACATGGTGGACGGACCTAACAAGGGAGGCTCTCTGTCGGGGCTTACCGAAGCGGAGGCAAGGGAATTCCATAGCATCTTCATGACGAGCTTCGTGATCTTCACGGCGATCGCCGTTGTCGCTCACATTCTCGCCTGGATGTGGCGTCCCTGGCTGCCGGGCCCCGGTGGTTACAAGTCGGCGATGGAGGGGGCAACCCACTACGCCAATATCGTTATCTCCTACCTGACCTAGAAAGGAGAAAACTATGTGGCGCATGTGGTTACTGTTCGATCCGCGCAGAACGCTGGTTGCCTTGTTTACGTTCCTGTTCGCGCTGGCCCTGGTGATTCATTTCATCTTGCTCAGCACGAACCGGTTCAACTGGCTGGAAGGGCCTCGCCCGGCAAAGGCGGCGTCCATTTCCGAACCGGCGACTCCGCTCAAGCTCGGCTAACAGCACGACGAAACAGGAGGCGGGCGGCCGGACGACAGATCGTTCGCCCGCTTCCTAACTCGCAAGATGACAGGCTGCGTTGTCGGCACCGGAGGAATTACTGATGGCCATGCTCAGCTTTGAACGCAAATATCGCGTCCGCGGTGGTACGCTGATCGGCGGAGATCTCTTCGATTTCTGGGTCGGGCCGTTCTATGTCGGCTTCTTCGGCGTCACCACGATCTTCTTCACTTTCGTCGGCGTTGCGCTGATCCTCTACTCTGCATCGCTGGGGCCCACCTGGAACATCTGGCAAATCAGCATCAATCCGCCGGATGCCAAATATGGTCTCGCGCTGGCGCCGCTGGCGGAAGGCGGTTTCTGGCAGCTCATCACCGTATGCGCTCTCGGCGCATTCGGTTCGTGGGCGCTGCGCGAGGTCGAAATATGCCGCAAGCTCGGCATCGGCTATCACGTGCCGGTTGCCTTCGGCTTCGCGATCTTTGCCTACTTTACGCTGGTGGTCATTCGCCCCGTGCTGATGGGCTCGTGGAGTTACGGCTTCCCCTACGGAATCATCACGCATTTGGATTGGGTGTCGAATACCGGCTATCAGTTCGGCAATTTTCACTACAATCCAGCCCATATGATCGCGATCACGTTCTTCTTCACAACGTGTCTCGCGCTGGCGCTGCATGGATCGCTGATCCTGTCGTCGACCAATCCCGGGCGTGGCGAGGAAGTGAAGTCGCCGGAACATGAGAACACGATGTTCCGCGATCTGATTGGCTATTCCATCGGCACGCTCGGCATCCATCGTCTCGGGCTGTTCCTCGCACTCTCGGCCGTTTTCTTCAGTGCCGTCTGCATTGTGATCAGCGGTCCGGCCTGGTTGATGCCCGAGGGGTCAACTTGGTCTGATTGGTGGGATTGGTGGCGCCGCGTTCCGATCTGGTCGCCGCATTGATTTGGGGAGGTCGTCATGGCGGAGTATCAGAATATCTTCACACAGGTCCAGGTCCGCAGCCCGATCTATCCCGGCATCCCCTTGCAGCCGGGAACGTGGGTGCGCATCGGCAAAGGCGGGTTCAACTACTGGCTCGGCAAGCTCGGCGACGCGCAGGTGGGGCCGGTCTATCTCGGCTTCCTCGGACTGGCATCGCTGATGTGCGGCTTCGTGGCGATCGAGATCATCGGTCTCAACATGCTCGCCTCGGTCGACTGGAGCCCGCTCGAGTTCATTCGCCAGTTTCCGTGGCTGGCCCTGCAGCCGCCGGCGCCGGAATACGGCGTGCAGATCTTCCCGCCGCTGAAGGAAGGCGGCTGGTGGCTGATGGCGGGCTTCTTTCTGACAACGTCGATCCTGCTGTGGTGGGCGCGAACCTATCGCCGGGCCCGGGCGCTTGGCCTCGGCACGCACGTGTCCTGGGCTTTCGCGTCGGCGATCTGGCTATATCTCGTGCTGGGCTTCATCCGTCCGCTCTTGATGGGAAGCTGGAGCGAGGCGGTGCCGTTCGGGATATTCCCGCATCTCGACTGGACCAACAATTTCTCCATCACGCATGGCAATCTGTTCTACAACCCGTTCCACATGCTCTCTATCGCGTTCCTCTATGGCTCGGCGCTGCTGTTCGCCATGCATGGCGCCACGGTGCTGGCGATCAGCCGCTACGGCGGCGAACGCGAGATCGAGCAGATCGTCGACCGCGGCACGGCCTTCGAGCGCGGTGCGCTGTTCTGGCGCTGGACCATGGGGTTTAACGCCACGGCGGAATCGATCCATCGCTGGGCGTGGTGGTTTGCGGTGCTTTGTCCCTTGACGGGCGGTATCGGCATCCTACTGTCAGGCACGGTCGTCGATAACTGGTTCGACTGGGGCGTTAGGCACGGACTGGCACCGCCTCGATAAAGGGATTGTGGGGAGCGAATGCTTGAACTGGTGAGCGAAGCCGGACGCGAATTGCGTCCGGCCAGTCTGCTGGAGGCTCTGCGAGAGCGAACCAAGGATCTGCACGCGGTTGCCGAGCGCACGGGCATCGTCGCGGAAATCCTGCATCGCCGGGGCAGTCTGTTCGGCTATGCGCTCCTGCTACGTAATCTGCTGCCGGTTTACCGGACAATGGAGCGGGGGCTGGCCGGACAGCGGACCTCGGTCGTGCTCGGCATGCTCGTCCGTCCTGAACTGGATCGCGCCGGTGCGATCGAATCCGACCTCCGATTTATTGCCAACCACTATGGAATCGACGATCTGCCGCTATTGCCGGAGGCAACGCGCTACGCCGATGTCATCTGCGAGGCTGCGAAGGGAACAGGCGTTCGGCTCATCGCCCATGCCTACGCGCGGTACCTTGGCGACCTCAGCGGTGGCCAGATCCTCAAGAAGCTTCTCCAACGCTCGCTCGATTTGCCGCCCGAGGCCCTTGCATTTTATGACTTCCCCAGGATTGCGGATATTGCTGCCTTCAAGTCCGAATACCGGTCGGCTATCGATCGGGCTGGAGACGAACTGGGCGATTTCGACGTGGTCGCGGAAGAGGGCGCGCGCGCATTTCAGCTGAACATCGACCTGTCGGTCGCGGTTCAGGCGGCCGCGCTGCGGATTCGCTAACTATCCGAATGCGAGGTGTGCCAGACGAGGTGCTCGAGAATGTCGAGCGTGCGTGTCGTCGAATTGCGGATGCTCTCGAGCATCTCGGGCATGCGGCTCACTTCGGCGCCATGGGTGACCTCGAGCGCCGCCAGTTGAGCGTTCTCGACGGCTGACGCAGCGAGCTCCTGATACAGTACGTTGGCGCCGGAATCGAGCCGGAGACTTGGCCGCCGCCGGCCGCCGAGTTCTTCCTGGAATCGTGCTCGGGCCGTTTCCGCCGCCTTGCGATCGCTGAGATCGGAAAAGATCAGCACGAAGCCAAGCACTCGGTCGTATTGCGCGATGACCGGGTCTGCGCGCACCATGAGGTGACGCGTCTCGCCTCCCTTTCCGGCGATCTGCAGTTCACCGCGCCAGCTGCGCTTGTTGCGAAGCAGTTCGTCGAGATTCGCGCGGAATTCGGCAGGCGCCGTGAAGTAACTGCCGAGGTCGCGCAGATGCGGCAAGTGCGGGTGCGAAGCCCTGAGCTGCTGCTCGAACGCCTCATTAAGCAAGAGGATGCGCCCTTCGACGTCGGCAATAATCACAGGCTGCTCCGAGCGAAGCACCTGCCGGCTGATGCTCTCCAACTGGTCCTGAGCGATGACCATGCGCACGGAACGGAATTGCAGCGCTACATCGGCCACGGTCTCGCCGATCATACGCGCGGAAGACAGCTCCGCGAGCGACCAGGTATCGGATTTTCCTTCCACGAGTTGATGCCATTGCGCGAAGGAGCGGCGCGGCGACAGGTCGGAAGGGTCGTCGCCGATGATCACCGCCTTGAGCGGATCGCCGCCCCAAGTGACGGTGGTGATGCGTTCGGGCCGGAACCAGACCAGATATTCGCCCTCGCTGGCAGATAGCGGAACGGCGACCAGTCCGCTCGCCACATCTCGAATGTCCAGGAAGGAGGGCTCGTCGATCGTCAGCGATGCCGTGAAGATGGCCTCATGGCCCTGGCCGCCGCGCTCTTTGCGCTTGCGGTCCAACCAATTCCCGATCTCGCGGATACGTTGCGTTCCCGGTACCTCGCCGATCGTCGTGACCTGACCTTCGAACAGCAGCGCGGCGCCGGATGCGCCGAGCGGCAGCAGCAGCGATTGTGCACCGTCGAACAACGCGTTCTGCCAGTCGCCGTCACGCGAGACGGCTTCCACCAGGCGCTGCTCGATGCGCCGGACCACGAGCTCCGATTGGCTCTGGGCAAAACTCTCCAGCGCGGCGATCCGGATCGCGCATGCTTCGGCAAGCGCCTCGCAGGCGGCGCGCACATCGAACTGGATGAATCGCGGCTCGTAGTGATGGCAGGCGATCAGGCCCCAGAGGCGGTTGCACACCATCAGCGAGCAGACGAGCGTGGCGCCAACGCCCATGTTCTGCAGATACTTCTGGTGTATCGGCGACATGCTCCGCAGGGCACTCAAGGACATGTCGAGGTCGCGTCCGTTGAGAGGGCAAAGCCGAGGTTGCAACGGCACCGGCGTGTAGTTGACGTCGACCAGCAGTCTCACGCGATTGCGCTCGTAAAGCTTGCGGGCAATCTGCGGAATGTCGGAGGCCGGATACCAGTTGCCGAGAAAGGCTTCGAGGTCGGGCCGCTTGCGCTCAGAGAATACTTCGCCGTGACCTTCGTCGTCGAAGCGGTAAACCATCACGCGGTCGTAGCCGGTGATCTCCTTGAAGATTGTCGCAGCCTCGTCGCAGAGGCCGCCCATCGATGACGACGAGGCAATACGATGAAAGGCGGAGTCCAGCGCGGAGCCGAGATTGGCCGGCGCCTCTGTGGGCTCCAGTTCGATTACGAGACCGCCATTCGCCGGCCTGTGAATCATGCAGTTAAAGATACGCGGCGGACTGCCGAGCTTGCAGCGAACCGCCATGGGCATCGAGTGCAGCGGGCCGTCTAGATGCGGGAGGATTTGCAGCAGCAAATTGCCGTCGAGCTCCGACAGCGCTCGGCCGATCGGATTAACCTTGAGCCACGCACTCGCATTGGCGCTGGCCTGAATGATCACATTGTCCGGCTCCCGCACCACCAGCAGCACGCCGTGCGGCTGGATCGAGCCGGCGAGATGGATCTGCTCGCGTTCGCAATTGGCAAGCGTCGCCTCGCCGAAGGGAGGCGTCGCAAGAGGGACGGAACCCAACTAACCCCCCTTTGTGGTTTCCTCGCTGTCCGTTTCTTTATTCAGATTGTAGCGGTCGAGTTTCGCGTAAAGGCTTTGGCGGCTCAACCCCAATATTTCGGCTGCGGACGTCCGGTTCCCGTCAGCAAGTTGCAGTGCAGCGCGAACATAGTGTTGCTCGACGATCTCGACGGTGCTCTGCACCAGCGTTCGAAGCGGCGTCTTGCCCACCGACTCGTTCATGGCCGCAAGCGCCGTGCGCAACTGGTCGGCTTCGGGGCCATTGGAAAGCCGGCGCGCGACATTGCGAAGGACAAGGACAATAAGCCTGTCATTTTCCTGGGCGAGACCGGCGGCAGATACCTCGATCTCGGTTTCCGTGCCGAGTTCGCCCTGAATGGCAGTCGAGAGCAGGCGCACCGCGCCGTGACGCTGGACGTTCGAAATCAGCACGCCGAGATCGGCGCCCGGTCGCGACAGCCAGCGGCCCAGCGGTTTGCCGCGGACGGCTTCCTTGGAGCCGATCTCGACGAGTTCCAGGAAGGCTTGATTGACTCGCCGCAATTCGCCGTCCTCGGTGATGATCGCGATCGCGTCGGGCAATGCGTCGAGCAAGGCTTCTAGGTCTTCGTGCTCGAACGGAGCCTTCGAGAGCGATGAGCCCATCGGCGTCATCTGCAGCAGGAAAACCGGCGTGGACTCGCTGGTCATCAGCGAGCCACGTAGCATCCAGGGCGCGGAATCCGCGCCGACATGAATGACGATGCCGGGCGCCTTGCCTTGATCCCGCACGCGCCGGAGCATGGCATCGACCGGCTTGCGGTCCTTGGGTGCGATCTCCTGCAAAAACTCGCAGCCGACCAGACCTTCCCTGCGGCGGGCCGATGCGGCGAGTGCCGCGGTAGCAGACCGGTTGGCTTCCATGATCCTGAGATCGGCGACGCGCGCGAGAAGAACGGCCTCGTTGGAGTCTTCGATCACGAGCCGATAGCGCGTCTCGATCTCGCGTAGCTTCCAGTAGTCACGCTCGATGGTCTGCTGCGCGGAGATCAGTCGTGCCTGCAATTCGGCGACCGCCTGCAGATTCTTGCCGATCGCCAGCATGCCGGCGCGGCCGCCGAGCAGCACGGTCGTGAACTCCATCGGGACTTCGAGCCCGCTGGGAAAACGCTGCGTGATCTGTCGGAAAGCCGAGAGGCCGCTGCGCTTGGTGTCCGCCATCATGCGCTGGATCTTGTCGCCGCCGCGGTCGACAATGTCGGACCACGGCTTGCCCAGCCAGCCGTCGACGTTCTCGTTGGACAGCGAAGCCGACAGCGTCGCCTCGCGAATCACGCCGTCCATATCGAGCAGCAACGTCACATCTGGTTGTGGAGCGTTCGACTCTGCCATCGCAAGCCAGCTTCCATACCGGTCACAGGGGTCGGATTTGCACGGCGACCCGAAAGCGCGATTGACCCTGGCATCGCAACCCTCGGTAAAAACTCGGGAAAATCCACTGGTTGGGGGTTTGCCCGTGTCAGCCACTCTGTGTCAAGTGAAATTTACGGTCCCAACCGTTTTTCGAGACGGGATCGTCAATCTCACCCAAAAGCCTGAAGAATCCATGGTCCTATGCGCGATAAAGTGAACTAAACGCGTCTTTTGACGTATTGATAAATGACAAGAGTGATTGACACTCTTGCTTGTTAGGTAACCATAACGATCTCATGAATTGGGAGCCGGAACGTGATCAATATCAAGGGAGTGCTGTTTGTGGCCGGAGCGATCCTTGGCTCCATAAGCACATGTGCGGCGCAGGACGCCACGAAGGGCGAGCAGGTGTTCAAGCAATGCATGACCTGCCATCGCATCGGCCCCGATGCGAAAAACATGGTCGGGCCGGTGCTGACCGGCGTGATCGGCCGGCAGTCCGGCACGACGCCGGGCTTTGCCTATTCGCCTATCAACAAGGCGGCGGGCGAAGCGGGGCTGGTGTGGACCGAAGACCTGATCTTCGAATATCTGCCCGATCCCAACGCGTTCCTGAAGAAGTTCCTCACCGACAAGGGCAAGGCGGACCAGGCCACCGGCTCGACCAAGATGGCGTTCAAGCTCGCCAATGAGCAGCAACGCAAGGACGTCATCGCCTATCTGAAGACATTCTCCGACAAGAAATAGCGCGGCCGATCTCAGCGCCAGCGTTGCCGCAGGTCGGCGACGTTGGCGATCCCGGCTATCGCAAGGCAGGCCGTGTACCAGGGCCAGGCAAAATCGCTGAGCGCAAGACGAAGCGCGAGCAGCAATGCAGCACCGGCGAGCAGATTGGGTAGCAAACGTGCCGGCTCAATGCCGCGCTTGGTCACGTGCCAATACACACTGATGCCGAGTACTTCCAGGGCGACCACGAGAAGCACGAGATCGACAACCAGTGCGCTGGAAAGAAATTCGCTCATCGTGCCGTCTCGTTAAGTTGCCCGCGCAAGGCCAGTCAGGTGCGCGATGTTCTTGAAGAAGATGCGTACATGGGAGAGCGGGCGGGCCTTGACCAGCGCCTTGTTCATGTACGCGTCCCACGTCAGTTGCTGCACGTCGCAATCCCTGCAGATCGCCACAAAGCGCTCGCGACGGTTGTCGTTGGTGTACCAGTAGCGCTGCATGAGCCCGAGGATCCAGAACACGCCGCCGTGCATACGCATGAAGCGCTTTCGGGCTGAGGCGAGCGCACGGGCATCGCCGGTCTGCAGCAGCGAGTGAACGGCGTCGGCAGCGAAACGACCGCCGGCCATGGCGTAGTAAATGCCTTCGCCGGACGCCGGCGCAACGACACCGGCCGCATCGCCCGCCAGCACGACGTCGCGCCCGTTATCCCATTTGGCGAGCGGGCTGAGCGGAATCGGCGCGCCTTCCCGGCGAATGGTCGAGGCTTCATCGAGCCCCAACGAACGCCTGAGTTCGCCGACCGAGCCGCGCAGCGAAAACCCCTTGTGGGCGCTGCCGGTGCCGATACTCATGGTCTGCCCGTGCGGAAACACCCAGCTATAGAAATCCGGAGACAAATCGCCGCGATAGACGACGTCGCAGCGCGTCCCGTCGTAGGAGGCGTGTCCGGCCTGTGGCGAACGAACGATCTCGTGATAGGCGAAGACATAGCGAATGTTTTCGGCCCCCGGGATGCATTCCCTCGCCACCGTCGAGATGGCGCCGTCGGCGCCGATCACGGCGCGCGCGCGAACCGATGCCTCCCGCGTTGTTCCCTGCGCATCGCGAAACTCGTAATGCAGCACGGCCACCCCATCGGTGTCGCGCGTCAATTTTCGAAACGTTCCGGTCCGGCGTTCGGCCCCCGCTTGCGCAGCCCGATCGCGCAGCCATTCGTCGAAGACTTCGCGATCGACCATGCCGACAAAGCCGCCGTCGATCGGCATGTCGACCTGACGGTTCGATGGCGATACCATCCGCGCCGAAGAAATGCGCGCAACCAGCAACTCGTCCGGGATTTCGAATTCGGCAATCAGGCGCGGCGGAATCGCGCCGCCGCACGGCTTGATGCGGCCGGCGCGGTCGAGCAGCAGTACTTTATGTCCGGATTTTGCGAGGTCGGTGGCGGCTGTCGCGCCGGATGGGCCTCCGCCAACGACAACTGCATCCCAGGTTTTGAGTTTTGGCACGATCACGCTCCCTGCTTGGCCGCCAGCAACAATTCGGATCCCGGCGCTCGCACCGGCCGTGCCATGCGGACCACGAGATACGCAGCCACGACGAACAGCGCTGCTTCCGCAACGAAGACCGTGGCGTATGCGATCGGCACCGAGGACAGCAGCAACCGTGCGAGGTCGCTTGCCATTGTTCCGACAAAGCCGCCGATGCCGAACGAGATCGCCTGTGCGGCGCCCCACAATCCCATCCGCGTGCCTTCGCGGTTTTCGTGCCCGGCGCCGACCAGGTTCATCATGGCGCCGATCGCGGCGATGGCGTAGACGCCGTTGGTGACGCCGAGCAGCAGCACGCACGAACGCAGCGGCCAGGCCGGACCGGCGATAGCTGCGAAGGCCAGGCAGATCAGCGCGAGGGCCGAAGCGACGCAGCCGGCGACGATCCACTGCGTAGACTTTGTGCGCCACTGCGGCACCAGCGCGTTGATGACGGGCACGAGGATCATGCCGATCAGTGCACCGGTGTGCTGCACCCCGGAAAGCTTCGTGGTCTCGCCCGGAGTCATACCGAAGACCGAACCGGCAAACGGCTCGAGGATCAGGTCCTGGGCGCTGTAGGCCAGCATCGATACGAAGATAAAAATGGCGAATCGTCGCGATTGCGGCTCATTCCAGATTTCAAGGAAGTCGCTGCGGAATGAGGACCGGTGTGGGACAGCCGCCGCGGGAGCGCCGGCTGTGGCGCCTTCGACGCGCCAAACGCCGAGGAGCGTCAGCAGCATCGCAACCGCTGAGACGACGGACGAGACGACGACCAGTCTCAGCGGAGAGAATGGATCGAGCGCCTGGCCGGCAGTTGCCGTCGTGATGATGAAGCCCGCTATCATCATGATCCAGGCAATCGAAGCGGCGGCACTGCGCCGCGCCGGTGCCGTTCGCTTGGCGAGCAGAACCAGCAGTGACGTCCCCGCCGCGCCGACACCGATCCCGATCAGGATGAAGGCGATCACCCCAAGGGCGATACCCGTCATCAAATGTGTGCCCATCAGCGCCGTTGCCATCGCCGCAAGCACGCCGCCTCCGGAAAGCACTGCCATTCCGCCGATGATCCATGGGACGCGACGGCCTCCGAGATCCGAGCCGTAACCGAGCCGGGGACGCAGCACCTGCAATGCGTAGTGAATGCCGACCAGCAAGCCGGGCAACATCGCCGGCAGCGCCAGTTCGACCACCATCACGCGATTGAGTGTGGAAGTCGTGAGCACGACGACGGCGCCGAGCGCGGTCTGCACCAGGCCGAGCCTGACAATCCCAAACCAGGACAGGAGCGAAGGGGAGGCTGCCATCATCCCTCCAAGCCAGCGAGGGCAAACGCGCTGATCAGCATGCCGAGCACATAAAGGCTTACGCCGGTTCCGTTGTACCAAGGTGCCAGTTCGCGCGGCCGCTTCAGCAAGCGCCGCATCAGCAGTGATTGAGCTGATAGTGCGAGTATGACGGCCAACGCGTGGATCGGGCGCTGCCAGACCAGCAACAGGACAATCACGCCCACCTGTGCCAGCGCCATCGTCACACAGGCAAGCCGCGCCGCGCGTTCCGGCCCGAGTTGAACCGGAAGCGAGCGAACGTTGCTCTGGCGGTCACCCTCGATCGACTTGAAGTCGTTCAGTGTCATGATGCCGTGGGCGCCGGCGCTGTAGAGCAGGGCGACCAACGTCACCTTCCAGCCCGGCGCGCCGCCGCTCATGATGGCCGCGGCCGTGAACCAGGGCAGTCCCTCGTAGCACAGGCCGACGGCGGTGTTCCCCCACCAGCCGTTCTGTTTGAGCCGGATCGGCGGCGCGCTGTAGGCCCACGCCAACGCGAGACCGAACACGGCCGCGCCAAAACCCCATGCGCCGAGCGTTGCTGCGACTTCAATGGAAAGCGCGGTCCAGATCAGCGCAATATAAAGGCCCCAGCGGCCGGGAATGCGGCCGGACGGGATCGGCCGGTTCGGTTCGTTGATGGCGTCGACATGCCGGTCGAACCAGTCGTTCACCGCCTGGCTTGTTGCGCAGACCATCGGGCCGGCGAGTACGACGCCGGCAATTACGGTGGGCCAGCGATGCTGCAGGCTCTGGCCCGAAGAGACGACACCGCAGGCGAACGCCCACATCGGTGGAAACCAGGTGATCGGTTTCAGCAGTTCGAGCACCGCCAGTGGCGAAAGGCGCGCGGCCGGAGCTCCGGGAACGAGTTCACTCATCGATCGCTATCCACTGTTGTCTTCGTCATATTCGGTTGCTTCGGCGAGGCCGTAGCGGTGCAGCTTGACGTAAAGGCTCTGCCGGCTCAGTCCGAGCATTTCGGCAGCGGTGGCGCGGTTGTCGCCGGTCAATTTCAAGGCGGCCTCGATGCACATGCGCTCGATCACATCGGTGGTCTCGCGTACAAGTTCTTTGAGCGGGACGCGGCCGATCAGTCCGGCAAGTTGCTCGCGCGAGCGCGGGATTTGCGGATACAGGTCGAGTTCGCCGCCGATGCGTCGGCCGACATTGCGAATGACAAATCCGAAAGTCTCCGGCTCGCCGTCGTCGTCGCTGACGACGACGGCGGATATTTCGACGTCGACTGGTGAACCATGCTCGCCGCGTACAACGCTGGAGAACAGCTTGAGAGACTTATTCTGGCGCAGGTTGGCGAGCAGCACGCTGAAATCGACGCTCGATTTTCCGATCCAGCGGTCGATAGTCTCTCCATGCGCGTGCGCTTCGTTGTCGATCTGCGCAAGTTGCAGGAACGCGGCATTGGTTTGAAGCAGCTTGCCGTCGCGGTCGGTGAGTACGAAACCATCCGGAGCCCGGTCGAAGAATTGCCGGGCCTGGGTCGGCATTTCCGGACCCTGCAGAAGTGCATTGCGGGTCGCGGCGCTCGGTGCGAACCGCATCAGGAAGAAGGCGGAAGCATCCTGCCGGAAAAACATGCCGTCGAGCACAAATTCTCTGCCGCCGTCGAACCTGACGCGGATGTTTTCTATCTTGCCCTGCACGCGGATTGCCTGCGCTATCGACTGAGCGATCGCGGGCGCATCGAGCAGGAATGCATCGGGAAACATCTTGCCGATCAAGTGAGCCGCGTTCTCTCCGAGCAGGGCGGACGCTGAAGGATTGGCTTCCACCACCCGGTGGGTGGCGGCATCGATGATCAACACGGGCTCGGACGACATCTGGAACAGGATGCGGTAGCGCGACTCGACGTTCCTCATCCGCGAATAGTCGCGCTCGATGGCAATCTGCGCTTCGATGAGCTTTTGTTGAAGAGCGGCGGCTGCACGAACGTCGCGGCCGATCGCCACGCACCGGCCGGAGTCTCCGATTGCGACCGCTGAAAAAAGGATGGGGATATCGGGGCCGCGCGTTGCGGGATAACGAATCTCGCGCCAACGCGATATCTTCCGGGAGGCTGCTTCCTGCAGGAGAAGTTCGATCTTGGCCTGGCTTTCCGCCGTCACTGTGGCCTGCCAAGAACGGCCGATCCACTGGTCGGTATGGCTAAGTTCGAGCGGAAGGTCGACCCGCTGAAATGCGGCGTCCTGAATGCTTCCTTCACTGTCGATCGCAAGCGCAATATCGGAGGCCGCGGCGATCAGCATGGCCGCGGTATCCGCCTTGAGATCGCCTAGCGATTCCTGTGGAGCTCTGAACGCCTTCACGAACGAAATCACCCTTCCACGGCAGGAGCCTCCGCGCGGCGAATTCCGTCCCATCCATCTTCAGGCGCCCCCGACTATCGTCGTTCCGTCAACAGACTGACGACATTTCGGGCTTGCAGGGCTTCCTGGCTGAAGTCGGAAACGACGGCATCGGCGCCGACGAGGAGGACGAGTTCAGGCCGTTCGGTAAAGGCTGGTCCGCACACCATCACGCCAATGCCCGGATTGGGCGAATGGCGCCGCACCAGGCGGATGGTCGAGGCGAGATCGTCGAGTTTCTTGTCGCCGCTGGCGAAGAACTCGACGACGTCGAACCATTGCGTACGGATGGTCTCGATAAAGGCGACATTGCTGACGTCTGGCTCGATCCAAGTGTCCCAGCCGTCGCGCCGGAAAAATTCGCCGGCCAGCACCAGCCCGAACATCATGTGGCCGATATCGTGCTGTTCACCGTGAGAAGGCGTCAAAAGCGCGCGAAAGCCCGCCGCTGATTTCGCCGCGGTGTCAGCGCAGAATGCCGGGCTGAAGTCGCGCAGCAATTGCTGCAGCCGCCAGAGGCCGAGCGTAATCTCTGCAAAATCCCGTTCGTCGTTCGTCCAGAGGTGACGAAGATGGCGCGCGGTGGGCACAAATATTTCGAGATAGACCCGCTCGAGGGAGACCCCACCGTCGCGATAGTGCTGGATATAGCCGGCGGCGCGACTGTTTTCCCTGCCCAGCACCAGTTCCGCAAAGCCGGGAATGTCGATTTCTCCGGATGCAGGTTCTGGTCCGCTCAGCGGGTGGGCTGCGGGGCCGTGTGCCATCACCAGGCGGGGAATGATCTCCGCTTCGATGGTTTTGCTGAGGTGCGATATTGTTGTGCCGCGCACAACAAGGGGCACGCGCCCCGACTCGAAGCTCGCCGGACCCGGCCTGTTGCCGAATCGAGGTCGGGATGGGGCTGTTTCGTTGAGCTCAGTCATCTCAATGCCTCCCTAGCATTTGAACCGAAGCCCGCCAGAACGTCAAGTCGAGTTGACGTCAGTTTTTGTTGACACTCGTAATTCAGAGGTCTAGCTTTTGGCGTGACGGGCCGGCACTCCGGGGGAAGCGATGCGACAGCTCAAGGCCAATCGGTCTGGTTGTGAACTGAACGGCCCGGAATTTTCGTGGATGCACCACGCCCCCCAGACATCGCACCATCGACAAATCGAGTTGTCAAATAGTCTTTACACTTGTTGTGATGCACAATTTACATTCGTCACCGATCCCGCGCTTTGGCGCAATATCCGCTTCCTGAGCGGAACCCAACCGTCGGAGTTTCGGCAATCCAGCCGGCAACTGCTTTACTCTGTTGAAGAAAAACGCCGGCGCGACGCGACGCCCTGGACCCTCGTGCAGGGCATTTTGGCCCCGGTTCAGTTTCTCGCATTTCTCATCAGCCTGGCGCTTGTGCTGCGCTACCTCGCTATGGGCGAGGGGCTGTGGATTGCGACCTGCTCGATCGTGATCAAGACGCTGCTGCTGTACGCGATCATGGTGACCGGCTCGATCTGGGAGCGCGTCGTATTCGGCCGCTACCTCTTCGCGCATGCGTTCTTCTGGGAGGATGTGTTCAGCATCCTCGTCCTGGCGCTGCACACCGCTTATCTCCTCGCCATCATCTTCGACATCGGGACGGCGCATCAGCAGATGATGCTGGTGCTCGCGGCCTACGCCTCCTATGCGATCAATGCCACGCAGTTCCTGCTGAAGCTTCGCGCTGCGCGCTTGCAGGACCAGATCGCGTCCCCCCTCGGGGAGGGCGCCAAATGAACACGCGCGCACAGCCCTGCGAAGCCAGCGGATTGTCGGTCGACAAGGTGTTGCGCGAGCGCGGCCAGCGCGAAGTGTTCTGTGGACTGACCGGGATCGTCTGGCTGCATCGCAAGATCCAGGATGCCTTCTTTCTTGTCGTGGGATCGCGCACCTGCGCCCACCTGATCCAGTCGGCCGCCGGCGTGATGATCTTCGCCGAGCCGCGCTTTGCCACCGCGATCATGGAAGAGCGCGATCTCGCCGGCCTCGTCGACGCCAATGACGAACTGGACCGCATCGTCGAGCAGCTGCTGGCGCGGCGCCCGGAGATCAAGCTGTTGTTCCTTGTCGGCTCCTGCCCTTCGGAAGTCATCAAGCTCGACCTGTCGCGGGCCGCCTTACGGCTTTCGCAGCGCTTCTCACCCGGCGTACGCGTGCTCAATTATTCGGGCAGCGGGATCGAGACCACCTTCACGCAAGGCGAAGATGCCTGCCTCGCCTCGCTAGTGCCGGTATTGCCGCCAGCCGAGACCGGCGCGAGCGATTCGCTGCTGGTGGTCGGAGCGCTCGCTGATGTCGTCGAGGACCAGTTCCGCCGGCATTTTTCTGCGATGGGTATTTCGTCCGTCGCATTTTTCCCGCCGCGCCGGGCATCGGAACTGCCGGCGATCGGGCCGAATACACGCTTCCTGCTGGCCCAACCATTTCTCGCGGACACCGCCCGCGCCCTGGAAGAGCGCGGTTGCCGATGGATCGCCGCGCCATTCCCGCTGGGAAGCGAGGGCACGACGCATTGGCTTGGCGCGGCGGCGGAGGCATTTGGCGTCGAGCGCGGTCGTTTCGACGCCGTGACCGGACCGCTGCGCGAGCGCGCCGAGCGGGCCATTGCCCGGCACCGGCTGCAGCTGGCGGGCAAGCGCATCTTCTTCTTCCCGGACTCGCAGATCGAAGTGCCGCTGGCGCGTTTCCTCGCGCGCGAAGTCGGCATGCAGCTGGTCGAAGTCGGAACGCCCTATCTGCACCGCGACCATCTCGCGGCCGACCTAGCGTTGATGCCGCCCGGAGTCCTCCTCAGCGAGGGCCAGCATGTCGAACGGCAG
>JAKFVP010000646.1 GCA_021732175.1 Bradyrhizobium sp.
TATTTCAGGATATCGTGCGCGCCGGGATGCCGGACGAGTTCCTCGCCATCAAGCACGTACAGATCGTCCGTTTGCTTGCAGCGCCACTCGCCCTGGCCTGACAGCGGCAGGTCGATCTTCTCGCCGAACGCGCTGACCCAGCCGACCTGGCGAGCGGGCGTGCCGACCATCATCGACCAGTTCTTCGAACTTTTTGTGAGCGTCGCTCCGGCGGCCAGAAAGGTGCCGATGCCGCAGGTGACGTCGGGCACCACGGTCGAATTGGCGCCCAGCGTCGTACCGGTCTTGATCAGCGTCTTCCGGAACACCGCGTGCCGGTTGACGGCAGCGCGCGGGAAGGAAATGTGCGTGAATACCATGTAGGGCGCGCAGAAGACGAAGTCCTCCAGCTCGACATGGGAGAAGATCGACACGGAGTTTCCCAGGCGGCAGGCATTGCCGACGATGGCGTTGCGCTCGACATAGGTATTCTGGCCGAGGCTGCAGTTCTCGCCGATCACGGCGCCCGGCGCCACATGCGAGAAATACCAGATTTTGGTGAAGGCTCCGACCTTGGCGCCGGGCTCGACCACGGCTGTCTCATGCACGAAGGCCTCGGCGGCGACGTCTGATGACTTCGGCAATTCATCATGCGATTTCATTTTCTCGACAGCGCCTGATCGTTGGTTGCGGGCCGGAACCCCTATATTAAGAAAAGCCACGCCAGATCAAGGCGTTTCGCAGAAAAAGCCTCGTTCCGGCAGGACGGATGACCGCACCGTCCTTGTCCGGATTGAAGGCTCTTCGCAACTGTGGGAAGAAGCACCACAATACAAGTTCCCGCCGGGGCCGCAATGCTATCCGACCAACGTTCGCATCTGCTGACCACGCTGATTGCCGGGATAGCCACTGTTGCGGTGTTTGCAAAATCGTTCACGCCCTACTACCTGATCGGCTCAACTCCGATTTTCGCCGCCGCCTGCCTGCTCGGCCTCATCCTGACCGCGTTGAACTGGCGTCAGGTCGTGAACCAGACGATCCATGTGCGTCCGATTTTCGTCCTGATCGTGCTGTTCTACGTGCTGGTGACGGCGAACTATTTCCTCAATTCCTGGCCTCAGGTCCCCGTCACGCATCTCTTGGGCATCCTGATCTTTCACGGCATCTTTCTGCTGTTCGGATTGGCCAGCGCAGGCGCGCTGAACGCCGTGTTCGCGGTCCTCCTGGTGCAGGGCATTGCCTACGTCATCATCTTCGGTCAGTTCGCGATCCGGAACGGCGATTTCATACGGTCGGACGGCTACCCGGAAGACATTTTCGGGCTCGGCCCCGACCTGTCGCTGGCGATTCATCAGCAGGTCGGATCGCAGATGGCATTGGCGGTGCTCGCAGCCTTTGGTCTCGCGCTGGGGCGGGCGCGGTGGCTGGCCATCGCGTTCACGCCGGTTGCCGTGGTGGTCATTTATCGCATGCTGGCGCGAACCTCGATGCTCGCGCTTGGCGGAAGCATGGCCTTGTTGGCCTTTGGTGCGCTCTATGTCCGCAAGAAAAGCGTCGCGCTGGCACTGGCATCGGCCCTTGCGATATCGGTCGTGCTCGCATCGGCGCTGTTCTATCAATATGCGCTCAAGGCGAATATCGCGCCCGACGCGCAGGACCTGATTTCGCGTACGATAACGGAGATCAAGGAGCGTCCGTCGGGCATGCGGATGGACATCTGGTTGCGGACATGGGATCGCATTGCAGCCAATCCTCCCGCCAAGCTGGCGTTGGGGCGCGGCATCGGCGCCTACCCGATCGACGAAGGCGCCGGCCCTCCGGACTGGCTCCTCAAGAAGACGGAGGGCGCCCGCACCTATCCGCACAACATTCATCTCGAAATGCTCTATGAGACCGGCATCGCGGGATTACTGATCTACACTCTCCTCACGTTGTTGCCGCTCGGTGCCGGGATCAAATACTGGCCCGTTCTGTCCGTTCAGGAAAAGCTCGCCTTCGCGATGTACTTCTTCTACTTCGTCAGTCAGGAGCTTTCCGGCGCCTTTGCCATCTCCTATGATTTCCAGTTCTTCCTTGGCCTTGTGATCGGAATCATCGGCCTGCAGCGGAATGAGACGTGGCGCGGCAGCACTGTCCCTCCGCGGCTGACGGGCGATATAGCAGCCGCAACGGCCGCTATTGACGCTCCCGGCCGCACCAACTAACTCTCCGCGCCGGAGGCTTTATGCACACGATCCTGATCACCGGCGGTGCAGGTTTCATCGGCCAGAACCTGGTGCATGCATGGCGGGCCGCGCGCCCCCAGGACAGGCTGGTGGTCGTCGATGCCGTGACCTATGCGGCCAATCTGCGCAGCCTCGAGCCGCTGATTGCCGGGCGCGACATCACCTTCGTCAAGGGGGATATCAACGATGCCGTTTTGCTGCGCGGCCTGTTCGAGGAACATCGCTTCACGCGCGTCGCGCATCTTGCCGCCGAGTCGCATGTCGATCGCTCGATCGACGACCCTGAGGCCTTCCTGCAGACCAATGTGCTCGGCACCTTCACACTTTTGAAGGCCGCGCTCGACCATTGGCGCGCCACCGGAACGCTGGAGCGCTGCCGCTTCCTGCATGTATCGACCGACGAGGTGTACGGCTCGCTCGGGTCAGACGATCCCGCCTTCACGGAGAACTCACCCTACCGGCCGAACTCGCCCTACGCCGCAAGCAAGGCCTCGAGCGACCACCTCGTGCGCTCGTTTGTCGCCACCTACGGCATGCCGGCGCTGATCACCAATTGCTCGAACAATTACGGGCCTTATCAGCATCCGGAAAAACTGATCCCGCTGATGATCATCCACGCGCTCGAAGGCAAGCCATTGCCGATCTACGGCGACGGCTCCAACGTGCGCGACTGGCTGCACGTCTCGGCGCATTGCGACGCGTTGATCAACGTGATCGAGCGCGGCCGCATCGGCGAGACCTACAACATCGGCGGCGGCAACGAGCGCAACAACCGCGACGTCGTCGGCCTGATCTGCGATGCGCTGGATCGCGCCTTTGCGGCGGATGCAAAGCTCGCCGCGCGCTTTCCCGCTTGCACGGCGGCATCGGGAAAATCCTGCCGCGCGCTGATCTCCTTCGTCTCCGATCGACCGGGCCACGACCACCGCTACGCCATCAATGCGAGCAAGCTGGAAGGCGAGCTCGGTTGCCGCAGCGATGTCGGCTTCGATGACGGCATCGGCCGCACCGTGCACTGGTACCTCGACCACGAGGAGTGGTGGCGCGACATCACCTCGGGCGCCTACAAGGCCTGGATCGACAAGAACTACGGCTTCCGGATCGCGGTCTGACAGTGCGCATCCTCGTGCTCAACGCGGACTATCCGCGCTTCCTCGTCTGGCTCTATCGCCGCGAGGCCGGGCTCGAGAACGCTCCCTACGCGGCGCAGATGGCCGCGCGCAACGCCAGCCTGTTCGGCGTCGCCGATTTCTACTCGCGCAACTTTGCGGCCGACGGCCATGCCGCCGCGGAGATCCACGTCAATAATCCCTGGCTGCAGTCCGCGTGGGCGCGTGAGCACGGCATGTCCGTCGAACCGGTCGATCCGCCGGGCCACACCGCCGCGAAGCCGTCGCTGCCCGGCTGGCTGCAACGCGCCGTCACCCCGTTCAAGCCGATGCTGCGGCCACTGGCACGCAAGGTCGGCCTCAGCCCGAAACTGGACGCGCAGGCCGAGAAGATCCTGCTGGCGCAGGTCGAGGAATTCCGCCCGGATCTGATCATCAATCAGGACATCTTTCACGTCGACACGACGCTGGCGCGCCGGCTCAAGAGCATCGGCAAGCCCGTCTTGTTCGGTCAGGTCGGCATCGGACTGCCGCGCGGCGCCGACTGGAGCGTCTATGACCTCATGATGTCGCAGCTGGTCTCGCTCGTGGAGGCCTATCGCAAGGCGGGCGTACGCGCCGAACTGTGCCACCTCGCCTTCGAGCCCGCCGTGCTCGACGCACTGCCGCCCGCACCGGCGCCTGATATCGAGGTCTCCTTTGTCGGCACTGTGTCGCCCGAACACGGCCAGCGCATTGCGCTATTGGAAGCCGTGGCAGGACGCTTCGACCTGAAACTGTTCGGCAGCAGGCCGCAGGCCCTGCCGTCGAACTCCCCGCTGCATCGCTGTTTCCAGGGCGAGGTCTGGGGCAACGACATGTATCAGGTGCTGCGGCGATCGAAGATCACGCTGAACTCCCACATCGATCTCGCCGGCAATGAGGCCGGCAACATGCGGCTTTTCGAGGCGACCGGCGCCGGCGCGTATCTGCTGACCGATTTCAAGGAAAGCCTGCATACGCTGTTCGAGCCCGGCCGCGAGGTCGCGGTCTGGCGCTCGATCGACGACTGCCTTGGCGGCATCGAGCGCGCCTTGCGCTCCGACACCGAGCGCGCCGAGATCGCACGCGCCGGCCACGCGCGCACCATGGCGCGGCACACCTACCGCCATCGCACGCGACAAATCCTCGATTTTGCCGAACAAATACGGGCGCGCTCATGAAGCTCCCGAAAACGGCACGCAGCATCGCCGGCAAGCTGATCAGGTCAATCCCCGTCCTGCGCCGGCAGATCCTGTTCTCGACCGACTACCGCCGCCTCGCCGGCGCCGAGGAGGCGCGCGCCGTCGCCTCGCAGGGCTGGCTCACCGCACGGACGGTGAAGCGGCAGGACCGCGCCTACAAGACGCTGATTGAAGATGCGAGGGCCGGCGAACCGCGGATTGATCTCCGCGTCGCCGCTTATGCAGTGCAGGCCACCGGCCTCGCCGCGCCCAATCTGCTCGATGTCGGCTGCGGCAGCGGCTACTATTCGGAAATCTTCGCGATCCTCGTTCCCGGTGGCGTCCGCTACACCGGCACCGACTATTCGGAGGCGATGATCGACCGTGCCCGCGCGCATTATCCCGCGGGCACCTTCGGCGTCGCCGACGCCACCCGCCTGCCCTATCCCGACGGCGCCTTCGACATCGTCTTCAATGGCGTATCACTGATGCACATCATCGACTATGCAGCGGCAATCCGCGAAGCCGCACGCGTCGCATCACGCTTCTGCATCTTCCACAGCGTGCCGATGTTCGACGCCGACCATCCGACCGCGTTCCTGCAGAAATACGCCTATGGCGCACCGGTAGTCGAGGCCGTGTTCGGCCGCGAGGAATTGCTGACGATCTGCAACGAAGCAGGATTGCGGCTGGTGCGGGAATGGCCGAGCATTGCCTACGACGTGTCTGCCGTCACCGGGCAGGCATCGAGCACCAGGACGTGGCTGCTCGCGACCGGCGGCTAGATCGCACGGCCGCGGAAGATCAGGAAAGCACGGCCGGTGCAGATGTCGAGCACCTGGAACGCGCGGGCTCGCACGCTGCGCAGCACCCCCTCGACATATTGCGTGAGATTGCCGAGCGTGGCGCGCCGATGCGGCGTCGCCGCGGATATCGGCAGCAGCGGTTCGACGTCGCGCTCGATGTCGAGCAATTCCTGGATATGCGGCTTGTAGATGTGGTTGCGCGCAACAGCCGAGAGCGGCGCATGGTAGACGCGATGGCTGGTGAAGAAGAACCAGCGCAGGCCTTTGCGCAATCCCTGGAAGTGGAAAAAGACAAGCTCCTGCCTGTTGTCGAGCACGATCGCGCCGTCACGCATGTCAAGGCGGTAATTGCCGATATTCCAGGGCGCGAGGTTGGCGCCGATATTTTCGATCGCCTTCACCCGCGGCGAGCGCGCGGCAAAGCCGTCGAGATAACCCTGATCGGCGAACCGGTCGCCGTCGACATAGTCATGGCACCATTCGATGCATCGCTCGCGCCACCAGCCGATGACGCCGGCGCCATCGGCATCGTTGCGCGCGCCGACCCAGCCGACATTATAGGTGCCGAAGCGCTGCAGCCTGCCGATGTCGGGCGCATAGCGATGCGGGATGATCGCGACCGACGCGTCGCGCAGCTCTTCATAGATCGGCTCGGGCGAGGCAAAGAAATAGAGGTCGCCGTCGAGATAGGTGACCCATTCGGCACCGGCCTCGCGTTCCATCACATGGCGCATCCAGGCCGGCGTGCAGGTGAAGTAATATTCGATGGTCGAACGCGTGGCACGCGTGGCCACCACCTCGGGATCAGCCGCCTCGAAATCCGCGAGCCGCACCGCGATCACGCCGGGCAGTTTCATCGCCGTCAGCACGGCATGGCATTGCTCGCTCAGGCACAGCACCCACAGCCGCGCCCCCGGCGCATGCCGTTGCAGCGAACGATAGAGCGCAACGCCGCGCGAGAGGTAGTTATGATCGAAATAGCTGCAGTAGACGCGGTCGCCCATGTCGGTTGCCGTCAACGCGAGCCGGTAACTGCGCGCTGAAAGGCGCCGTAATCACGGATGTAGTCGCCCGGATCGTAATAGTCGGAGGCAAACACCAATAACGCCGCATCGTTGCTGTAGCTGTGCTGGGTGCCCCAGATCATCGGCGGCATGTAAAGTCCAACGCTCGGGTTATCCAGGATCACCTCGCGCGCATTGACGCCGTCGTCGACCACGGCGGTGCAACTGCCCTGCGCGCAGATCAGAAACTGATGGCAGGCCTTGTGCGCATGCTCGCCACGCAGCGTGCCGGCGGAGACGCCGAACACGATGAAATAGCGCTTTGGCTGAAACGGAAATCCCCGGCCGAACTCGCCGACGGTGAGGTCGCCGCGCGGATCCTGGATCCAGGGGAAATGATAGAGATCGACGCCGCGAACGCCGGCCGGCTCGACGCGGACGTCTCCGGCTCCAGGTACGGTCCGAAGCTTTAGCGGCGGCAGATTCTTCATCTTTGTCCCGCGCGCCTGACGTCACGGCGCGATGTTTGCGATAGAGCGGCGTTACCATAAACCGGCAATCGAGGCCATTGAAGCAAGCCCATTGCCGGTCTACCAGCTGTTGACGGCCTGGATCACCTGGCGGATTTCGTCCTCGGCCAACTCCGCGAAGCAGGGAATCGTGACGATTTGCGCGGACAGCCGTTCGGTCTCGGGCAAGCTGACCTCAGCGCCGCCGCCATAGCCGGGCTGGCGATGGTCGGGGATCGGATAGTGGATGTCCGAACTCACGCCGCGGCTCTCCAGATGCTTGCGGAACCCGTCGCGATCCTCGCAGCAGACGACGAAGAGATGGGCCACGTTGTCGGAGCCGAAATCGTTCGGGCAGCGCACGCGGGGATTTTGCATCTCCCGCGCATAGCGCCGCGCCAGGCCGCGGCGCTCCTCGTTCCAGCGGTCGAGATGCGGCAGCTTGATCCGCAGCATCGCCGCCTGCATTTCATCAAGCCGGCTGTTGCGCCCGCCGCTGCGAGCGACGCGGTACTTGCCGTCCCAGCCGTACTGGCGCAGTTCGCGCAGCCGCGCGGCAAACGTCGCATCATCCGTGGTGATGGCGCCGCCATCGCCGAGCGCCCCGAGATTCTTGGTCGGATAGAAGCTGAAGCATCCGGCCGTGCCGAAACTGCCGGCCTTGCGGCCGCCGCGGCTAGCGCCATGGGCCTGCGCGCAATCCTCCAGCACGGGAATGCCGAGCGGCTCGCAGAGTGCGACGATCTCCTCGATATCCGCAATCCGGCCGTAGAGATGCGTCACGACGACGGCGCGCACGCCCCGCCCGGCGAGTGCCTGCCGCAGCGACGCCACGCTGATCCCGTGCGTTTCATCGACATCGATATAGACGGGCACCGCGCCGATGGCGTGGATCGCCGCGCTCGAATAGAAGCCGGCATTGGCGACGGTAGCGACGAGATCGCCGGGAGCGACATCAGCGGCGCGCAGCGCAAGCTCAATGGCGTCGGTGCCGTTGGCAACGCCGATGCAATCTCCCGACCCGCAATAGCGGGCGAATTCGCGCTCGAATTCGCTGCATTCCGACCCCAGCACGTACCAGCCGCGCTCGACGACCCGGCGCGCCGCGGCGGCAAGCTCCTCGTGAAGCTGCCGGTTCTGCCGGACGAGATCGTTCAGCGGAACGCGGGAGGTCATGTGTTGATACGGTTGGAAACGGTCATGCTGGTCAGGCAATGCCATTCAATTCGGCGCGGGGCAAGGCTTGGCCGGTAGCCGCGTTAACCCATTGCAAGTGCTGGATTTGTGCTGGGAATCCCATTTGTTTATATCCAATCGCATGCTAACGAGACCAGCACGGCCGCCATCCGGCCGGCCACCCAAGAGCTGTGACGCATGAATCGCAAGGGAATCATTCTGGCCGGCGGCCGCGGGACGCGGCTGCATCCCCTGACGCTTGCGACCTCCAAGCAGCTGCTGCCGGTCTATGACAAGCCGCTGATCTATTACCCCCTCACCACGCTGATGCTGGCGGGCATCCGCGAATATCTCGTCATCACGACGCCGGAAGAAGCCGACCAGTTCAAGCGGCTGCTCGGCAACGGCCGCCAGTGGGGCATCGAGCTGACCTATGCGGTCCAGGACCATCCCGGCGGCATCGCGCAGGCCTTCCTGATCGGTAAGGATTTCCTTGCAGGCCACCCGTCGGCGCTAATCCTCGGCGACAACATCTTCTACGGCGACGATCTGCGCGCGCTGGTGTCGACCTCCGCCAGCCAGACCCGCGGCGCGACCGTGTTCGCGGCCTGGGTCGACGATCCCGAGCGCTACGGCGTGATCGAGTTCGACGCCGCGCATCGCCCGCAGCGCATCATCGAGAAGCCGAAGGCGCCGAAATCGAACTGGGCCGTCACCGGCCTCTATTTCTACGACGGCCGCGCCGCCGATGTCGTGCGCGAGCTGAAACCCTCGGCGCGCGGTGAACTCGAGATCACCGACCTCAATCAATGGTACCTCGAGCGCGGCGAGTTGCATGCCGAACGCTTCGGTCGCGGCTATGCGTGGCTCGATGCAGGTACCCATGAATCGCTGCTCGAGGCGTCGCAATTCATCCACATCGTCGAGAAGCGCCAAGGCCTCAAGATCGCCTGTCCCGAGGAAGTGGCGTTCGTTCAGGGCTTCATCGACGCGGAGCAATTGCTGAAACTGGCCGAGCCGCTGAAGGGGACCGGCTACGGGCAATATCTGATCCGCCAGGCCAAGCAGGGCAACTAGCGCGGAATCGTATTGATCAGCTTCTCGCGCAGGCGTGCGTTCAGTAACGGCACGCACAGCACGGCGACAGCGGCGAACCAGATCGCGCATTCCAGCGCGAAGCGGAACAGGCTGCTGCCGCCGACCATTTCCCGGATCGCCGTTCCCAACGCCCAGCCGCCCAGCGTCACCACCAGCATGAGGCCGGCGAGGTAGGCGAGGTGAGTGAACGGCCGCTGCAGAATCTGTCGCATCACGACAAGCCCGAGCACGCCGAGCTGGATCAGAAGGTCGCTGGCCACCACCGCAAACGCCGCGCCCAGCGGCCCCATCCGCGGAATCAGCAACAGCGACAGCACCAGGAACACGGCAAGCTGCAGACCCTTGCTGCGCGCGAGCAGTTCGCCCTGGTTGCTGTAATTGGCAAAGCCGAGCGCCAAGAGCGACGGCGCAACCAGGCCGGCGCCGATCAGCAGCACGAAGGTCAGCGCGGGATCGTAGGGAATGCTGCCATGGGTCCAGAGCGCAAAGAAATCCTGCCAGAATGGCAGCAGCGCCGACACTGCCGCGCTCGCGAGCAGCGTGACGAACACCGAGCCGCGGGCATAGAGATGGCGCAGCCGTTCCTTCTTCCCGAGCGAATGATCCTCGCCGAGTTCGGCGGAAAGCGGCAGCGATGCCTGAATGCACAGGCTTCGCAGCAACCCCGCGGCGACGCGGGTCAACCCCCATTGCGCCACCGCGACGCGATCGGTTACGAACGCGCTGACCAGCAGCACCGGCAGGTTGACGAGCGCGAGCTCCGTGATATTGGCCACGGCAAAGGGCGCCGCGCCACCGAACTGCCCCCTCACCCAGCGCCACGACGGTTTCCTCGCACGGCGCCGCAGATAGGGAAAAAGCCGCGGCCCATCGATCGTCAGAAACCAGAGTGACGTCAGCGACTGCACCGTGACATAGGTAAGCACCACCGCCAGCAGGCTTCCCGTCGTTACCACAGCAACAAGCTGCCCGAGCTGGGCGATCAAGGTGCCCCAGTTCTGTCGCTGCACCACCCGGCCATAAAGTCCACGCGCACGGTAGAGGCTCGTGATCAGACCCGATGGCAGCAGCAGGAATATGCCCGCGACCATCGCAACGAAGGCGGCATCGAAATGCGGCAGCTTCTCGAAGCCGAGCGTGACCGACGGCGGCCACAATGCGCAACCTGCCAGCAACAACGCGATCAGGACGGCGGAAAGGACGAGATAGATCCGCAGCATTCCGCAATAGAAGGCGGCGGTCCGTCCGTTGCAGTCGGCACTCGAGCGGAACGACAGGAAACGGTTGATCGCGCGCGCCTGCAGGCCCATGTCGGCGACGAAGGCGAGATTGCCGGCGGCATAGATGACGAGCCAGCCGGCCAGGATCTCGCTGCTCCAATAGTGCAGGAAGACCGGGATCAGGGCGATTTGCTGGGTGATGCCCAGCAACACCTGAACGAGATTGGCGGACCAGCCGCCGAACAGCCGTTGCTCCCGGCTCTGTCGTGAGGTCACGCTGTCCACGTTGGCATCACCGCACGGAACCCTTGTCATTCGTGTGAGCAGAGACACTCCCGACGCATCACGCGGCCACGGGCAGAGGCGCCGCCGCGGCTAACGTCAATTCCTGGCACCGTTGCCGCTCCGCATCATCTCATACAGGCAATGGTCCCGGTTGCCAAAGACCTTCCGCCATGATGGCAGAATCGGCCGGCTGCAGGATACCACGGCAAAATAGGACGAGTACTGGCGAGGCAGCGGCAATTGTTCGGGGGGCAATCGGCCCTGTAGCACCGCATCGTTCTGCCCGAGCACTTCCAGGGCCCGCTCACGATTCAACCGGGTCTCGCGATTGGTGTAGATGCTGGATACGAATATCTGGCGTCCGCCCGTGATGGCATAAGTGTTCCAGCCACCAAGCAGCGTCGAATCGATTCCGGTTTGATCGGTGAAGATCAGGGCGTCCGCGGGGGTGCGATCTCTGACCGCGAGCCATATTTCGCGCACGGACGGTGTCAGCGTGCCCGATGGTGACCCTGAACTGAGGATGAGATTGCCGCGTGCGACGCCAATTAGGCCAACGCAGATCAGTAACACCATGACCGCAACCATGCGTGCCAGCCTCTGCGATATCTGTGAAACCTCGCGCGGTATCGCCGCCCATATCACGCCGCCAACGCACAGCAGCCACACAACTCCGCTTGAGGTGCCTGCTGGATCGTTCAGTACGGCCACTGGAAGCGCGAGCAGCAGCGCGCCCAGCACCAGCACACGATGCCGCTGCAGACGCTCCACGTTATCGCAGGCAACGAGCCCCACGAGGATGACGGCGCACACGAAATCGAATTGGAAGAGAAACGGAAAGACGAGGAAAAGCAGGAAGCCGAAAGCAATTGCAGCGGCGCGGAGCCGGTCTGTCAGCAGAAAAGCAGACCCGGCCAGCAGAACGGCCGCAACGTCCCGCATGACGAACAGCAGGACCGTCGGCAGAACATATCGATTCCAGGATATCGACAGGCTCGCGGGCCCCGGCGACCAAAGGGCTAAGAAGAGCGAACCATACATGTAGAGCAGCGCTGCAGCCAGCGCGGCTGCTAAAAAACCCGCAATGATCGTTGCCACGACAAAAAGGCGCGACATGCGGAACAGGTCGTTGACTAACGATGCCGCAGCAAAAGGAGCCAACACGGCAAGCCCAACCACTTTGCTTGCAGCCGCGCCAAAGACGGCAAGCAGCACGGCAAGCACGCGAGAAAATGAATCAGCTTTTCTCGCCCAGAAGGCAACGCCGATCGTAACCGGCACCGCGTAGATCACGGGAATGCTTTCGACGACCCAATAGGGATAGCGATTGGCGGCTATGATCGCGAGTGCAAGCGTGCTCGCTATGATGCGGCGGTTGGGGACATGTGTAAAAATGCCGGTGCCCCGAATGTACATGTGGAGCATCAGGCCGGTCGCGAAGACAAAAGTCGCCGCTCCGCTGGCAAGAATGAACAGCAGTGGATCGAGAAGAACGACCTTGCCGATCGCCGCGCCGACCAGCGGATAAAGCATATTGGAATAGGGGACGGGCGGTGTGTAGACGTAACCAAGATCTCGGAAAGGGAAGAGCTGTTCAGACAGCGATGCAATGGCCGTCGAGTAGAACACCGCGTCGCCCGAGGGTGACCCGCTGAGCGTATCGGTTGGACCATGCCAGAGCAGGCCCATCCAGCAGCCGAACCCGATCGCGAACGGAAGCATGGCGACGAGGCTGCGGGCAAGTTCAGGCCAGTTTGCAGCTGAAGGGCGCCAGAATGCCAGGGGCAAACAACACAGCAGCCATCCCGCGGCGGCGACCCCGACACCATAGGGCAATGCCAGCGCGACCGCCGACAGAGCGGCGAGGACAGGCAGGCTCGCCATGAAGCCGAGCACGGCGACATCCACAAAGGCTGCTCGCCGCGTCGCGAGCAGCAGGCGGGCAAGGCCCGCGCCTGCTACCCATTGCGCAAACAGCAACGCGACCCCAAGCATGGCATGCAGCAGGACAGCCCACACAAGGGCCGCGTCTTTGGGTTCGCCGGCGGTTTCGTTGATGCGACCGAATGCGCCGAAAGCCGCCAGGACAGCCAAGAGCGTGACGGTTGCCGCCGTGACGGCAATGAGGCGGCGGCGAAACCTCGCATGCGCGGCCAGCCACGGCCACGCCACTGCCAATGCCAATGCATCGAACAGCGCGATGGTCAGCCAGACGAAAGGGCTGAGGGAGGCATTCACTGTAATGGAATAGCGGCGACCATTACTGCGGGGGTCGCCGGAGTCGGAAGCAGAAAAGTAAAGTTGTGTACGCCAGTGCGAATAGCGGCCCTTGCCGAGGCTCCTGATGTCGTCGTGGGCGGAATGACCCGGCCCAAGCAGGCGGCCATCTTCCATCAGTCGCAAGGTCGACGCGGTGAAATTGCTAAATCCATCGCCCACGATCCGAAACCCAAACGGCGGCTTGATTGCAACCGGTGTGACATAGGTGAAACCGGTCTCTGCAACGATCGAACCTGGAGCGAGATCGGCCTGCAGCCTGGGTGCCATTGACGCTGCGATCATCGAGGCAAGCGTCAGCAATGCCGCAACTACGATCGCTCCGATCGCGACATCGGCCAGGGTTCCGCGTTCCCGCCATATTGCCCGCAAATTCATGCCACCCACCGCCGCACCCGCCCCGATTGACTTGGTCACGCAACGTTGCTTCTTAACAAGCCGCTGTATCGAATAATGCTACGGCACGGAACAGGCTTCTCGCAGAAAACGGCAGTTACCCCATTGATTCCAAGGCCTAAATCCACCAGCTTGGCGGCTCACCGATCTGCGGCATCGATAACCCATGGCAACTGATCTCATTCCGTTCAACCGGCCCTACGCCACTGGCAGGGAGGCCGGCTATATCGCCGAGGCGATCGCCAATTCGCATCTTTCCGGCGATGGCGCTTTCACCCGGCGCTGCAATCGATGGATCGAGGACCAAACGGGGTGCACGCGGGCGCTTCTGACCCCCTCCTGCACCGCCAGTCTCGATCTCTCCGCCATGCTCCTGGACCTCGAGCCCGGCGACGAGGTCATCATGCCGTCCTACACCTTCGTCTCGACCGCGAACGCCTTCGTGCTCCGCGGCGCGGTTCCCGTTTTCGTCGACATCAGGGAGGACACCCTCAATCTCGACGAGCGGTTGATCGAAGCCGCGATCACGCCGCGCACCCGCACCATCGTGCCCGTGCACTATGCCGGCGTCGCCTGCGAGATGGACGCTATTCTCGATATCGCCCGGCGCCACGATCTGCGGGTGGTCGAGGATGCCGCGCAGGGCATCCTTGCCGGCTACAAGGGCCGGCCGCTGGGCGCGATCGGCGATATCGGCGCTCTCTCCTTTCACGAGACGAAGAACATCATCTGCGGCGAAGGCGGCGCGCTAATGGTGAACGACCGCACGCTGGTGGCGCGGGCGGAAATCATCCGCGAGAAAGGCACCGACCGCAGCCGCTTCTTCCGCGGCGAGGTCGACAAATATACCTGGCAGGATCTCGGCTCCTCGTTGCTACCCGGCGATGCCACCGCCGCGTTCCTGTGGGCGCAGCTCGAAGAGGCGAAGCAGATCACTGCAAAGCGCGTCGCGCTGTGGCACAGTTACCACGAGATGCTGGCGCCGCTCGAGCAGGAGGGTCTGCTGCGCCGTCCCATCGTTCCTGCGGATTGTCATCACAACGGTCACATCTATTACGTTCTTGTCGCCCCGGAGATCGATCGCAACAGAGTGCTCGGCGAGCTCAAGGCCGCGGGGGTGCATGCGGTGTTTCACTACGTGCCCCTGCACTCCTCCCCCGCGGGCCGTCGTTTCGGCCGCATGCAAGGCGATCTCGCCATCACTGACTCACTCGCCGCACGTCTGGTCCGCCTGCCGATGTGGATCGGATTGAGCCAAGCCCAGCAGCAGAAGGTGTGCGACACGCTCGAGCTGGTGGTGAGCAAGCTTCAGCCCGTGCAAGGCAAGAGACTCGGCCGCACTTTTTGACTATTCAAATTCGCCTCGCCCGATGATGGGAGCGAGGTGAGACTTCCAGGGGGTTCTCGCGTGGCCCAGCGAATTTCTGGCGCCTACCAGTTGATTACGGTGCCGGGGGTCTACAAGGGCCTGATGAGGGCACTCGGATCGGACCGTTGCATTCAAACCTACGTCAACGACTTCCTCGCTCCCCTGCCAAGTCAGAAGGTGCTGGATGTCGGCTGCGGCCCGGCGCAAGTGCTGCCCTATCTTCCGGCGGTCGACTATGTCGGCATCGATCTGAACGAGAAGCATATCGCCTACGCGCGCGAACATTTCAGCGGGCGGGTCGCTTTATTGTCGGCAACGCTGCCGAGGATCTCAAGCAGGAAGCAGGGTCGTTCGATCTTATCAACGTATCGGCGCTGCTCCATCACCTCGATGACAACGAGGCAATCTCGCTTTTTGCCGGATTGAAGGGACTGCTCAAGCCGGACGGCAGGATCGTTACTTTCGACAACGTGCACCTTCCCAAGCAGCGCCTTGCAGTCAGGCTTATCAACGCGCTCGATTCGGGACTCAACATCAGGAGTCCTGAAGGTTATGTAGGCTTGCTGAGCGGACTGAACTTCGAGGTGAAAGCCCACCTCTTTCACAATCTGCTCAGAATTCCCTATGACCACTTCATCATGGTGGCCCGCCCGCGCTAGATCGCCCTTGCGACCACGACGCGGCTTCCGCCGGCAGGCCACTGCAATCCCGCAAGCGTCAATCGGACCTCGAGGCGCAAAAGGCCAAGCAGCAGCGCGTTGAGGATGGGATTGAGCCTGAATTCATAAGCATTCTCATCCGCCTTCTTTTTCGCGAGCCGGCTGATGGCCATCATCGGCAGCAGCAGCGAAGTAAACGATGTCGAAAATGTCACTTCGAATCCGGCCCGGCGCAGCTTGGCTTCGAGCTCGCCCCTGCGGTAGCGGCGAACGTGGTGTGCGACGTCATCCGCCTTGCTCCACAACCACGGATGCTGCGGGACGGCTATGATCACCCCTCCCCCCTCCGCGAGCGAACCTCGCATCGCACTAAGGACCGCTTCGTCCTCCGCGATGTGCTCGATCACGTCAAACGCACCCACGATATCGAACACAGACCTGGCCGGAATATGCCGCGCATCCATCTGGACGAGTTCGACACTTGCTGGCAAGCGCTGCCGCGCAAAGACCAGACCCGATGGATGCAGCTCCGAGCCAACCACGCGCTTCCAGTCTCGCAAGGCCAGCACCGCGCGCAGCACGAAGCCGGTCCCGCAGCCCACCTCCATGAAGCTGCGGCCGCCGGCAAGATACTTGTCGATCAGCCCCGATATCAGTTCGTTACGCGCCACGAACCAGAAATGACCTGCTTCAAGTGCTGCGAGATCCTGGAATGCGTGAGGGTCGAATCCGCTCACCGTATCGGCCAGTTCGGGCGCAAACATCGCGATCCCCTCGGATCGCGGCACCTGTCGGCCGCAGGAAGGACAGCTCCAGCCGAGCGGCCAGATCGGCTCGTCGCCTCGGATCGCCTGAGCAGCCCCGCAACCCAGGCATTCACGCTGAGGCTGCAGCTCATTGGTCATCGAACACTCTCGGCGAAAGCCCATCGCCCGGCTTTTTGAAGGTGATTTGGGCCCTGATTTGCGATATCCCGACCGCTGGGGCCAAGCGAAAAGTCATGCGAATCTGTATCATCCAATCGTGCTATATTCCATGGAAGGGCTTTTTCGACCTCATCGGGCGCTGCGATGAGTATGTCATCTACGATAGCGCGCAATACACCAAAGGTCACTGGCACAATCGTAATCGCATCAAGACCGCAAACGGACTGACCTAGCTCACCATTCCTGTACTCACAGCGGGGCGTCTCAAGCAGCCCATCAACGAAGTCCGGGTTCAGAAGCCCTGTGACGGCAACAAATCAGAAGCATCATTTGCGCATCTGCATCATCCAGTCTTGCTACATCCCCTGGAAAGGATTCTTCGACCTGATCGGGCGGTGCGACGAGTATGTTATCTTCGACCGTGCGCAATATGCGAAGCGGCACTGGCACAATCGCAATCGCATCAAGACCGCCAACGGCGTCGAGTGGTTGACTATTCCTGTTGTGACAAAGAGCCGGTTCGAGCAACCGATCGACGAAGTTGAGATTGAAAAACCTTGGGCCGACAAGCATTGGCGGTCGCTCGAACTGGCATACAGACGGGCGCCGTTTTTTGGCGCGCTCGCACCCACCGTCAAGGGATGGTACGAACTCGCATCGAAAGAACGCCGACTGACCGACGTCAACGAAATATTCCTTCGCGGCATTGCCGGGCTGCTCGGCTTGAAAACGCGCATCACAAGAGACGACACCTACCCCGCCGTCGGCAATCAGACAGAGCGATTGCTGACCATAGCGAAGGCCGCGGGCGCGGACCGGTATCTTAGCGGGCCCTCGGCACGCGAATATCTCGATGAGTCGATGTTCACTTCGGCGGGGATAGCTCCGGAATGGATGAGCTATGACGGATACCCGGAGTATGACCAGTTATACGGACACTTCGAGCACGCAGTCACGGTACTCGATCTCTTGTTCAACTGCGGAACTAACGCGTCGCGCTACCTCAAACATTCCGCCTGAAGTCGAGCCTAAACGCTGTCGATCACGGATTCAACGGCCGGAAGTCTGCGGCATGTCATCAACTATTGCTGGCCGACACTCGTGAGATTAGCGCCGATGGCACCGTTGCCAAACACGCGGTTATTGCCGTATGTGCTAGGGGAACCGGTGAAAGCGGTATTGTTGAAATTGATGTCGTTGTTGGAGAGGCGGAGGTTTCCGCTTGCTTGAACACCTGTCCCGTTGCCTGTAATTGCACTATCATCAACAGTCAGACTCCCGCCGGGGTCCGATTCGACGCCGGTAGTGTTGCCTGCGAAAGTAGAGCGTTTTGCTGTGACATTGTTGCCGGTGGCGCTGGCAATTCCAAAGCCATTTCCGAAGGACCTCAATCCATCGATCGCAACGCTGTTGGTTGCTGCACCAGCTACAGCCACGCCAGCGCCCGTGTTCAGACTTACTTCCGTATTCTTGATAAGCAGCTTGCCGTTTGCGTTGGTCCGACTGTCGCGTATACCGCCTTGTGTGAACTGCGATACGACGCAGTCTTCGATCGAGACTATCCCTACCTGCAATATTCTGATGCCGACCAAACCCGTGTTGAAGCCCTGGATCTGAAGGTTTCTCAAGACGACGCGATCTGTTACCGCGGCATTGATATTGATGCCATTGGTCCCGGCGGCCAATATTGACCCCACCGCATCGTGGCAGTTTACTGTGATAGACTTTGTAATTGTTAGCGTGCCAAAGCCACCCGGGTCGAGGCAATTAATCTCGCCACCCGCGGCCGTTTTGGAAATAGCTCCGGCGAAAGTCTTGCATGGTGCTGTTCGGCTACAGGGATTGACATCATCGCCGACGCCGGAGACCCAGGTCCGGCTCGCCTGTGCATGCGCAGGATCTGACGCGAGCAAGGGAGCCGAAACCCCAAACAGTACTGCCAACAATATGATGCGAAACATGGTCGCTCCTACTCAAGACTTCTCTTGAAACAAGCGTCGGTGGCCGGAAGACGCTGGATTACGACGACTGCCTCGCGGAGACAGCAAGCGTTGCTGCTAGCACTCGAACGAGACGGGTGTAACCGGCCGGCGCAAAACACGCATATCCTCCCCGATACTAGCCACTCCTGCTAGTCGGGTCCCTACCAGTCGGATCGCGCCCGCAAAAGTTTATTCCATTTTTTACTTCCCGCAAAGAGCGAATTAGCGGTGTTGGATCGGCGGTTGAGTTGGGATAACAAGGTGCGCATCCAGCTCGCAACCCTTCAACAGTGGCTCCATGAAGCTATCCGTCGTCACCACCCTTTATCGGTCAGCCGGGAGCATAGAGGAGTTCTACCGCCGCACCATGGCGGCTGCTGAGGGCATTACCGAGAACCTTGAACTGGTTATGGTCAATGATGGCTCGCCCGACCACAGCCTCGATATCGCCGTCAGGCTGCAGCGAACTGATCCACGCATAGTTGTGGTGGACCTTTCCCGCAATTTCGGCCACCACAAGGCGATTATGACTGGGCTTGCCAGCGTCACGGGAGATCTCGTCTTTCTCGTCGATAGCGACCTTGAGGAAAAGCCGGAAGATCTAGCCGCACTTTATCATCGTTTCTCGCAGGGCGATTGCGACGTGGTCTACGGTGTTCAGAAAACGAGGCGCGGCGGAATATTCGAGCAGATTAGCGGCGCCGCCTTCTTTGGGCTGGTTCGCCTGCTGGCCGATCAACCGCTGCCGCGAAACCTGATTACTTCAAGGCTAATGACTCGCGAATATGTGGATGCGCTCGTCAAGCATCGCGACCAGGAATTCGCCATTTCGCAACTCTGGCAGATAACCGGATTTCGTCAGCAGCCCCTGGTCCTGGAGAAGTTGTCGCTGTCTCCCACCAGCTACTCGGTTGGTCGGCGGATCAGGATGGCCGTGCGCGATATTACCACGACGTCGACCAAATTGCTTTATCTCATCTTCTACGTTGGCGCTTCCATCTTCGGGTTTTCCAATGCAGTTATTTTGTATTATCTGGCAAGATACCTGACGTCAGGAGTGGGCGTCAGCGGCTACACTTCCCTCATTATCTCGATTTGGTTTCTCGGTGGCCTGATAACCTTGATCCTGGGAATCCTTGGGGTCTACATTGCCAACATCATGGCAGAGACGAAACGCAGGCCCTATACGATCGTGCGCAAAGTTTACCGGAGCGGCACCCCCGCTCCCCTGCTTGCTGACGGCTTGCTGACGCCGTCAACCAGGGAGGAATCCGACAATGGAGAATGAAGCGCGATCTTCGATGCTGAGGGAGGTTGCGCGCTACTATGCAGCAAGACTCGAAGAGCATGGTCCTACGTCGCGAGGGGTAGACTGGAACAACCGCGCCAGCCATGAAAACCGGCACCAACAATTTCTTCGCCTGCTCCAGCGCGATCCGGATGCGTCAGTCATCGATCTCGGATGCGGCTTTGGCGACTTCCTGCGTTTCCTGCGCGAGGCCGGGCACCGGGGAAAATACCTCGGCTACGATGTGAGTTCCAGCATGATCGAGAGTGCCAGAGAGTTGCATCGAGACAGCAAAAACTGCGAGTGGCGCGTCGGTAACGATCCGGCGGAAACCGCCGATTTTGCGATTGCGAGCGGAATCTTCAACGTAAAGGGTAGCGTTTCGAGCGACCAATGGGCTGAATATGTAGACGACACGATCGAAATTCTCGCGCGCGTCGGGCGATCTGGTTTTGCCTTCAATCTGCTGAGCCTTTCCAGCGATCCTGACCGGCGCCGCTCCGACTTGTATTACGCGGACCCCGTCAAACTGCTGAACCATTGCCTGGCCCGCTTTGGAAGGTCGGTCGCCTTGCTGCAGGACTACGGACTCTATGAATTTACCGTTATCGTACGACACCCACCAGCAGCATAACTTCGAGGCCCGGCAAGCGAGCATGACCGACGATCACCCAAATCGCTATGGTGTCATTCAGCAAACGCGCGCGGATGACGACGTCGAGCGAACATGCGAATCGATCTGTCAGCTGGGATATGGCGTTATCGACGGCGGCTACTCGCACGAGTGGCTGGCGCGGATTTCAGACGCGTTCAGTAGAGTGCATCAGCGCTATCTCGGCGAGAATGGTGGAGGCGATGCGTTGCGCGCGCTCGACGAGCACAACACGGTGCGGCTGCCTTTGGCCTACGACACGATCTTCCTCGAACTCGCGGCAAACGAACGGGTACTGGATATCTGCAAACATTTGATCTCGGGTTATGCCATGCTCAACCAGCAAAACGGCATTATCAACCCGCCGAATGCGGAGCGATATAATCAGGCGGCATGGCATCGCGATCTGCCGTACCAGCACTTCGTGTCGTCGCGGCCGCTTGCGCTCAATGCCCTGTTTTGCATCGACGAATTCACGATGGAGAATGGCGCCACGTTGGTGCTTCCTGCGTCGCACCGTCAAGAAGCGCTTCCATCCAATCATTTCATCAACGCACAGGCCCTGGCTGTCACTGCTCCTGCGGGATCATTTATCGTGCTTGATTGCATGCTGTTCCACAGCGGCGGCGTCAATCGAAGCAGCAGACCCCGGCGTGCGGTCAATCACGTATATTCGATTCCGCTACTTCATCAGCAGATCGAATTGCCGAGTGCCTTGGGACAAAATTTCACCACTGACGCCAGCCTTCGCAAGCTGCTCGGCTATGAAGTGCCTAGACCGAGGTCGGTGGCAGAATATCTTGCTGCCCGCCGACGAAAGCCTTAGACAAGGGCTCGATCAGCCGGATAGTGGACCATTCCAGACGGCAAGGCCGAAACCGGTCGCGCCGTAGCCATTGCCGTTGTAAGCGAGCCATAAGCGCTCGCGATGCCAAAATAGGGCTGGGTAGCAAGTCATTTCACTGTCCCAACCCTGACCCGAGGGACAGAGTCCCATCATAGCGTCGAGGCGAGTCCAGGCTATGCCGTCGTAGCTGGACGCGGCGCCTATGCGATAGCGGTCGCCGCGACATGCAAAGCACATCAGAAGTTTGTTGCCCAACTCAATTACGCTTGGACGCGCTAGGGCGTATTCTCCTTCAGCGGAGAAACCGAGACTGATTTTGCCGTCTCTCTGCCAACGAACGCCATCGGTCGACCGTGCCGATTTGATCACATGCTGCATGTCGGCGTTACCGACTGCAGGTCCGAGATTTGAGCCATACCACATTCGCCAATCACCCGATCCAAGTCGTACTACGCAAGGATAGGAAAGCGTGTAGGGATCTTCTGGCGCACGATCCAGGATCGGACCGGGCGAAAACCTCACAAAGTCACAATCGGGCGCAGGTGATCGCGCCAGACCGATAGAATTGCGCCACGGCGCCCGCACGCCAAGGTTCCAGCCCATATAATACAAGGCAAGCCCTTCCCCGGTTTCGATCACACAGCCGACGCCTACCCCGCTGTCGTCGAATGTACCGTCGGTTCCCGGCGCAAGTACCGGTTCTGTCGAAGCACCAATCAACCTGGGCGTTTCAGCGATTTCGACGTCCACCCATCCCACATGTGATCGCTTTTCCGCGTCGCGCGAACTGAAGAAGAAACGAAAGAGATCACCTTCGAGGTGCAAGGGCGTGGGAAGCGCAGCATGGCTACGCGCCCAAGGCTGCGTGCCGTCCGGGACAAAGACTGGTCCGAGACGTCGCCATGACATGCTTCACCTCACAGGTTTCGCAGTCGAGTGCTGGGGACAGGCGAGCGCTCCGATCCACGGGCCGCGACTACGGAGAAGTCGGGCTGGTCTTCCAGAACGAGCGCCCCGGCGCCGATTACGCATTTCTGACCGATCGCGATATGGTCGCGGATAGTCACATTGACACCGACGAAACTGCCTCTTCCAATACGAACTCCTCCCGATACGACAACATGCGAAGCCAAGAATACATCGTCCTCGATCGTCGAGTGGTGTCCGATATGGTTGCCGCTCCACAACGTTACGTTTGCACCAATTTTCGCGAATGGCTGAATCGTGTTGTCTTCGAGGATGAAGCAGTTTTCTTGCAGCTCGAAGCCGGGAAATACCGTGGCGCGGCTGCTCAGATAGGCAGCGATCGGATATCCTTTGGCACGGGCGGCCGCCACCTTCTCAGCACGCACCGCGTTGACTTTGGCATAGCTGATCGCAACGAAGCAATGGAACTGATCGGGCGGAAATCGGTCGGCAACCTCTTCGAATGCTACGACCGGACGGCCATGAAATTCGTTAGTCGTCAGGAATGCGGCATCAACCGTGAAGGCGGCGACCTCATACTGCGAGTCGTGAGTAAAATAGAAATCCGCAAGCTCGGCGATCTCGCCGGTCCCGAACAGAATGATCCGCGGCTTGGGCACTGGCTCCACTCTCTCTCACGCCTATCCCTTACATTGCTTTGCCGGTTGCTAGCAATCAACGGGGAGCCGACCGGGCCCAGCTGGTCGCTCGGCCCGGGCCACCTTTCAGTCCCAAACATCTTATGCTGGAAAGTGTGTATGTACCGGGATACGATCCAGTCGGGCGGACAGATGGGACATCCTATTAAGATACCAGCAGAATTTAGCCTGATGGTTGCTCGCGAACGACCCGACTTATTCGAACCAGTTCATCCGGCGTCCGGGCTACATCAAGGTGGCCTTGCGGTACCTGTTCAATCGGGCATTCGCAGGTGCCGGAAGCGGGTATCCGCTTTCCGAAGCGCCCGTATCCCGTCAGGCGGCGGAGTGATTCGATGAAGTTCGTAAAGATCGATCCGCCAGGTACATTCTGCACACAGGAAGCCTTGCGGGACGCGCTCAGGCATCGCGGCGGACAAACCTTTCTTGACGTCGGCTGCGGTAGCGGCGCCCTGTCGAGACTGCTCTGCGACGCCGGATTGACGGGGACCGGGGTGGATTTTTCCGCGCGTGCGATCAAGATCGCCGGGGAGACGCTTGCGCCCTATGTCGCCGACGGAAGATACCGCCTGCACCTCGGCGACATATACGACCTACCAGCGAATTTCGCAGGAGTGGATTTGGCGATCAGCTATATGGTCATGGAACACGTCCATGACGACGTCGCCTTCCTGCAGACAATCGCCAAATTCGTCAAACCCGGCGGCAATTTGATCATTGCCGTGCCTGGCCGCCGCGACTGCTGGTCCTTCGAAGACGAAACCGTGGGACATCTCCGCCGATATGACCGTGATGATCTCGATGCTGTGATGAGCAAGGCCAACCTGAGCAGGATTTCTGTCTGGTCCATCGGCGTACCTACGATCAACATGTTGTTCAATCTCAGTCTTTGGATGGTAACACGCGCCGATGCCGAGACTGCAAAGGTGGGGCTTAGCCAGAGAGAACAAACAGAAACCAGCGGCATCCGCGAGATTCCTTGGAAGACCGTTTTTCCCTCATGGGTGCGCATCATCCTCAATCGGGTGACGCTCTATCCACTATTCGTCATCCAGCGGTGGTTTTATCGCACCAATCTAGGTGTGGTAATGATGGGAATGGGTCAGGTAGGCGGCGACGGCTCTAAACACGCGCCGCCAATGTGAATGGCTAGCGGATGATGAAATTGTCTGGATTCAGATCGACTAGATGGAAGCTTGTTTTCAGTTCTGTTTCGCTAGAGCTCAACATGTGCTCCCCTTCGGCCATCAACTTCATAAGCATCGGCACGAGGTCAGATCGTGGATCGGTTTCGATAGAGCCAGGCAGTTGCACCGACGACCCTGAAAGCCACGACGATTCGATTTGATGCAACGCGTTGGCAACCCCCGCGCAAGCCGTATCCTTGAAGAAAAATGAACTTTCTGAATTTTCGTTTGTCAGCGCCGAATTCTTACTAAGTGCCGATGAATCGTTGGTGAGCGGCTGCTGCGCAACACCAATAGTACCATCGCCATTCAGATCCTGCTGGAAGCTGGGTTCCAGCGATTTAAATGCGCTGCTGGTGCCCGAACCGGGCATGTAATAGTTGCCGGTGTAGTTGCCGCTGCTATCCGTGCTCCACACCGAGTACAGACCGGTGGCCGAGTTGTACCAAGCCACCTCGTAGCCACCGCCCGACACAGCCTCAACACCGATCGGCGTATATGCGCCAAACTGCCCGGCTGTCACCGACGAGCCCTGGTATTTCAAGGCAGGGCCAGTTCCACCCGAAACCGCGTTGAGGAAGAAATTGCTGCCCACTTGCACCAGAGCAGTCGATCCGATCGATTCAATAACCGTCCCGGGCGTTGCTGGAGCTGCCGGAACGCCAATCACACCGTCGCCATTCAGATCCTGGTGGAAGCTGGGTTCCAGCAATTCAAACGCGCTGCTGGTGCCCGACCCAGGCTGATAATAGTTGCCGGTGTAGTTGCCGCTGCTATCCGTGCTCCACACCGAGTACAGACCGGTGGCCGAGTTGTACCAAGCCACCTCGTAGCCACCGCCCGACACAGCCTCAACACCGATCGGCGTATATGCGCCAAACTGCCCGGCTGTCACCGACGAGCCCTGGTATTTCAAGGCAGGGCCAGTTCCACCCGAAACCGCGTTGAGGAAGAAATTGCTGCCCACTTGCACCAGAGCAGTCGATCCGTTGGATTCGATCACCACCGGCGGCACCGGCGCCGTCGCGCCGACGAAATAGCCCACCGTCAGCGCCACGTTCCCCGTCAGGTCGATCGCGAAATCGGCGACCTTGTCGCCGTTGATGTCGCCCTGCACCGTCGTGATGCCGCTCGTGCTGTTGTAGACATAGTCGAGCGCGTAGGTACCGCCGTCGAAGGCCGAAGAGCCGAGGAAGCGGAACGTCCCCATCGCCGAGATGTCGATACGGTCCGTCGCGGTGAAGTCGGTGATCAGGTCATGCTGGCCGCTGGCGGCCGAGCTGTCGCCGGAGGCAAAGACGAAGGTGTCGGCGCCGCCATTGCCGGTCAGCGTATCGCGGCCGCTGCCGCCAGTCAGACGATCGGCGACGGCCCCGCCGATCAGCGTGTCATTGCCGCCGAGGCCCGACAGGCTGCAGCCGCTGTCGTTGGCGATCAGCGTATCGCTTCCGCTGCCGCCGATCGCATTCTCGATGACGGTGCCGAGCGCAATCCCGATATTGTTGGTCAGTCCGCCGACCGAGGAGAAATTGCCGGCGCGCAGGTCGATGGTCTGGCTGCTCGAATAGCCGGAGCAGTCGAGCGTATCGTTGCCGCCGCTGTCGTAGATCGTCAGCGCGGGCGCCTGGCTGTAGGAGGAGAAATTATAGATTGAACTCGCGGTGTTGTTGAAGCCGTAAACAGTGTTGCCGGTCCGCGTCGTCGTCGCCGCGCCGTACATCAGCGCCACGGCGTAAATGTCGGCGATCTGCGGCGTGATCACATAGCGATAGCTGCTCCCCGAATAATTGGATTCAGCGAAGTAGGACATGATGGAGTATTGCCAGGTGTCGTTGGCAAAGGTCGCATTCGTCGAATAGCTGGCGCTGCCGTTGTACGGGCCCTGGTGTCCGAGGCCGAGGGCATGGCCGATCTCATGGAGATAGGTCTGGTAGGCGTAGCTGTCGATGCCGGTCTTGCCGTCATTGGCGCCGCCATCCGTCGTGACCCAGTCGGTCGAGATGTCGACGGTCGAGGATATCATCTGGCCCGCGCCGTTCCAGGACGCGCTGGTGACGGCTTGCATGGTGCCGTTGTGATTGAAGTTGATGTTTGCAGCGCCCGAGGTCTGCACGAAATTAATATTGGCGACGTCGTGCCAGGCGTTGAGTGCCGACAGCGCAAGCGCCTGCTCGGCGGCGTTCAGGTTGCCGAGATTGTAGGTGATGGTAGAGGACGCCCAGTGATGAGCGATCGAGCCGGAATAGGTCGTCCAGAAGCCGTTGACCAGCCAGTCGGCGAGCGTGGCGATGGAAGCGACAGGGGCGCTGCTCCCGGTGCCGGCGCTCGTGCTTGCCGAACCGCCGGCGGCAAGCGGGAACGGGTCGCCATCGTCCGAATACTCGAGGGTCCGCCCGGTCGGACTGACCGCAGGACCGTGATCGAGCGGAATGTCCGCATCGTCAGGGGCGACCGTCCAGTCGCGGTCACCAGCAATTGTTTTCTTCATGGCCGCAGCGCCGTCTAGGGAAGATCATAAAGGGCAACGAATCACGCAAGGTACGTCGAAACACGCACCGCTACTCAAAAGCCAACGCTTCCGACATTGCCGGAGCCGTATTTGCAAACCATTAAGGCGGAAGGTTGAATTCTTAACATATCGGGAATCTGGCCGATACCCCGGCCCCCTGGCGCCAGCAGGAGGGCCCGGCTCGTCCGGCCCCCGTAAATCTGCGGGGGGCCGGGGCCGACTGCCGGGAGGCTGTTGCCGCCGGCAGCGCCTATCCGGCATGCCCCGCCAGTCGCTCGAACGCCACGGCCGGATCGAACGCATACCAATCGAATACCGTCGCTCGTGCGCCATAGCTTTCCTTGTTCTTGATCAGTCCGGCGTTCAGGCGCCGTCCGCGGTCTTCACTGGAAATGCCGAAATCGAAATGATCCCTGTCCGCATAGCGTTCGTGAATCAAATGCTGGAAGATCAGATCGAGCGCGCCGAGCCGGCGTCCTTCCTCGCTCGCAGCGATGTATTGGGTATGTGCGACGCGCGTGGTCTCGTAAATCACGACGCCGCCAAGCATCTCGTTGCCCTGGCGAACGACGAACAGCCGGATGTTGCCGGGAAAGCGGCCGGCGAGCAGCGCAAGTTCGGTTGCGCTGTGGGTGGGTCTTGCATTGTGCCGCGTGCGCAGTACCTCCTCTTGGATCGCCATGAAGGCGTCGAAGTCGGTGGACGGCTCGACCACGAGCCCCGATTTCTCAGCCTGATTTCGCCCATGCGCCCGTCCCTTGCTGAACGCAGGCGCTGGCGGGCGCCGATCGTTGCCGACACATCGCGCCGGATCAACCGCGCGTTGCACCGAAACAAGGCATAGAGATCTTCTTCCGCAGGCACCTCGTGATAGATGTGCGGCACCGGCTTGTAGACGAACTCCCGGTTTCCCTGCCCGCGCAAGTGCGCACACATCTTGGAAAACAGTTCGAGCATCAATCCCGCTTTCATGTCCCGGCCGGAGATGACCCCACCGAAGGATAGCCCCGCGTGGCTGGACATTACGCCGTCTTGCAACGTTGCGGGCAACAGGCCAATCAGCCGGCCGCGCTTGTCGTGAAACATCAGCGAGGCGTCGGGAAAACGCGCGGCGTGATAGTCCATGTAGTCGCGCAGGAACATGAAATGGCCGTTCTTGGCCGTCCGGACGAACTCGTCCCACTCAGCCTGATTTTCGCTCCTGTACGCGCTCACTTGCAACGAAGTCGCTCACAGCTATGTGGCCGTCGATGGCCAGTGTGGGTGAAATACTCGTGGATGAGCCGAACTCGCCGTCCCCGCCTATGACCAGTTTGGATACTACTCATGCAATCTGCAGGCGCATTCGCTCCTGTTGCTTCGGAACGAATTGCGAACTGTTGCGCTGCACCGCCCTCCTCTACCTCGGCGAGCTATATAGGAGGAGCATGGCAGCTCAAAGCGGAATAGTCCCGGCGTGACCTCGCTCCAGGTTCGGGGTACTGATCTCTGACCCCGCCTTTCGGAGTTCTGAAATGCCCTTTCCGCGCGCTTCCCAGGCCCTCGCCCGCTTCACCGTGCTCGATCTGACCCGGGTCCGTTCCGGGCCCACCTGCGTGCGTCAGCTCGCCGATTGGGGCGCCAACGTCATCAAAATCGATGCGCTGCTGGAGGATGCCGCCGGGGAACAGCCTGGCGGCCCGCGCCAGGGCTCGGACTTCCAGAATTTGCACCGCAACAAACGGGCCATGACCCTGAACCTGAAGGACCCCAAGGGGCTCGAGGTGTTCATGCGGCTGGCGAAACAGGCCGACGTCATCGTGGAAAACTTTCGGCCCGACGTGAAGGGCAAGCTCGGAATCGATTACGAGAGCGTGCGCAAGGTCAATCCGCGCATCGTCTATGGCAGCATTTCCGGCTTCGGCCAGGACGGCCCCTATCACAAGCGCCCCGGCTTCGATCAGATCGCGCAGGGCATGGGCGGGTTGATGTCGGTCACCGGCGCGCCGGGCGAAGGCCCGATGCGGGTCGGCATTCCCGTTGCGGATCTCACCGCCGGTCTCTTTTGCGCGCTCGGCATTCTCACCGCGCTGCTGGAGCGCGACGTCTCAGGCGAAGGCCAGTGGGTGCAGACCTCGCTGCTGCAGGCGCAGATCTTCATGCTCGACTTCCAGGCCGCGCGCTGGCTGATGGAAAAAGAGGTCGCAAAACAGGCCGGCAACAATCATCCGACCTCGATTCCAACCGGCGTGTTCAGGACCTCCGACGGCTACATCAATATCGCAACGACCGGCGGTCGCATCTGGGAGCGCTGCGCGGAGGCGATCGGCGCGCCCGAGCTGGTGAAAAATCCCGATTACGCCACCGCGCCGGCGCGCTCGAAGAACCGCGACGCGCTCAATGCGCTGATGAACAAACTGACCGAGAAGAAGTCGACCGAGACCTGGGTGAAGGAATTGAACGCCGCCGGCGTGCCCTGCGGCCCCATCTATTCCATCGACCAGATGTTCGAGGACGCGCAGGTCAAGCATCTCGGCATGGCCCAGCACGTGCCGAATGACGAGAACCGCCACATCCAGCTGGTCAGCCAGCCGGTGACGCTGTCGCGCACGCCGAGCAAGATGGCCGCGCGCCCGCCGGAATTCGGCGAACAGACCGAGGAGGTGCTGGCCGAGTTCGGCTTTGCCAATGACGAGATCGCCGATCTGCGCCAGCGCAAGGTGGTGTGAGGGGCACCGATTTCTCCCCGTCATTGCTGTGCATGTTCACTAATTCGCTGATTGGATCGCTCCACTGGAGGACGATCCGATGCGCGACAACAGCTACGACCGGACGATTGAACGCAATTATCTGCAGAAATGGCGATTTTTGATCCCGGAATAC
>JAKFVP010000176.1 GCA_021732175.1 Bradyrhizobium sp.
GGCGCTGACCGCAAATACGGCAAGGACCTGCCTGTCATCACCAACGGCCTGGTGTGGCGGGTGTTCGCCGACAAGCCGGACGAGAACGGTACTTTCAAGCTGATCCGCGAGGAGCGCGGCGCGACTCCCAACATCGTGCTGCCGCCGGGCAGTTACGTCGTGCACGTCGCACTCGGCCTCGTCAGCGCCACGCGCGCGGTGACGCTGAAATCGGAAACCGACCGCGAAGCTTTCATCTTGCCGGCCGGGGGCCTGCGCATCGAAGGCCGCGTCGGCACCAGCAAGATTCCGCCGAACCAGATTTCGTTCTCGATCTACAAGGGCAGCCAGTTCGAGGCTTCCGAGCGCTCGTCGCTGATCCCGAACGTCGCGGCCGGTGACGTCGCGGTGCTGCCGGAAGGCACCTATTACATCATCTCCAACTATGGCGATGCCAACTCGGTGGTGCGCTCCGACATCCGCCTGCAGGCCGGCAAGCTCACCGACGTCATCATCACGCATCGCGCGGCCGTGATCACGCTGAAACTGGTCAGCGACAAGGGTGGCGAGGCGCTCGCCAACACCGCGTGGTCGGTGATCACGCCGGGCGGCGACGTCATCAAGGAATCGATCGGCGCGTTCCCGAAGGTCGTGCTATCGGAAGGCGAATACCGCGCCATCGCCAAGAATGAAGGCAAGGTGTTCGAGCGTCCCTTCAACGTCGTCAACGGCGTCGACGGCGAAGTTGAGGTCGTCGCGCGCTAGTGCATGATCCGGACCCAAAGGGCCGCGTTAGCGCAAAGTGCAAAGCGGTTTTCCCTCCGACAAAGGCGAAGCGTTTGCGCGGAGATCATGCACAAACAAAGAGGGCCTCGTCGTTGCAACTTGCAATCGCTGTCATAGTTTCTAACGCGCACTAACCATCGCGCGACTTTAAACTGTCATAATCGCCGGACCGCCGTACCGCACCCGCATTTTTTACATCGCCTTAAGCCGCACCGCTTTGGATTGCCCGGCAATAAGAACCTTCTGGGCAGCGGGGAAAGTCATGCGTGCGGCCAGTCAACCGTCGAAGAAATCGCCGGCGAAGTCAGGCATCGAAATGTTCGGCGACGTGCCGGTGCTGCGGCGCAAATGGCAGGCGGCGTTGCGCCCCGGCGAACGGCTGCCGCGCTATGAAGACGTGATGCTGGGCAGCCTCGGACGGCTCGCGGACCACATCGCGCTTCTGAAGGATGTCGGCGAAAGTCTCGCCGTATCGCGCACCGGGCGCTATTTCCAGCAATGGATCGGCGACGAGCGTTGGGACATTCCACTGGATGCGCTGCCGCCGGACTGCGCGACCGTGCTTGGCGAGGCCGCAGCCAATGCGCTGCGCAACAGCGCGCCATATCTTGCGGTCGCGCATTGCGTGCGCTATGGCCTGGTGCGGACCTACGACGTGCTGGCGCTGCCGACGAGATCGCGCTGGGGCGGAACGCTGGTCGGCGCTTACGTCAACGAGCGCGGCGTGCAGTACAATTTGCTCGATACGATCTTTTCGGCAACCGAAGACGGCGTGCTGTCGCTGGCAACCATTCGCGATGCGACCGGCCGTCCGCGCGATTTCCAGATGGTCCATCTCAACGATGGCGCGGCGCGTCTGCTGCGTCAGGACAAGACGCAACTGATCTGGCAGCGGCTGGCGGCCGGCGGCAACGTCCTCAGCACGCCCGACGTCATCGAGCGGCTGCGCGAGCTCGTCCTGGACGGCAAGGGCGGACAGTTCGAGGTCGACAGCGGCGATCGCAGTCTGCGCTTCGGCGCGACGGTTTGCGGCGACATGCTGTCGCTGACGGTGTCCGACGTCACCGCAATCAAGCGGCGGGAAGCGTCGTTCCGGCTGTTGTTCGACAACAATCCGATGCCGATGTGGGTGTTCGACGCTGACACTACGGAGTTTCTCGGCGTCAACGATGCGGCCGTCCAGCACTATGGCTACAGTCGCGGCAGGTTCCTGCGCATGAAACTGCACGAAATCTGGCCGGAGGAGGAAAGGGCGACGCATGGCCAGGCGCTGCAGCATGTTGGCGACGTCTACAGCTCCGGGCGTGACTGGCGGCATATCAAGGCCGACGGCAGCGAGATCCAGGTGCTGACCTTCGGCCGTCGCGTCGCTTTCGATGGCCGCGACGGCTATCTGGTCGCCATCGTCGACATCACAGAGCGGCGCGAGGCCGAGGCCCGCATTGCGCATATGGCGCATCATGACAGCCTGACCAATCTGCCGAACCGCGACTTCTACCAGGAACGCCTGCGCCAGGCGCTGGAGCGCAACGGCAGGCATGTCGCGGTGCTCTGCATCGATCTCGACCTGTTCAAGAACGTGAACGATTCCTTTGGCCATCCGATCGGAGATCGCCTGCTCAAGCAGGTGGCCGAGCGGCTCCGCACTGAGGTCCGCGGTGACAACATCGTGGCGCGGCTCGGCGGCGATGAATTTGCCGTCGTGCTCTCTTCCGGCGTCACGCCCAACGATGCCAGCGATGTTGCCGATCGGCTGATCCGGACGTTGAGCGCGCGCTACGACATCGACGGCATCGAGGCGGTGGTCGGTGCCAGCATCGGCATTGCGCTGTCGCCCGGCGACGGATCGACCTCGGAAGAATTGATGCGCAACGCCGACATGGCGCTGTACCGCGCCAAATCCGACGGCGGCGGCGTGCATCGCTTCTTCGAGCGCGAGATGGACCGCCAGGCGCAGAAGCGCCGCGACATGGAGCGTCATCTGCGCGCCGCGCTCGCCAATGGCGAGTTCGAGCTGCACTACCAGCCGCTGGTGGACATCGCGGCCAACCGGATCAGCGGATTTGAATCGCTGCTGCGCTGGCGGCGTCCGGAAAAGGGCATGGTCTCGCCGGCCGAATTCATTCCGGTCGCCGAAGACATTGGACTGATCGTGGCCCTCGGCGAGTGGGTACTGCGCGAAGCCTGCACGGAAGCGGCAAAGTGGCCGGCCGATATCAAGGTCGCCGTTAATCTCTCGCCGGTGCAGTTCCGCAGCCGCAATCTGGTGCAGGCCGTGGTCTCGGCGCTGGCACATTCCGGCCTGCCACCGCAGCGGCTTGAACTCGAGATCACCGAAACGGTGTTCCTGGCGGAGACCGAGGCTAATCTGGCAATCCTTCATCAGTTGCGCGACCTCGGCGTCGGCATCTCCATGGACGATTTCGGCACCGGCTATTCCAGCCTTAGCTATCTCCGGAGCTTCCCCTTCGACAAAATCAAGATCGACCGCTCCTTCGTGAAGGATCTCGTCCACCGGAGCGATTGCGTGGCGATCGTGCGCGCGATATCGGGACTCGGCCGCAGCCTGAACATCACGACCACGGCGGAGGGCGTCGAAACCACCGACCAGCTCGATTGGCTGCGCGCCGAGGGCTGCAACGAGGTACAGGGCTTTCTGTTCAGCGCCGCGCGTCCGGCCAGCGACATCGCAAAGCTGCTGAGCGATTTCGGCCAGCGGCGATCGCAGGCGGCGTAGCGGCTAGAACCGCGTCACGATGTCCGACAGCGCCGGGCGCGGGCGGTCTTCGCTCGGCTTGGTCACGTTGCCGATATGGATGAGGCCGACAAGTTTCTCGTCCGGCTTCAGGCCGAAACCATCAAGAACATCGCGGTCGAACGCGAACCAGCCGGTCAGCCAGCAGGCGCCGTAGCCGAGCGCGGTCGCCGCAGTCACGATGTTCATGGCGCTGGCGCCGGCGGACAATTCCTGTTCGAAGGCCGGCACCTTCGGATGTGGCTTGGTGAAGCTGACGACCCCGATCACCAGCGGCGCATCGGTGAGGCGTTTCTTTTCCACCTCGATCTCGGCGGCGGTGGCTTGCGGGTTCTTCCTCGCAAACACGCCGGCGATGACCTCGCCGCCGCGGGCGCGGGCATCGCCCTCGAACACGATGAAGCGCCAGGGCGCGAGCTTGCCGTGGTCGGGGACGCGCGCGCCGATGGTCAGGATGGTCTCGAGGTCGGCGGGCGAGGGGCCGGGGCCGCTCATCTCGCGCGGCTTCATGGAGCGGCGGGTCTTCAATAGTTCAATCGCATCAGGCATTTCGGACCACGGAGGCTGGAGGCTTAAGGCAGATATCTGCATCTGCGAGCCGATAGCAAGGCCGCAATGTTTACGAGCCTTCCAAACTGCCGCCCGGCCAAGGCTTGATCCCGCGCAAAGTTTGCCGCCGCGGGCCTTGTAAATTCACCTCGAATCTTCTGCCATTGGGAGACCGCCATGCCCAAACCGAAAAAGGTCGAATTGAACGTCGTTCGTCTGACGCCTGATGTGACCGTTCTTGTCGACGTCTGGGCGGCGGCCCATGCGCTCGATCGCCCGGCCGCGCTCTCGCGCCTGGTTGAGCTCGGCCTGAGGGCGGAAGCAGGGATCACTGGCGTGCGGCCCGGCCGCGACGAACTTGCGATCGAGGCACGGGCGGTGAGCCAGATCGGGCTGTTGATCGATCCCGAAACCCCGGAGGAGGAGCGGGACCGGCGAATTCACCGGCTGACTGACGGACCGCCTGAATTCGTCGGCTTCCGCATCGACCTGCCGGGCCGCCGGCCCCACTAGGGGCCGTCAGCCCCGTGCGCGCCGCACATCCGGCGGCGTCGCCTCGTCGACCAGGGCTACGATCGCTTCCGCCGTGGGAAGCACCTTCTGGCCGTCGCTGCCGAGCCGGCGTATCGAGACCGAATGCGTCTCGGCTTCTTTCTTGCCGACGGCAAGGATCGCAGGGATTTTCGCCAGCGAGTGCTCGCGGACCTTGTAGTTGATCTTCTCGTTGCGCAGGTCGATCTCGACCCTCAGGCCCGCGCGGCGTGCCGCTTCCACGACCTGCTTGGCGTATTCGTCGGCTTCCGACGTGATTGTCGTGACCACCGCCTGCACCGGCGCCAGCCAGAGCGGGAAGTTGCCGGCATAGTGCTCGATCAGGATGCCGATGAAGCGCTCCATCGAGCCGCAGATCGCACGATGCACCATGACCGGCGCCTTCTTGCCGCCGTCGGCGTCGATGTAGAATGCGCCGAACCGCTCCGGCAGGTTGAAGTCGACCTGCGTGGTGCCGCACTGCCAGTCGCGGCCGATGGCGTCGCGCAGCACATATTCGAACTTCGGCCCGTAGAACGCGCCTTCGCCGGGATTGATCGCGGTCTTGATATAGTTGCTCTGCGACTGGATCTGGCTCAGCACGGTCGCCATCACGCGCTCGGCGTGATCCCACATCGCATCCGTGCCGACACGCTTCTCCGGCCGCGTCGACAGTTTCACCGTCAGTTCGCCCGTGAAGCCGAAATCGGCGTAGGTGGACAGGATCAGATCGTTGATCTTGAGGCACTCTTCCGCAAGCTGCTCTTCCGTGCAGAACACATGCGCATCGTCCTGCGTGAAGCCGCGCACGCGCATCAGGCCGTGCATGGCGCCCGACGGTTCGTAGCGATGCACGACGCCGAATTCGGCGAGCCGCAGCGGCAGGTCGCGATAGCTCTTCAGCCCGTGCTTGAAAATCTGCACATGCCCGGGGCAGTTCATCGGCTTCAACGCAAACCAGCGCTTGTCCTCGGCCTCATCGCCTGCCGACTGCGCCGCGAACATGTTCTCGCGATACCAGTCCCAGTGGCCTGACGTTTCCCACAGCACCTTGTCGAGGATTTGCGGCGCGTTGACCTCGCTGTAGTCGCCGGTCAGCCGCCGGCGCATGTAGGCGATCAATTGCTGGAAGATGGTCCAGCCCTTTGGGTGCCAGAACACCACGCCCGGGCCTTCTTCCTGGAAGTGGAAGAGGTCGAGCTCGCGGCCGAGCCTTCGGTGGTCGCGCTTCTCGGCTTCCTCGATCTGCTTGAGGTAAGCGTCGAGCTCTTCCTGCTTGGCGAATGCCGTGCCGTAGATGCGCGTCAGCATCGGATTGTTGGAATCGCCGCGCCAGTAGGCGCCGGCCACCTTCATCAGCTTGAAGGCGTTTCCGATCTTCCCGGTCGAGGTCATGTGCGGGCCGCGGCACAGATCGAACCAGTCGCCCTGGAAATAGATCTTGATCGGCTCGTCGCCGGGAATGGCGTCGACCAGTTCGACCTTGAAGTTCTCGCCCTTGTCGCGGAACACCTGCTTGGTCTTGGCGCGGTCCCACACTTCCTTGGTAAAGGGTTTGTCGCGCGCGATGATCTCGCGCATCTTCTTTTCGATCGCGGCAAAATCTTCCGGCGTGAACGGCTCGTTGCGGAAGAAGTCGTAATAGAAGCCGTTCTCGATCACGGGGCCGATGGTGACCTGCGTGCCCGGCCAAAGCGCCTGCACGGCTTCGGCCAGCACATGCGCAGCGTCATGCCGGATCAGTTCCAGCGCGCGCGCATCCTCGCGGGCGACGAATTCGATCTTCGCGTCCTGTTCGATCGGATCGTTGAGATCGGCGAGTGCGCCATCCAGCGCCATCGCGACGGTGCGTTTGGCCAGGGAGGGCGAGATGCCCTTAGCGATATCGAAACCGGTGATGCCTCTGGGGAATTCGCGGACGGCGCCGTCGGGGAAGGTGACGTTGACCTTGTTCACGGGCTCGGCGGGCTTGAGATTCGTAATGGAATACTTGAAGTCGCTCATCAGTCTCTCCTGTGGCTCACTCCTGCGGACCAACGCAGGTAAGCGGGAACTGGGCCCGGTATAGCAGGCGATTCGGGCGGGGCAAGCGTGGATTCTTGCGAAATTGCGGGCGAAATCGCGCGAGATGACTGCGATTTGCGACGCCGGTATCGATTCGAAATTCCTGCCGTGTGGTGGCCCCGACATAGACTTGGGCCGACCCCCTTGTTAGCGTCACAAATCGGCTCCATCGCCATGGTCTGAAGACCTTTCATGACGCTTCGCGTTTTCCTTGTTGCCATTCTCGCTCTGTTCGGCGCGCCGGCTTTCGCTGCGCCCAGCAAGGTGCGGCCCACGCTGCCGGTGACGCCGCCGGCGCCGATGGCGTTTTATGTCGTCAAGGGCGGGGCGGACGCGTGCGGGCGCGGCTGCGACACGTGGATCGCGGTGGAAGGCCAGATCGATGGCGCGGCCGCGCCTCGCTTCAGGAAATTCTTGCAAGCGGTCGGCAATCGCGACCTCCCGATTTATCTGGCTTCTCCCGGCGGCAATCTCGACCAGGCGCTTGCGATGGGCACGATGCTGCGCGAGCGCCGCGCCACTGCCCGGGTCGGGCGCACCTTGGTCAGCGAGTGTGGCTTCGAGGCGCAGGACAGCGCGGCCTGCCTGAAGCTCAAGCAAAGCGGGCGCACGCTGAAAGGCGACCTCTTCACCCGCGGCACCAACTGCAATTCGGCCTGTCCCTATCTGCTGCTGGGCGCGACCAACCGCGAGGTCTCGCCCGATGCGCTGCTTGCGGTGCATTCCGCCAAGGTGGTTGTGCATTTCCGCGGCGGCGAACCGCCTGCCGAAGTGCGCGCAGCGGCCAACCAGCGCGGCCGCGAACGCGCGGACAAGATGCTGTCGGCCTACATCACGAAGATGGGCGGCGACATCGGCCTGTTCGATCTCGCCCGCTCCATCAAGTTCGAGAGCCAGCATGTCTTGACGCGCGAGGAGATCGTCCGCTTCGGCATCGACCGGCGCGAGGTCGCGGAGACGCCGTGGAAGTTCGAGAACAGCGTCCGCAGCATGGTGAGCAAGGCAGCGGCGGTGCGCGATGAGGGCGGAAAATCCTGGCGGCTGTCGCAGTGGCGGATCATCTGCTCCTCGAACGAGCAGTTCGAAATGAATTTCCAGCGGCCAGCGCTGACGGCCAGCGCGACCTTCCCGACGGTCGCGCTGTCAGGTGTCGGCCCGTCGACGCAGTTCTTCAACTCGCCGGTCAAGATCCAGGGTTTTGAGATTTGGGCGCTGCGCATGACGCGGGACTCGATGCTGGGCCTGGCCGGTGTGCCGCAGTTCGAATTCATGGAATCGGTGCAGGCTGCAGACGGTAAGCGCGTGGCGCGTGCCGGAAGATTTTCCACCGAAGGGCTGGCGAGCGCACTCGTGACCCTGGCTGCGACCTGTCCGCCGCCGAAGAACATGGCGCTGCGGCAGACCTTCGGCGCGCAGGAGAGCGCTGCGAAATAATCGCAGGTCCCGCCCTTCCGGCGCCCTCCGCCGCGGCTTACATGCGTCTGCATGGAAAATCGCCCCGCGGCCACGAGACGCTTCGCCCCGACCGCCCTGATGCTCGGCAATGTCGTCACCGGCTGCGCGGTGCTGGCGCCGGCCGGCATGCTGAAGGAATTATCTGAAGGACTCAGCGTCAGCATCCAGACTGCCGGGCTGCTGATCACCTTCGGCGCCATCGTGCTCTGCGTGGGATCGCCGATCACGGCGTGGCTTACCAGCCGGATCGAACGGCGCACACTGCTTGCAGTGACGCTTGCGGTCATGGCCGCGACCAATATCGCCTCGGCCTTTGCGCCAGATTATGCGAGCCTGCTGGCCTTGCGGCTTGCGATGCTGGCCATCGGCGTGATCTACACGCCGCAGGCCGCCGGCACCGCGGCGATGATCGTGCCCGAAACCAGGCGCGGCTCCACCATCGCCTATGTCTTTCTCGGCTGGTCGCTGGCCGCCGCTGTCGGCCTGCCGCTGATCACGCTCGCGGCGCATCGTTACGGATGGCGCGTGGCCTATGGCGGCATCGGCGTGCTCGGCGTCGTGAGTTTCCTGCTGCTGACATGGCGGCTGCCGGGCGGACTCTTCGGCGTGCCCGTGCAGCTCAGGACGTGGCTCGATCTGGCGCGCAACCGTCTGGTGGTGCTGCTGCTGCTGATCACCACGCTCTACATGGCCGGTCAGTTCGTGATCTTCACCTTCATGGGGCCGCTGGTGACGCGATTGACCGGCACTGAAGGCGATGCCGTCGGTCTCATCTTCGCGCTCTATGGCCTGTTCGGCTTCCTCGGCGTTGCGCTCGCCACCCGCATCGTCGACGGCTGGGGGGCGTATCGCACCTCGCTGCTGTTCCTGACGCTGGTATTGGCCGGCGTCGCCGGCTGGGCGCTCAGTGCGGGCAACTACCTGCTGATGGCCATCTCGGTCGCGGTCTGGGGATCGGGCTTTGCATCAACCAACTCGATGCAGCAGGTCAGGCTGGTCGCCGCCGCACCGCCGCTGGCTTCCGCCTCGGTCGCGCTCAACACCTCCTTTCTCTATATCGGGCAGGCGATCGGCTCGGCGGTCGGCGCCGTTCTCTATGGCCGCGATCTGATCTACGGCTCGGGCTATGTGGCGACCGCCTTTGTGGCGCTGGCGCTGCTGACGGTCATCGCGACCCGGCCAAGGCAAGCCCGCTAGTTCCCGGACCGGTTGCAACCGGCATCGTGACAAGACGGCCGCCGCATGCTTTCCTTGCGTTCCAAGGGAAGGGCGATTGGGGAGTCGCCGAGAGGTCGTGCGCCCGTTCGGGAATGACCTTAGTCAGGCAAATATTCGTCCCAATGCCTTCCGATCCGTTGGGTCAGGACGAAAGCGAAACGAGATGAAGAAGATTCTGGTGCTTGTCGCGGTGCTGTATTCGGCAGCCGCCATTGCGCAGACCAGCGACCCTGCCAAACCGCCGCCGACCGTCGGCGGCAAGCCGCTGGTGCAGGTCAAGCCGAAGGGCGCCAAGAAGGACGCCGCTGCCCCTGCGGATGCGGCCGCCACCGACCCCGCAGCAAAGGACGCGCCGGCCAAGGGCAGCGCGAAGTCCGCCAAGTCCTCGCCCGGCCAGCCGAAGTCGATGGCGCAGAAACTGCAGGCCTGCCTCGACATCGACGACGGCACCAAGGACCGGCTGAACTGCTATGACGCCGTGATCAAGCCCAAGCCCAACCCGAAGGCCAAGGGGCCGGCGAAATCCGTCACCGAATGCGCCGCGTTCAAGGACGAAGAGGAGCGGATCGGCTGCTTCAACGGCTTCGTCGAGAAGCTGCCGAAACTGCCGTCCTGACATTACGCAACCGTCGGCGCACCGCCATTTCAGGCGGCGCGCAAATCCGGCACCGGCGCTAGTCGCTGATCCGGGTCAGGATCGCCTTGAAGGCGACGCCCGGCAGTTGAAGCGCGGTACCCTCGAAGTCGACCATGTCGCCGTCCTGGCTGCCCCGCAGCGTCAGCGTGATCATGTCGGTCCCGAACAGCGGGCGGAATGCCGGATCGGCATTGTGCCGCTGGGTCGAAACCTTGACCTGGATGCCGTCGTCCTTCGTCACGTAATTGCCGACGAAGGCAAATGCGGAATTGCCGCCGCGCAGCTTGCCCGCGGTGGCGTAGATCACGCCGGTGCCGGTGCCATGAACAGTGTGAAACTCGACCTTGTATAAGCCCTCGCGCAAATTCGTCCCCGATCGCAAAAGCACGCCCAAAATAAACGCATTCAGTAAAGGTTGCAGCCTAGGCCGAGCGCAACGCGTCCACAATGCCCACCAAGGGCTTTAGCGGGAGATCAACATCACATCTTGAGTCGGGGGAAGATGCTGCGCGCGGAAGGCGCGCGGTTCCGAAGTTCCGGAGGTCAGCGGGTCGAAGACGAGGGGGCGCTGGCGTAGCGTGCCGAGGGCGTTGGCGGGGCCGCCATCTTGACCAACACGTCCTTGACCGGATGTTCGGTCCAGGCCTGGGTCACGTAGCTGCGGTGGGTGATACCATCAGGCGTCTGGACAAATACGACACTGCCGGGGCGTAGCGGACCGTCCATGCTTTCGCGATAGGAGATGCCCTTTTCGCGCAGCATCGCCATCAGTTCCTTGTCGCGCTGCTTGGTGTAGCGGGTGTAGGAGCTGACAAAGAAGCCGTTGCGGTTGTTCTCTATCCAGGACGCGAACTTGTCGAGTTCGCCATAGACCGCATCGAGCAGGATCACGCCGGCGACGCGCTTGGTGATGCCGCCGACCTCGAGGCTCCAGGCGGTGGGCAGGAAGCCGCCGCTATAGCCGACGATCACGATCGGCATGTTGGCGAAGGTCTTGGCCGAATTCGGGTCGCCATAGAGGCGGGCGAGGTGGGCCGCCGACTCCTCCATGAAGCGCTTGAAGCCGTTCGGCTGCCAGAACTTGCCGGCGCTGGAGTCGGCCGCATCGACTGCCATCTGGGGAGCCAGCAGCACGGCGTTGACGCCGGAATCGGAGATCTGCTGCGGCACCAGCTGGCGGTCGCGCACGTCGCGCTCAAGCGTCGCGCCATTGCCGTGGAAGAACACCACGATCACGCCGGGCCGCTTGGCATCAAAATGCTCGGGCACATGCACCAGTACGCGGCTGTCGTTGTAGGTCTCGTCCTGCCAGTAGACCTTGCCGGAATAGCTGCGATGGCCCTTGCGGTCGCCGCTGGAGACGTTAAGGAACGAGGATTCCGAGCGCGGGTTCTCGCCGAAATAGGGGAAGGCCGACGATTTCATGCTGATCAGCGCCGTCAGATCTTCACGCGGCTTTTCCAGCGGAAGCGTCGGCGCATAGGAGGCGACGCGGTAGGACGACGGCGCGGGCGCAGCTTCCGCCGTGATCTTCTCGGTGCGCACCGTGCGCTGGCGTGGCGGCTCGCTGCGCGCCACGTCAGTACGCACGCCGTTGCTGCGCGGCCATTTGATGCTTTCGGACTCGCTTGGGAAGCGATCCCTGAATTGCGGGGCGGGGAAGCGGTCTTCGAACGAATCGCCACCGGTGGCGTGGGCGTTGGCCGCGATCGTGCCGGCGGGCGGGGCCTTGCCGCAATGGGCGAGCGGCAGGCAGAGCGGGGCGAGAACGGCGAGCACGCGCCAAGGCCGCGTGCCAAACGGCATCGCCAGGCCAGCGCAAGCGTGACTCGTCGACTTCGGATCGACCCCGATCATCCACCCCCCAAAAACCACCGGGCGGAAGCTGGACCGCGCGGTGTTTCGGCGACGTTACGAATCCGGAAAACTCCCCAATCCGGACCCTCCGAAGTGAACACGGAATCGTGTCCTGATTGTGGGAGGCGCCTTTTTGTTTGCGCATTGCTGCGGATGCTCAAACGGGGCTCGATGCACGATTTTGGTATTTAGATACCAAAATCCGCATTTGATTTAAACCTTTGTTAACACTGCTTGAACTGCCGTGCCCGAGCCTGCACGATTGCGCGAATCCCGGGCGCGATGCCCAGAGGTGTGGACCGACATGGCGGCATCAGAAGCGGGCGGCGCGGCGGCCTTGCCTGGCGGGCTCACAGCAAACGGCGGATCGACGGTCTCGCTCTGGGTGGCGGCCGCCATCGTGGTCGCCGACATGGTCGGCGTCGGCGTCTTCACCAGCCTCGGCTTTCAGGTCAAGGACATCCCCTCCGGCTTTGCCATCCTGCTGCTCTGGGTGATCGGCGGCATCGTGGCGCTGTGCGGGGTGTTCTCCTATGGCGAGCTGAGCGCGATGTTTCCGCGCTCGAGCGGGGAGTACAACTTCCTCGGCCGCACCTATCACCCGGCGTTCGGCTTCGTCGCGGGCTGGGTGTCGGCAACCGTCGGCTTTTCCGCCCCCGTCGCGCTGGCCGCCATGGCTTTTGGCAAGTATGGCCGCGCGATCGTTCCGGATGTGCCGCAGGAGGCGCTTGCCATCGGCGTGGTGTGGCTGGTGTCGCTGGTGCAGCTTACGGGCGTGAAGCACTCGAGCACCTTCCAGCTGATCTCGACGATCCTGAAGGTTATCCTGATCGTGGCTTTCCTCGCCCTTGGCTTCGTGATCGGCACGCCGCAGCCGGTGTCGTTTGCGCCGCAGTCCTCCGACTTCAGCTACGTCCTCAGCGCGCCCTTCGCGATCAGCCTCGTCTTCGTGATGTATTCGTTCTCCGGCTGGAACGCGGCGACCTACATCATCGGCGAGATGAAGCTGCCCGAGCGCAACGTGCCGCGCGCCATGCTGATCGGCACGCTGATCGTGCTGGTGCTTTATGTGGCGCTCAATGCGGTGTTCCTGCATACCGCGCCGGTCAGCGAACTCGCCGGTCAACTCGACGTCGCCCGCATCTCCGGCAGCCACATCTTCGGCGAGCTCGGCGGCCGCATCGTCAGCGGCATGATCTGCATCGGCCTGATTTCGTCGATCTCGGCCATGATGTGGATCGGGCCGCGGGTGATGATGACGATGGGAGAGGACATCCCGGCGCTGAAGGTCTTCTCCCGCAAGACGTCGAACGGCGCGCCGGCCTACGCCATCCTGTTCCAGCTTGCGGTGGCGAGCCTGATGCTGCTGACCAACAGTTTCGAGGCGGTGCTGGAGTTCATCCAGTTCTCGCTGCTGTTCTGCTCGTTCTTCGCGGTGCTCGGGGTATTCGTGCTGCGCATCACCCGCCCGGACCTGCCGCGGCCCTATCGCGCCTGGGGATACCCGTTCTCGCCTGCGGTTTTCCTGCTCGTGACCGGTTTCATGATGTACTATCTTCTGACCACCCAGCCATTGCGGTCGGTGCTCGGTTTATTGATCATGGTCTCAGGCCTGCTGATTTACGCCATCTTCCGCAAACGATCTGGCGATGGCGTCGCGGCCGCATCCTCGGGTCGCGAATGAAACTGTTTCGATCGCTCACGACTGTCGTCTTCGCCGCCGCCCTGATCGCGTCCGCCGGCCTTGCACGCGCCGCCGAGGTCACCGCCGACGACACCGCAAAATTCCTCGCGGGCATGCAGCCCTCGGCGGACTCGCCGCTGATGCCGCTGACCAAGGATCCGTCCTGGCAGCGCCATGCGAGGTTCTTCGACAACGCCTTCGGCCAGCTCGAGCAGCGCCAGCTGTCACGAATCCGCGCTTGGTCGGATGCCCATCTCGCCGCGCCCAAGCCGACCATGTTCTACATGTTCTCCGGCCCGGACTTCCTCTATGCCAACGCCTTCTATCCGAAGGCCTCGACCTATGTGCTGAGTGCGCTGGAGCCGCCGGGGCAGGTGCCTGATCTGTCCAAACTGCCGCGCGGAGCCATGGGAGCTGCGCTCTATAATGTCGAGCATTCGCTCGGCTCCATCCTCAGCTTCAGCTTCTTCATCACCAAGCAGATGAAGACCGACCTGCGCGCCGGCCAGATCAGCGGCACGCTGCCGATCCTCTATGTGTTCCTGGCGCGCTCCGGCAAGACGATCAGGAGCGTCACGCCGGTCGCGCTCGACGCCGAAGGCAACGTCAAGACCGGCAACGAAAATCCGGGCCCGAACGCGCCGCGCGGCGCGAAGATCACCTTCACCGGCTCCGACGGGGCGGAGAAGACGCTGTATTACTTCTCGACGGACCTCTCCAATGGCGGCGTCAAGTCGAGCGGCTTCCTGAAATTCTGCTCGACGCTCGCGCCCGGCAACAGCCTGATCAAGAGCGCGTCGTATCTGCTGCACTCCGGCAATTTTACCACGGTGCGCGACTACATCCTCGCCAACAGCGCCACCGTGATCCAGGACGATTCCGGCATTCCGCTGACCTATTACAGCCCCAAGCAGTGGCGCTTCTTTCCGTTCGGCCGGTACAACGGGCCGATCGGCGAGTTTCCGGGCCGGTACCAGCAGTCCTATGCGGAGCTATTCCGCCGCGCGGAGCCGATCAATTTCGGCATCGGCTACCGCTGGCGTACCAATGACTCGAATCTGCTGCTGGCTGTGCGACTGCCCAACGACGGCACGGCGCCGGCGGAAACCACTTCGTCGGCCGAGCCACCCCCGGCGCCTGCAAAGAAGAAGCCGAAACCGCCGCCGCCTGCGCCGCGCGGCTTTCTGTTCTGGGGCCGCTAGCTTTCTTTCACCAACGCAAAGAGCGTGCAGTGCTCACGGCGGCGGCGCATTGACGCCGCGCCAGCGCGCATAGCGCCAGGGCAGGTACCAAGACGCGCCTGCAGGTTTTTCTGCCGGAACATTGTCGATACCCGACGTGCCCCAGGGCTGACAGCGCGGCAGACGCGCCAGAGTCATCCATCCGCCACCCCACAGGCCAAAGCGTTCGATCGCCTCGTCGGCGTAGACGGAGCATGTCGGCAGGTGCCGGCAGTTGTAGCCGACCAGCGGCGACAACGTATGGCGATAGAGCCAGATCAGGGCGCGCGCACCGTTGCGTGGCAGGCGCATGACGGCGCCGGCGCAGTCGGGGCAAAGGTGCAGTGCGCGCTTCATGGGCAGGTTGCCGCGTTCATTACCGTAATCTCTCGGGGGTTCCAATGCAGGGAACCCTTATCTTGCAGGTATTTGCGCCACACTTGCAAAATATCGCACGAAGATAACGGCGCTGCAGCAAAGGTTCTATGGACGACACGGGTCAGCACAGTTACCGTTTTGATAACGCTGGCATGACAGAATCATGTCGCGTTTGGGGACCGTCGCAGCCGCAATCTTGGGGCTTGGGGAAGGAACCAAATTGAGCTCTTTGAGGTCGCTTGAGCTTTCCGGCTGGGCGCTGATCGGCGCAACGGCCCTTTGCCTCGCATTGCCCGGCGCGGTCACGACGTCAGGCAATTCGGCGAAGGCCAGCGACACCCTCGAAGAACGCAAGCTGCCGATGCGCTTTGGCTGGGTCGAGTGCAAGCCCAATTGCAAGAGCTGGGTCAGCGCGGTCGGCATCGTCACCGCGGACAGCCCGCGCGACTTCGACGAATTCGCCCGCGGCCGCGACCTTTCCGGCGCCACCATCGTGCTGGATTCCAGCGGCGGCTCGGTCAACGATTCCATCGCACTCGGCCGGCGCTTCCGCGGTCTCGGCATGCACACCACCGTCGGCGTCAGCGTCCGCGGCGACGACACGCGCCGCGCCAGTGTCGCGCCGGAAGCCTATTGCGAGTCGATGTGCGTGTTCCTGCTGCTATCAGGCAAGACGCGCTATGTGCCCGATGCGGCGCATATCCGCGTCCACCAGATCTGGATGGGCGACCGCGCCGATGACGCCAAGGCCGCCAGCTACAATGCGCAGGATCTGATGATCGTCGAGCGCGACATCGGACGCCTCGCCAAGTTCACCTTCGATATGGGCGGCACCGGCGATCTCCTGCAGCTCGCGCTCAGCGTCCCGCCATGGGAAGACCTGCACGAACTGACCCGCGCCGAATTGCGGCTCAGTAATCTCTTCACGACAGAGGCGGTCGCCGACGTGCTGCCGCGCGACATCGCGGTGCCGATGGCGGACGCCAAGCCGAAGGCGGTGCAGGATCGTTTCGTCAGCGCGCCGCTGGATGCGGATGTGCCGGCGCAGCCCGCAAAGGCCACCAAGACGGCGGAAGCGCAAACCGGCGGCGTGGCACCTGCGGAAAAGTCGGCGCAGCCGCAAGCCGAGAAGTAATCCCGTAAGTTCTGGATGGGCTCTCAAACCCTCATGGTGAGGAGCGCGGCACGCGCGTCTCGAACCATGAAGGCCCGGATGTGCCCGCTGCCATCCTTCGAGACGCGCGCCTTGTTTGCACCGTTCGCGACGGCCTCGCTGACGCTCGGCCTGCTCGGGTGTGCGCGCTCGTCAGGATGAGGTCGGAGTATGTGGGAGGCGCGTTAAGCCGGCTGCTTTGCCTTCGCTTCGATCTGCCCGATCGCATCGACCACGGCGTCGAAGGTCAGCATGGTGGAGGCATGGCGCGCCTTGTAGTCGCGCACCGGCTCGAGCAGGGCGATGTCGGCCCATTTGCCTGACGGCGGCGCGCCGTTCTCCTTCAGCATCTTGCGAACGATCTCGCGCAACTCGCGGAGTTCATTGGCGTTCGAGCCGACGACGTGGCTTGCCATGATGGAGGAGGAGGCCTGGCCCAGCGCGCAGGCCTTCACGTCATGGGCAAAGTCCGTGACGACAGGCCCGTCCATCTTGAGATCGACCTTCACCGTCGAGCCGCAGAGCTTGGAGTGCGCGGTCGCGCTGGCATGGGGGTCGGGCAGGCGCCCCAGACGCGGTATATTGCCGGCCAGTTCGATGATCCGCTTGTTGTAGATGTCGTTCAGCATAGAGCGAAGTCCAGCGTTCCCCCGCGGTGCGCGCCCTTGGCGGCCCCGGTGCACAGGCCTATATATGTACCGGAACGGCGGAAATACAGCCCGGCCGTTCTGCGCCCCATGCGGGATTTGCAAGGCAATTCCCCTGTGGCGATGGTAGGATAGCAGGATAAGCTATCACTTGAACTAAGGGACTCAGGCGTCTGGCGGCAGGATCCGCCCCGTCTGCCCGGTGACACATCCGGCCCCGTTGGGCCGGTCGAACGGAGAAGACATGGTTGACGCACTGATTAAATCCCTGAACCCGCGCAAGACGCCGGAAACCCGCCCCGCGGAGCTCGATCCTTCCGAATTCCTCGCTGCTGCCGTCCGGGCCGACCAGCCGCGCCCCTCGCGCGCCGAGGCCGAACAGGCGGTGCATACGCTGCTCAGCTACATCGGCGAGAACCCCGGCCGTGAGGGCCTGCTCGACACGCCGCGCCGCGTGGTCGAGGCCTTTGACGAACTCTATCAGGGCTATCACCAGTGCCCGGCCGAAGTGCTCGACCGCACCTTCGGCGAGACTGCCGGTTATGACGATTTCGTGCTGGTGCGCGACATCGAGTTCACCTCGCAGTGCGAGCATCACATGATGCCGTTCTACGGCCGTGCACATATCGCCTATACGCCGGTGGAGCGTGTAGTGGGCCTGTCGAAGCTGGCGCGGCTGACCGATATCTTTGCGCGGCGGTTGCAGACCCAGGAGCATCTCACCGCGCAGGTGGCGGCGGCGATCGACGAGATACTGAAGCCGCGCGGCGTTGCCGTGCTGATCGAAGCCGAGCATACCTGCATGTCGGTGCGCGGCGTCGCCAAGCATGGCGCGATGACTTTCACCAGCCGCTACACCGGCATGTTCCGCGACAATCCAGCGGAACAGTCGCGTTTCCTTTCCATGGTGCGAGCACCGCAGCGGTGACCTCGCATTCGCTATGCGAGGTCTGTCTTGTCCAATCCCCATGATGCCGATCGCGAAGAAGGCTTGAGCTTTCAGCCTAAATTCGACGCGTCCGGGCTCGTCACCTGCGTTGCGACAGATGCTTCGAGCGGCGATGTGCTGATGGTCGCGCACATGAACGACGAGGCGCTGCGCAAGACCATCGCGACAGGGGAAGCCTGGTACTTCAGCCGCTCGCGCAACGCGCTGTGGCGCAAGGGCGAAAGCTCCGGCCAGACCCAGCGCGTGGTCGAGATGCGCATGGATTGCGACCAGGATGCGGTCTGGATTCGCGTCGAGCAGGTGGGCGCGGCCTGCCACACCGGCCGGCATTCCTGCTTCTACCGCAAGGTCAAGGGAGAGGGCGGCAAGGTCGCTCTCGCATTTGTCGACGCCGACCGGCTGTTCGATCCCGCGCAAATCTACCGCAAATAAATTCAATTCTGCCCTGCGCGTGAAGCGCGCCCGCGACAATTGGGCTTCGTTGCCTGCAAGCCGCGGCTATGCAACATATTTCCATTGTCGTCGACGATGGGGCGCTTGCGGTGACTGGTCGTCTGCTACCAATCCTTGTATCGATCGCGCTTGCACTCTTACTTCATGCCGCGCGTGCCCAGACTGCGGAGAAGGCACCTGATACCATGGCGGCGCGGGTGCTGGCCTGCGCTTCCTGCCACGGCGCCGAAGGCGAGGGCACCAGCGACGTCTATTTTCCGCGTCTGGCAGGCAAGCCCGCCGGCTATCTCTACAACCAGCTGATCGCGTTCCGCGACGGGCGGCGCCGATACCCGCCGATGAACTATTTGCTGGAATTCCTGCCCGACGCCTATCTGCAGAAGATGGCGGATCATTTTGCCGCACTGCGTCCGCCATTCCCGGCGCCGAATATCCCCACGGACAGCAAGGAAATCCTGGCGCGGGGCGAGACGCTCGTGAAGGAGGGCGACGCCAGATCGGGCGTCCCGGCATGTTCCGCCTGCCATGGACCGGCGCTCGGCGGCATGGAGCCCGCGATCCCCGGGCTGCTCGGCCTGCGCGCGAGCTACATCAGCGCGCAGCTCGGCGGCTGGCGCTATGGCACACGCACCGCGGCGGCGCCCGATTGCATGCAGATCGTCGCGGGGCTCCTCAGCGAAGACGACGTGAAGGCGGTCGCCGCCTATCTTTCCTCGCGTCCGGCGCCAAATGATCCCTCCTTTGCGCCACGCGGGAGCCTGCCGATGCCGCTTGAATGCGGCAGCCAGCCGCGATGAAGGGAGCGTGAAGATGCCGCGAACCCTGACAAGATTGATCTTCACGCTGGCAGCGGCCTTGGTCGCCACGTCAGCCATGGCGCAGCAGAAGGCGCCTGACGCGGCGACCCTGGCCAAGGGCGAGTATCTCGCCCGCGCCGGTAATTGCATCGCCTGCCACACCGCGCGCGAAGGCAAGACCTTTGCCGGCGGCCTGCCGATGAAGACGCCGTTCGGCACGCTCTACACCTCGAACATCACGCCGGATCCCTCAACCGGCATCGGCACGTGGACGTCGGATCAGTTCTTCAACATGATGCACAACGGCCGCTTCCCCGACGGCGGCCTCGTCTATCCCGCGATGCCCTTTGGCTCCTACACCAAGGTGACGCGCGAGGATTCGGACGCGATCTACGCCTATTTGCGCACCGTGCCGCCGGTGAAGCGGATCAACACGCCGCACGATTTGCGCTTCCCCTTCAACAACCGCTCGCTGATCCTGGGCTGGCGCACGCTGTTCTTCAAGGAGGGCGTCTACAAGCCGGATTCCACCAAATCGGCGGAGTGGAATCGCGGCGCCTATCTCGTCGAGGGGCTCGGCCATTGCGGCATGTGCCATACCGCCATCAACGCGCTCGGCGGCAGTTCGGAATCGCAGGCGTTCGAGGGTGGCCTCATTCCCATGCAGAACTGGTACGCGCCTTCGCTGACCTCGAACAAGGAAGCCGGCCTCGGCGACTGGAGCCTCGAGGAGATCGTCGACTACCTCAAGAAGGGCGTCTCCGCCCGCGGCGCCGTATACGGGCCGATGGCGGAAGTCGTCTACAACAGCCTGCAATACCTCACCGACGACGATGCGCGCGCGATGGCGGTTTACCTCAAGAGCCTCGCGCAGGGCACATCGCCCGAGAAGGCGCAGCCGCCATTGCCGTCGGCCGAGACCAGCCTGCTCGTCAGCCTCGGCAAGCCGATCTACGACCGCGAATGCGCAAGCTGCCATGGCGCCGCCGGCCTCGGCATGCCGCCGCATTATCCGCCGCTGGCCGGCAACCAGTCGATCCAGATGGTGTCGGCGGTCAACGCTATCCGGATGGTGCTCAATGGCGGTTTCCCGCCGGGCACCATGGGCAATCCGGAGCCCTATGGCATGCCGCCGTTCGCGCACCGGCTCTCGGACGACGAGGTCGCAGCCGTCGTCACCTTCATCCGCACGTCCTGGGGCAACCGTGGTGCTCCGGTGTCGGCGCGGCAGGCCAATGAACTGCGCGCCGCGACGCTGAACTGAGGGGCGGGATCATGATCAATTCCTCCTCATCGGAAGCGGCTCCACAGGGCGACGCTGAGGTCGAGGAGATCGTCAGCAGCGGCCCGTACGGCGCGATCGCGGTTGCCGGGATCGCCACCGCCATCGTCATCGCGCTGTGGTTTGCGTTCTATCTGCTGGTCTTCCTGCCGCGGAGCCCCTGAATGAGCAGCGAGACCGGTCCTCATCACGGCGAAGCCGTCGCCGCCCGCATCGAGCGGCGCTGGGCGGCCTTGTCGATCGTCATCGTCGGTGTGCTCGTGGGCATGGCGACCTTCATCGGCATTCATCAGGCGACGATGCCGCAGGGCCGCGTCGAACTCGCCAATCCCAGGACGCTGCATCTGTCCGGCGAATTCATCGAGAGCAATCTCGGCACGTCGGTCGAGGCGGACGGCTCGGTCGTGGTGCGCGCCGTCGGCCAGCAATATTCCTTCACGCCGCAATGCATCGTCGTGCCGGTGGACACGCCGGTCAACTTGCGCACCACCAGCGCCGATGTTGTGCATGGCCTCCTGATCGAGGGCACCAACATCAACACCATGCTGGTGCCGGGCTATATCGCTGACTTGCAGATCCGCTTCAAGAAGCCGGGCGAGCATGTGATGCCTTGCCAGGAATTCTGCGGCATCGGTCATCAGGGCATGTGGGGCAAGGTCAAGGTGGTGGAGAAGGACGCTTTCGCCAAGCTGATGGCGTCACGACGGAGGATCAGCTGTGTTGAGTAGCAAGCGCCTGATCCTCGCGCATTTCTGGCTCGCCTTTGCGGCTTTCGGCGTGGCGCTGGTACTCGGCGCCTGGCAGATGTTCGTGCGCAGCCCCTTCAACGTCTGGCACTTCAACCCCGAATTCTATTATCGCTCGGTCACCGCGCACGGCTCCGTCATGGGCTATGTGTTTCCGACCCTGGTCGCGATGGCCTTCGGCTATGCCATCACCGAATCGGCGCTGGAGAAACCGATGATCGGCCGGCGCTGGGCATGGACGGGATTTTTCCTCGTCGCCATCGGCGCCGTGGTCGCGATGGTCCCGGTGTCGCTGGGCCTGGCGTCAGTGCTCTACACCTTCTACCCGCCGATGGTCGGCAATCCCTTCTACTATGTCGGCGTCGTCCTCGTCGTCGTCGGCTCGTGGATCTGGGTCGCGCTGATGTCGATCAATTTTATCGCCTGGAAGCGGGAGAACCCGGACAGGCCGGTGCCGCTGGCGATGTTTGCCAACGTCGCTGGCGCCTATCTCTGGGGCTGGACCGCGGTTGGAGCGGCGCTGGAAATCCTCTTCCAGATATTGCCCGTCGCGTTCGGCCTGCGGTCGACCATCGATGCGGGCCTCGCGCGCGTGTTCTTCTCATGGACGCTGCATGCCATCGTCTATTTCTGGCTGATCCCGACCTACATCGCCTACTACACCATCTTCCCGCGCGCGATCGGCGGCCGGCTCTACAGCGACGCCATGGCGCGCATTTCCTTCATCCTGTTCGTCGTGGTGGCGATGCCGATCGGCGTGCATCATCTGTTCGCGGACCCGCAGGTCGGAGCCGGCTTCAAGTTCATGCATTCCGTGTTCACCGGCCTCGTCGCGCTGCCAACGCTGCTGACGGTGTTCACGATCTGCGCCTCGGCCGAGATCGCGAGCCGCCTGCGGGGCGGGAAGGGCGCGTTCGGCTGGGTCAGCGCGCTGCCCTGGAAGAACCCGATCATGCTCGCCACCGCGCTGTCGCTGGTGATGCTCGGCTTCGGCGGCGCCGGCGGGCTCATCAACATGAGCTATCAGCTGGACGCCAGCATACACAACACGCAGTGGATCACCGGGCATTTCCACCTGATCTTCGGTGGCGCCATCGTCATCATGTATTTCGCCATCGCCTACGATCTGTGGCCGCATCTGACCGGCCGCGCGCTTAATACGTTCGGGATGATGCGAACCCAGCTCTGGCTGTGGTTCATCGGCATGATCGTGACGACGTTCCCGTGGCATTATGTCGGCATCCTCGGCATGCCCCGCCGCATGGCGTTCTACGACTATCTCAACCCCGCGATCGCGCCGCAGGCCTTCTCGGTGATGATGTCCGCCATCGGCGGCTTCATCCTGCTGATCTCGGGCATCCTCTTCCTCACGGTGTTGTTCCGCGGACAATTCGGCATGCGAAGCGAGGCGGGCGCCTATCGCTTTGCCATTCCCGTCCACATGCCCGCGCGTATTCCGGTCGCACTCAACAGTTTCGGCCTGTGGCTCGCGCTGATGATCGGGCTCACGCTCGTCAATTACGGCTTCCCGATAGCGCAGTTGCTGGCCTTGCCGCAGACCAACGTGCCCGCCGTCTATGTTGGAGCGGCGCGATGAGCGAACAAAAGCTGTTCTCGTTCCGCAATAGCTGGTTCAGCACCAGCGTCGGCACCACGGTCGCTATCGCGATCGCCTCCGCGCTTGCCGGGCTGATCTGGCTGCCGCTGGCGCAGCCCGACCTGAAACTCGCCGGCATCTGGGACGCGATCTGCAGTGCCGCCGGCATACCGCGTGCGCCGGTGTCCGCGTCGGTCCAACAGCCGGATTTCAAGACATCGAACGTGGTGCTGACGCCGGACACGATCGGGCGGAAGGATGCCGTCTCGATCGGGCGCGGTGCTACGCTGGCGCAGCGCTGCGCCATCTGTCACGGGCCGCAGGGCGTCAGCGACGCCAACTCGCCCAATCTTGCCGGCCAGTTTGCCGAGGTCACCTACAAGGAGCTGCACGACTTCAAGACCGGCGCACGGGTCAACGTGGTCATGAGCCCGTTCGCGGCCAATATGAGCGACCAGGACATGAAGGACGTGGCGGCCTATTACGCCTATCTGCCGCGCGTGCCCTCTAGCAAGGCCGACGAGAAGGTCCCGCCGCCGCCGATCGTGGTGACCGGCGCGCCGATGCGTAACATTCCGCCCTGCGGCTCCTGCCATGGCGAGCTCGACTACAAGGCCGGCAGCCCGTGGCTCGGCGGGCAGTCCGCGGTCTACATCAAGGCGCAGCTGCAGGCGTTCGCCGCGGGTGCCCGCCGCAACGACATCAGCCAGCAGATGCGCAATATCGCCCGGCACATGACGGCCGAGGAGATCGACCAGGTCGCCCGCTACTACGAGGCCCAGCCCTGAGCGCGGGCGGGTATTAACCAGCCATTAACCATAACCGCCGCACTGTGCGGCAGGCGTGGGCGCCGGGTGGGCGCTCAGTAAGACCGCGCGGGGGTTTCGCCAGGGAGCGAGGCGCCAACACATGTCGGTCGATTCAATCGGAGCCACGACGGCTGCGGCGGCGGTTGATCCATCGCAGGCGGGTCAGCTGCGCATGGACCCGTCGCGCCTGAGGATCGCCAACTCCATCAAGCAGGCGTCCAGCACCACCGGCGCCAGCTTCGAATACATGCTTGCCACCGCCAAGATGGAGTCGAACTTCAATCCGAAGGCGTCGGCGAGCACCTCGTCGGCACGCGGGCTGTATCAGTTCATCGACCAGACCTGGCTCGGCACGGTGAAAGAGGCGGGCAGCCAGCTCGGCTACGGCAACTATGCCGATGCGATCTCGAAATCTTCTTCCGGCGCCTACTACGTCAACGATCCCTCGATGCGAAATTCGATCATGCAGTTGCGCAACGATCCGGATGCTGCGTCCTCGATGGCGGCGGTGCTGACGCAATCCAACAGTTTCAAGCTCACCGGCAAGATCGGCCGCCGCCCGAGCGACAGCGAACTCTATATGGCGCATTTCATGGGGGTGGGGGCGCCGCCAAGCTGGATCTCGAATGCCGAGGACAATCCGAACGCGTCGGCGGCCCGCCTGTTCCCGAACGCCGCGGCGGCCAATCGCTCGATCTTCTACGAGAAGGGCACCGGCCGCGCGCGCTCGGTATCCGAGGTTTATTCGGTGCTGACCTCGCGCTACAACGCCGCCGCCAACGCCAAGGATACCCGCACGGCCTATGCGGCGGTCGGCGGCGCACCGCAGACGACGATGGCGTTCGCCGCGGCCGCGGCGCCGGCAGCGACATCGGCAACAGCGACATCGGCGACGCCAGCAACGTCAACAGCGGCGATCGACGGCGCGAGCTTCCTCTCGATCATTCCCGATGCGCGCGCGGTGACCCCAGCCAAGGCGGCGGCGGGCGCGGAAATGAAGACGGCGTCCATGCCGCAGGAGGATCCGGTGTTCCGCACGCTGTTCCATGCCGGCGATCGCCCGCAGCCGATCTCGCCGGCGGTGCAGGAATTGTGGGGCCGCTCCGCCTCCCAGCCAAAGGTGGCGCAGGCCACGAGCACCGTACCCGAAGTGCGCGCCCCCGGCCGTCTCGACCTCTTCAGCGACCGGGAAGGCACGTTCTCGAGCTAGCGCGCGATCTCAGGCGGATCGGTCATCGCGCGCTTCGGGGCGTCTCAACGCCAATCAAACCTGGACAGGATAAAGTGCAAGTCCTCACCGATCAGGGCGAGCAGTCCACTTCGTCGGGCAGGGCGCCCTTGGCGGCCTTGCCATCGCGCATTTTCGCCAACGGCGCGGCATCCATGATCAGGATATTTGCGCCGTGAGTATCGAGCACGCCCATCTCGGACAGGCGCTTCAGTGTGGTTGTCACCCATTGTCGGGTGACGCCGACCATGTGCGCGAGGTCGGCATGGGTGAAGGACGCCGCAATCAGCGTGCCGCCGCGCTCCTCGACGCCATAGAGATCCATCAGATGCAACAGCAGATGCGCCAGCCGCTCCGTCGGCGAACGCGTTCCAAGCATCTGCGCCAGCGACGAATAACAGCGACCCTTGAAGCTCAGGCCTTCGATGATGCCGAGCGCCAGCGCAGGGATCTTGAGTACCATCCGGCGCAGCACATCGCCGGGCAGATGCAGCACGCTGCTGTTGATGGCAGCCGCGCCGGACCAGACGTGGATGCCGCGATTGAACACATCGGGTCCGCCGACGAAATTGCCGTGATGCCAATAAGCGAGGGTGATCTCGCGTCCCGAGGGCCCGATATAGAAGACGCGAATGCGCCCGCTCTCGATCAGGTAGATGCCGTCCTGCTGACCGCCCTGGGAAAACACCGGCGCGCCCCGGTAAAACACCTTGCGCTTGCCGGCGCTGACGACTTCCTGAATTTCCGCTTCCGAAAGCCCATGGAACAGAGGAGTCGGCCCGCCGCCTCTCGCCTTGTCGTCGGGCATCAGCATCGCCCCGAAACGCGCCTGATCGGCCCATCCAAGGCTGGCTCCGTCCCAACGAACGGCACTGTTGCTCGAAACTGACGCTTTCATCATACGATTTTACGCAAGATGCGTGCCGGGTGTCTAACGACGTCTCGCCGCATGCATCGCCGCCATTACCCGATGTTTTCAATTTCGATCAGGAGCAGATACTCGCCCTGCTAGACCGGAGGGCTCGAGCTTGCGGTTATCTGCCCGCGCCTGCGCCAAATTGCCCAAAGTTTAATCAAAAATCCTGACCCTGCTGGCTATTTCTTAGTCTGCCGGACTTTTCGGCAAGGATTTGCGCGCTTGCAAACGATCCTTGTTTCGGGAAAAGCTTTCCGCGCCCACAAATCAAGTCAAGCACGGCAATTCGGTCGTCTTGAGGAGTTCGCGAGTGGGCTTTGTCGTCGCCGTTTCCAGGTTCGTTAATTCGGTGCGTCGCTTGTGGCTGACAGGGACATCCTGTCGCGCAGGCAGGGTGCAAATTGGCTTGGCCCTTGCACCTTTGAGAGCGCCGAGCGCAGCCCAACGGCGTGCTGCCCTCCGCCAAATCCGCAGCAATCTGAGGGGTTAACGTGATGAACGTCGCTACAATGATGTCTTGCGGTTCGAAGGTCGCTCCCTGGTGCGTGGCGGCCGCACTGACGCTTGCTCCGGTGAATTTGCGCGCGGAGGTGCTGGAGATCGGCATCGGCACGCAGAACACGACGACCAACACGGTGACCGGCGGTGTGGTCATCAAGGAGCTCGGGCTTCTCGAAAAGAACCTGCCGAAGACCGGCAAGTACAAGGACTTCCAGTACAAGCTGAGCTGGCAGAACGCGACGTCAGGCCCGCCGATCACCAACGGCATGATGGCCAACAACATCCAGATCGAGATGATGGGCGACTATCCCTTGATGGTGAACGGCGCCACCGGCCAGAACACCAACAACCCGACCCAGCTGATCGCCATCATCGCCTATAACGCCGTCGGCGGCGGCAACGGCATCGTCGTCCACAAGGACTCGCCGTTCTACGAGCTCGCCGATCTCAAGGGCAAGAACGTCTCGGTGCCGTTCGGCTCCGCTGCGCACGGCATGATGCTGACCTCGCTGCAGAAGAAAGGCCTGCCGCCGGACTTCTGGAGCCTCGTCTCGCAATCGCCCGAAGTCGGCAGCACCAATTTGCAGGAAAAGCGCATCGACGCGCATGGCGACTTCGTACCGTTTGCCGAGCTGCTGCCGTTCAAGGGTTTTGCCCGCAAGATCTATGACGGCGCCGAGACCAAGGTGCCGACCTTCCACGGCGTCACCGTGCGCAAGGATTTCGCCGAGAAATATCCGGAGATCGTCGACGCCTACCTCAAATCGCTGATCGAGGCGAACGAGTGGATGCGCAAGAATCCCAAGCTTGCCGCCGAGAAGATCGAGGAATGGACCAAGATCAACAAGGAAGTGGTCTACATCTTCCTCGGGCCGGGCGGCGTGCACACGCTCGATCCCACCATCAAGAAGCTCCTGCTCGACTCGGTGGCCGGCAACTACGCCATCCTGCAGAAGCTCAACATGATCAAGCCGCTGGATATCGGCGCCTGGGTCAATGACAGCTACATCCGCGCAACCTACAAGTCGCTGGGGCTCGACTACGACAAGCAGCTGGCGTCCTTCGACACCTACAACGTCACCGGCACCGATCCCGTCTGTAACAAGCCGGTCGACGACCCCAAGCTCGTCGGCGAAGTCTGGATCCAGGGCGGCGACATCGTGCCGTTCTCCTCGCCGGTCTGCGCGCTGCTCGGCGTCAAGAAGTTCACCGCCGAGGGCAAGAAGTTCAACGCCGTCTACCTCGTCGACCATGAGCTCGGCATCAAGGTGTTCGCCGATGCCGCCTTCTACGCCATCAAGCCGGACGCCAAGAATCCGGTCGTCGTGCCCTTCCTGCTGAAGAAGGACGCCGAGGCCTATGCCGCAAAGAACGGCGGCAAGCTCGCCACCTACACCGAAGCCCTCGGCGCCATCAACGTCGGACAATAGGGGAGCGCGATGGGCAGCATGGCGCGGGCGAAGGTTGTCGCAATCCCGATACCGACAGGACCAATCGATCCCCCCCAGCGGGTCGCCGAGAGCATCATGACATCCATGCCCGAAAAACCGGAAGTGACCGCGACGGAAGGGCAGGCGGCGCCTGCTCCGGCCGAGCCGGTGGCGGCTGAAACTCCCGCGGTGCGCGGCATAACACTGCAGGACATCGCCCGCTTTCTGTCCAGGCACATCACCCGCGATCGCATCATCACGTTTGCGCTCGGCTGCATCTCGATCGGCGCGCTGTTCATGGTCTGGTACCTCGGAACGAAATACCGCTTCGAGTTCTACATCCGCTTCAAGAACGTGCCGACGCCGGCCGAAGTGTTCAACCAGCTGACCCAGGTCGGGCTGTCGAACAAATACCTCGTTAACATCGCCATCAGCGTCCGCCGCATCCTGACCGGCTTCTTGATTGCCATTGCGCTCGGCGTGCCGCTCGGTCTTGCAATCGGCAAATACGAGCGGGTCCGCGACCTCTTCATGCCCTGTGTCGAAATCCTGCGGCCGATCCCGGCCATCGCCTGGGTGCCGATGTCGATCATGCTGTGGCCCAACAACGAGGCGGCCATCGTCTTCATCACCTTCATCGGCGCGTTCTTCCCGATCCTGCTCAACACCATCCACGGCGTGCATTCGCTCGACGGCGTGCTGGTTCGCGCCGGCCGCTGTCTCGGCGCCAACGAAGCGCAGCTGTTCTGGAACGTGATCCTGCCGGGCTCGCTGCCGCACATCTTTACCGGCCTCGCCGTCGGCATGGGCGTCGCATGGGTGTCGCTGATTGCCGCGGAGATGATCTCCGGCCAGTTCGGCGTCGGCTACTTCACCTGGGAGGCCTATTCGCTGGTCGACTATCCCGCGATCATGCTCGGCATGATCACCATCGGCGTTCTCGGGCTCGCCTGCAGCGGCGTCATCCGCATGGTCGGCGTCCTCCTGATGCCGTGGCTCGCCTACGCACCCGGAGGCCGGAAATGAGCATTGCCGAGGCACATACCGAGTCGGCCAAGGGATTCATCGACGTCCGCAGCATGGGCGTCACCTTCGGCGCCGACGAAAGCGAAGTCATCGCCGTCAAGGACGTTTCGATCAACGTGCAGCCCGGCGAATTCGTTTCGCTGATCGGCCCGTCCGGTTGCGG
>JAKFVP010000560.1 GCA_021732175.1 Bradyrhizobium sp.
TCCGGTTGCGACAAGTCCACCTTGCTCAGCATCGTCGCCGGTTTCGTCAAACCGACCAAAGGCGAGGCGTTGCTCGACGGCAAGAAGATCACCAAGCCCGGTTCCGACCGCGGCGTCGTGTTCCAGCAATACTCGCTGTTTCCCTGGCTGTCGGTGCGCAAGAACGTCGAGTTCGGCCTGAAGATGGCCGGCGTCGCCCAGAACAAGCGCCTCACCACGGCGCGCTCGCTGCTCGATCTCGCAGGGCTGCTGTCGTTCGAAAATCATTACCCCGATCAGCTCTCCGGCGGCATGAAGCAGCGCATCGGCATCGTCCGCGCGCTGGCGACCAGCCCGCAGGTGCTGCTGATGGACGAGCCGTTCGGCGCGCTCGACACGCAGACGCGGGTGGTGATGCAGGAGATCCTGACCAACATCTGGCAGCAGTTCCGCATCTCCGTGCTGTTCATCACCCATGACATCGAGGAATCGATCTTCCTGTCCGACCGCATCTACGTGATGACGGCGCGGCCGGGACGCATCAAGGCGGAAATCAAGGTGCCGCTGCCGCGGCCGCGCACGGCCGAAATGACCGACACGCCCGAGTTCATGAACCTGGTTCAGGAGCTCAAGGGACTGATCCGCGAAGAGTCGCTTGCTGCGATGGCCCCGGAGATCAAGGACCGCGGGCTCTCGGGCTTTGGAATGAAAGTGGGACCGAAAGGAGTGGGCGAACTTTACTGACACACACAGCCTCGCTGCCGGGTAGGCGAGCGAAACAGCAACACAAGCAAATGACGCGTGACCCGCGTCGTTAAGGGATTGGTGCGTCCTCGCGCCAATCGTTCGGAGCGATCGATGGCAAAGAAACCAAGCATTTTTCATGCCGACAAATCTGGCATGGCTGAGCTCGGCGCGTCGCTGGCCGCAATGTGGCGCCGGCTCGCAGCAATCCTTGGCCGCAGATACCGCCCCGAGCAGCACTACATGCGCGGACCCGGTCCGAAATGGCAGGAACGCCATTCTGCGAAGTCGGCGCATTCAACAATCGAAGACCCGGCGTGAACAACGCCACTAATTGGAGCTATCTATGGCTAAGAAACCAAACATTCTGTTCTTTCACGTCGACAATCTCGGCATGGGAGAGCTCGGCTGCTACGGCGGCGGCATGCTGCGCGGCGCCGACACCAAGCGCTTTGACGCCTTCGCCAAGGAAGGCATGAAGCTCACGCATTATGTCGTGGAGCCGCAGTGCACGCCGACCCGCTCGGCGCTGATGACCGGCCGTTTCCCGATCCGTTCGGGCAATCACACCATCGCGCTCGGCGGCAATGGCGGCGGCATCGTCACCTGGGAGCGCACCATCGCCTCGATCCTGGCGGAAGCCGGGTACACCTCGTCGATCTACGGCAAGTGGCACATCGGTGCCGAAGACGGCCGCTTCCCGACCGACCACGGGTTTGACGAATGGTACGGGCCGCTGCGCACCTACGACGAATGCATGTGGCTGGAAGATCCGCATTACGTGCCGGAGCGTGACGGCTTCTCGCACATGCATGAAGGCGTGAAGGGCAAGGGTGCCTGGCCGCTCAAGGACCAGCAGCTCACCATGAAGACCAAGGAGACCTGCGACCTCGAGTACCAGAAGCGCGCCATCAAGTTCATGGAAAAGGCGGTCAAGGACGACAAGCCGTTCTACTGCTACTTCAACCACTCGCTGATGCACTTCCCGATGAGCCCGCGTCCCGAGTTCAAGGGCAAGAGCGACAACGGCGACTGGGGCGATTGCCTCCTGATGCTGGATCACGACTTCGGAGTTCTGCTCGACACGCTTGACCGGCTCGGCGTGCGCGACAACACCATTGTCGTGGCGTGCGGCGACAACGGCGCCGAGGATCACCTGGCCGGCCGCGGTACCGGCGGCTTCTTCGACGGTTCGTACTTCTCCTCCGCGGAAGGCGGCATCCGCACGCCGCTGCTGATCCGCTGGCCGAACCACATCCCGGCCGGCGTCGAGAGTAACGAGATGGTGCATGTCACAGACATGTTCACCACGCTGCTCAAGTTCGTCGGCTGCGAACCGCCGAAGGACCGCCTGATCGACGGCACGGACCAGACGGAATTCTTCCTCGGCAAGAAGGCGGAATCCAACCGTGAGTCCTGCATCGTCTGGCTCAAGGACGAACTGCACGCCGTGAAGTGGAAGGACTTCAAGATCAACTTCAAGCGTCAGCAGCATTTCCACGATCCGGAACTGCCGCTCGGTTTCGCCCGCATCACCCACCTCAAGGAGGACCCGAAGGAGCGTGAGGCGGTCAACCAGCGTTACGTGCGCTGGTGGGTGATGCAGCACGCCCACCGCATCGTCCGCGACTTCGAGAACAGCGTGAAGAAGGAAGAGCTGATCCCGCCGGGATCGCCGCTCGACTTCGTGCCGAAGCAGAACTTCCGCTGATCAAGGGAGTAGGGGCCGTGGAGCAGGTTGCAACACATTGCTGTTCGAAGCACGGAGAGGCGCGCAATGGCGTCGCATCCCCTGTGATCGGCCCCGCCAGCGTTACCCGCCGGGAAGACATGATCTGGATTCCCGGCGGCACGTTCCTGATGGGCTCGAACGCCTTCTACCGCGAAGAGCGTCCGGTCCGCCCGGAGACGACGGCCGGTTTCTGGATCGACCGCCATCCCGTCACCAACGCCCAGTTCCGCCGCTTTGTCGAAGCGACGGGCTACGTCACGTTTTCGGAGCGAACGCCGACCCGGGAAATGTATCCGGATGCGGCCGAGGAATTCCTCGTTCCGGGCTCGCTCGTGTTCGTCAAACCGCCGCGGCCGGTCAGCCTGCGCGACCATCGCGCCTGGTGGGCCTATGTGCCCGGTGCGAACTGGCGGCACCCGAACGGGCCGAACAGTTCGATCGCCCAGCGAGACAACCATCCCGTCGTGCACGTCAACTACGAAGACGCCCAGGCCTATGCGGCATGGGCCGGCAAGGCGCTGCCGAGCGAGGTGGAATGGGAGTTCGCCGCCCGCGGTGGACTCGACGGTGCCGCCTACGCCTGGGGCGATGCTGCCAACCCCGACGGGCGCTATCTCGCCAACACCTGGCAGGGTCGTTTTCCCTTCGAGAACCTCGCCGAAGACGGTTTTGAGGGTACCTCTCCGGTCGACGCGTTTCCACCGAACGGATACGGGCTCCACGACGTCTGCGGTAATGTCTGGGAGTGGACTGTCACGCCCTATGCGCCTGCGGGCGATGCCGAAAAGTCCTGCTGTCATCGCGAGGGCCCTGATCCGCGCAAGATGCTGCGGGTCGTCAAGGGAGGTTCGCATCTGTGCGCACCGAATTATTGCTTGCGCGCGCGGCCTGCCGCGCGTCAGGGCGAGAGTATCGATTCATCCACGAGTCATATCGGCTTCCGCTGCGTCATGCGCGGGCCGGACTGATCAAGGAAACCCCATGCGAGCGTCCGACGCAATCAAGCGCGCCGCGCTATAGGAGGCTTTGGCAATGACCGCGATCGACGATCGCACCGCACAGGCGACGTTCGAGGACTCTCCAACGATCGGCGCCGTCCTGACCTCGCCGCGGGAGTTCACCCGCGAAACGCTGGCGGGCGTGGTGACGGCGCTGGCGCTGATCCCCGAGGTGATCTCATTCTCGTTCGTGTCCGGCGTCGATCCGAAGGTCGCGCTGTTCTCCTCCGTCGTGCTCGGGCTCGTGATGTCCGTGCTCGGCGGAAGACCTGCGATGGTGACCGCCGCGGCGGGCTCCATTGCCCTTGTGATCGGTCCGATGGTGAAGACCTATGGCACCGGTTACATCCTGCCGACCATCCTGCTGGCAGGAATCATCCAGATCGTCTTCGGCCTGACCGGCATGGCGCGGCTGACGCGTTTTATCCCGCGCTCGGTGATGATCGGTTTCGTCAATTCGCTGGGCATCCTGATTTTCTTCGCCCAGGTGCCGCATATCCTGAACGTTCCTTGGGTCGTATATCCCTTGTTCGCGCTGACGATTGCAATCGTATTGCTGGCGCCGCGGGCGATCACGATCATTCCCGCGCCGCTGATCGCCATCGTGATCGTCACGGCAATCGTCATTTCCGGCCATTTCACCGTGCCCAATGTCGGCGGCAATGGCGGCGCAATGGCGCCGGGATTGCCCGGCATCACGCAATTCATGGTGCCGCTGAATATGGAGACACTGAGCATCATCTGGCCGACGGCGCTGAGCGTCGCCTTTGTCGGCCTGCTGGAAACGCTTCTCACTGCGAAGCTGGTCGATGACGTCACCGATACCCGCTCGCACAAGGGCAGGGAGTCTTGGGCGCTTGGTGTCGCCAACATCGCGGCCGGCTTCTATGGCGGCATTGCCGGCTGTGCGATGATTGCGCAGACGGTGGTCAACGTGAAGATCGGCGGCGGCCGCTCGCGGATTTCGACCGCGGCTGCTGCGATCGTTCTGCTGGTGCTCGTTACCATCCTGAGCAATCTGATGGCGCAGATTCCACTGGTGGCGCTGGCTGCCGTGATGATGATCGCGGCGCTGAAGACCTTCGACTGGCACAGTGTGATGCCGTCGACGCTCAAGCGCATGCCGAAGTCGGAAACCTCGGTGCTGGCACTGACCGTCATCATCACGGTGGCAACCGGCAATCTGGCCTTCGGCATCGCCGGCGGCGTGCTGCTCGCCATGGTGCTGTTCGCCCGCCGTGTCGCTCATGTTATCCGTGTCGAACGAATGCCGAGCGAGGACGGCAGCGCGGTCCGCTACACCGTGCACGGCCCGCTGTTCTTCGGTTCCAGCAACGACCTCGTCGAGCGCTTTTCCTATGCCCTCGATCCCAAGCATGTGACGGTCGATCTCACGCACTCCCAGATATGGGATGCGTCCAGTGTCGCCGCGCTGGATGCTGTCGAAACAAAGTATCGCGCGCTCGGCTGCACAATCGCCGTTACGGGACTCGATTCCCGCAGCACAGATTTTCACAGCAAACTTTCGGGGCAACTCGGGCTGTGATGAGTGGCGTAGACGTCACGATGCGGCCACCTGCACTGCGGGCTGCTCCCAAGGGGGAGAGGGCCGGAGCCCCCATCTTAACGAAACGTCAACAATCCCAGACGTTTATGGTGAACCCTTTGTTAAGCGTCATGGTTTATTTTCCGTGACAGTGGCATCGCGTCACGGTGTCGTCGCAAGTTGCGTAAGCCGGAAAGACCATGATCGTTCGGCAGTTTATCAGTTGGGTAAGAAACGCATCCGCCGGTGAGCGGGCGGAAGCCACGCGAGCTCTGGCGCGGGCCTGGTTGATCTCGGATCTCAGCGATGACGACCGCGCCGCCGCCGAAGGCGCGCTGTTGATGCTGCTCGACGACTCCTCGCCGCTGGTCCGCCGCGCGATGGCCGAAGTCTTCTGCCGCAGCACCGATGCACCTGCCGCCATCGTGCAGGCGCTGGCGGTCGACCAGCCCTCGGTGTCGCTGCCCATCCTCGAACATTCGCCGCTGCTGATCGATGCCGATCTCGTCGACATCGTCGCGACCGGCAATGACGAGACGCAATGCGCGATCGCGCGGCGCATCAGCCTGCCGGCTTCCGTTTGCGCCGCCATCGCCGAAGTCGGCACGGCGTCCGCTGCGCTGGAGCTGATCGAAAATCCCTATGCCGAGCTCGCGCCATTCTCTTGGGACCGCATCGTCGAACGCCACGGCCATCTCGCCGCCATCCGCGAGGCCATGCTCGTGCTGGAAGGCCTGCCGGCCGCAACGCGCTATGCGCTGGTGACCAAGCTTTCGGATACGCTGGCGCAGTTCGTGGTTGCCCGCAACTGGCTCTCGGCCGACCGGGCAGGGCGCATCGCCACCGAAGCGCGCGACCGCTCGACCGTCCATATCGCCGCGCGCTCTGCGGGCGCGGAGATGGAAGGCCTGGTGCACCATTTGCGCGCCACCGGCCATCTCACCGCCGGTCTCATCCTGCGCGCGCTGCTGTCGGGCAATATCGACCTGTTCCACTGCGCGCTCGCCGAGCTCTCCGGACTGCCGATCGCCCGCGTCAGCGCGCTCTTGCACGACCGCGGCCGCGCCAGCCTGCAGGCCCTGCTGATCAAGGCGCGGCTGCCGGAATCGACCTTTGCCGCCTTCCAGGTGGCGATCGATGTCGGGCACGAGATCGGCTATGCCGACAGCGACGGCGCTGCGGCGCGGCTGCGCCGGCGGATGGTCGAGCGCGTGCTGACCCATTGCGAGACCGACGGCCGCTCGGCCGAGCCGCTCTTGATCCTGCTGCGCCGCTTCGCAACGGAATCCGCCCGCGAGGAAGCCCGCCTGTTCTGCGACGAACTGGTGGCGGAAGCCGCCATTGTGCCTAATCACGACGACCTGATCGCGGCTTAAAACCTACTTTGCATGGGGTTGTTTTGCGTGTTTTGGGCTCCAGCCCAAAACGGCGCAGAGTCAGCGACCACGTATGCCGCTTACTCCGCCGGAACGATGCTCGGCGCGAGGATCGCTTCCAGATGCTCGGGGCGGTCGCGATTGGCCTTGGTCAGGAACTCATCCGCGATGCCGCGCAGCGAGCGGCTCAATTCACTGGCCATCGCCACCGTGTCGAGCTTGGTGCGCTGGCGCACGATCGCCTGCACCGCGTCGATGTGGTGCATGATGAGATCCTGCGGCACCCTGGCCAGGTCCGGCGCATGCTCGATGATGCGGCAGAGGCTGTTGGCGGCGGCACCCGCGGAAGGGAAGCCGAAGGTCGCGGCATCGCCCTTGATGTCGTGCGCGGCGCGGAACAGTTCGCCGCGCGTGGCTTCGGTGAAGCCGTCGCTGCAGATCGCATCCCAGGCGGCCGACAGGCGGTCGGCCTCGATCGTCATCCAGTTCTTGAATTCGCCCGAAAGGCCGGCGAGCGCTTTTTCCGCGCGCGCTACCGGATCGTCGCGATCGTCATCAGCGACGCGGCGCAGCGCCCTGCGAAACGGATTGGGCTGCATGATCATTTGATGGGTGGCGAAGGCCTTGACCTCGATATCACCGGGCTTGTTCTGCGACATGATATGTCCCGCCTAGATGCCTGAGCGTGCTTTGTCGATCAGCGAGGGCTGCTGCATCACTTCCATCTCGCCGCCGACGCGCCGCTCGGGGCCGATATAGGTGTTGCTGGTGTTGCGGCGGCGGTCCGGCCCGAAATAGGTTTTGGTCTTGATGAAGGGGCGGGGGTTGGCCACCACGTTGAGGATGCGCTGGTAGAGGCCCTTGGCCGAGATCGGCTTGGCCAGGAATTCGGTGACGCCGGCATCGCGTGCCACGGTGACGCGGCGCTTCTCGGAATGCCCCGTCAGCATGATGATCGGCGCGTAGGGATTACCCTTGGATTCCGGCTGGCGGATCATCTGCGCGAGCTCGATGCCGTCGAAGATCGGCATCGCCCAGTCGGTGATGACGATGTCGGGCACGTAATGGGTGTACATCTCCAGCGCCGTAGCGCCGTCCTCGGCTTCGTAGACTTCGCGCGCGCCAAAGGAGTGCAGCAGCGTGCGCAGGATGCGCCGCATGTGCGGGTTGTCGTCGCAGACGAGGAAACGCAGCTTGTTGAAGTCGATGCGGAACATGGCTCGGCCCTTGAGGGCCTACCGGGAAAGCGCGGTATACCCCGCATTAACCATATCGCGCCGTGGGTTAACGAATGGTTTCGGGCGCCCGCCGCGGGGCGGAGAAGGGGCGGTTTCAGGTCCCGAACTGCTCGCGCAGGATGCGCTCTTCCAGGCTATGGCCGGGGTCGAACAGCATGCGCATCGAGATGGTCTTGTCGGAGAGCACTTCGACCCTGACGACGTCGCGCGCCTCGTCATGGTCGGCGACCGCCGCCACCGGGCGCTTGTGCGGGTCGAGCACCTCGATGACGACATAGGCGGAGTTGGGGAGCAGGGCGCCGCGCCAGCGCCGCGGCCGGAACGGGCTGATCGGCGTCAGCGCCAGCAGCGAGGCGTTGATCGGCAGGATCGGCCCCTGCACCGACAGATTATAGGCGGTCGAGCCCGCGGGCGTCGCCACCAGGATGCCGTCGGCGATCAGTTCGGCCATCCGCTCGCGCTCGTCGATCAGGATGCGCAAGTGGGCGGCCTGATGGATCTGGCGGAACAGCGCCACCTCGTTGATGGCATGATGGATGTGCACATCGCCGTGGATGTCGGTGGCGCGCATCTTCAGCGGGTTGATCAGCGACTCCCGCGCCGCCGACAGGCGGGTGGGCAGGTCGTGCGTGGAAAATTCGTTCATCAGGAAGCCGACGGTGCCGCGATGCATGCCGTAGATCGGCTTGCCCGTGTGCATGTGCTGGTGCAGCGTCTGCAGCATCAGGCCGTCGCCGCCCAGTGCCACCACCACATCGGCATCGCCGGTATCATGATTGCCGTAGGAATCCGCAAGCTGCTGCAGCGCGGCCTGCGCTTCCGTGCTCGCGCTCGCCACGAAGGCGATCTTCTCGTACCGCTTGGACATCGAACTTCAGCACTCGCAACAGGGGCGCGGGCAGCGCGCCATCCCGCTCGTCTAACGTACCTTGGCGGTTCCTGTCGAGACGAGGAAGGCCTGACTGCGGGCAGGGGTGAACGAAAACGGGCAGCTGCAAGGCAGCCGCCCGTCTGAAATATGCCTGTCCGTGCCGCTCAGTACTTGGCGACGACAACGCCCGGCGAGAAGCGGTAGTTGAGACCGACCGTCGTGATGAAGCCGTTCTCGCTGACATCGATCGCGACCGGACCGCCGATGTTGGTCGCCGGAACCGTGAGGCGCTTGCTGCCCATGTCGAAGTAGCTGGTTTCCGAGCGCACCGTCCAGTTCTTGGTCAGCGCGAATTCGGAGCCGAAACCAACCGTCCAGCCGACACGATTGACGCGATCGGTCTGGGCGCAATTCGGCAGTCCCAGCGTATTGAACGGGCCGGTGTTGCAGCTCAGCTGGATATTGCTCTGGTCGAAGGCGACGCCGGCGCGGCCGTAGACGATCGAGCGATCCCAGAACGCGTAGCCGAGGCGGGCGGTTGCCGTGCCGATCCATTTGACGGCGTCTTCGCACACCGTGACCGAGTCCGCGGGGATCGGGCACGGGCGCGCGCCGTGCGCGTTGGTCGCATTGATGTTGCCTTCGACGCCGACCACCCACTTGCCGGTCTGGTAATCGTAGCCCGCCTGGATGCCGCCGAGACCGCCGCCGAAGCGCGGGTTGGTGGAGCCGTTGATGGCCGGGAAGTACCAGTCGGTACGGCCGTTGATCACGCCGCCGCTGGCGCCGACGAAGAAGCCGGTCCAGTTGTAGGGCGCCACGACCGCGACGGGCGCCTTGAGTGCCGGGGCCTTCGCGTAGAGCGGCTTGGGCGAGAGCATCTCGGGCGTGAACTGGTAGCGGATGCCGCCGTTGATGCTGTAGCCGTCGATGTTGTCGCCGTAGCGATAGTCGCCGCGGATGTAGCCGAGCCAGCCGGTGTTGACGATCTGGCCGGCGACGCCAACGCCGATCTGGCCGTAGGTGCCGATGCCGGTCGCGCTGACGTTGCCGGTGAAGCGCGGGAAGGCGAAGGGGAAGCCGGGCGCAACGATGGCCACGGTGTTGGCGAACGGATTGCTGTCGAACCGCGACGTCACCGTGCCATCGAAGTCATGATAGACGCTTGCGACGGCAAACGGCTGCCAGACCACGTTGTTGGATGTGAAGGACGTACCAGCGCGCAGGCTGAGGCGGCCAATCGTGTTCTTGATGTCGTCGACACGCAGCGTGCCGGGGAAGGTGACATTGTTGGTGAAGGCCGCAGGCAACACGACGGCGCCGGTCACATTGAACGGATCGACCTTCACGCGGGAAACAACGATGCCCGCCGAAGGCTCGATGAACCAGTTGTTCTGCAGCGGCATGTTGTAGCCAACGTTGCCGCTGAACGCGAGGCCGCGGGCATCGAGCTTTTGGTCGAACGCGCCGCTGATGAAGGGGTCGTTGATCGAGTTCTGATAGAAGTCGGTGCGAAGCTGACCGTCGATGAAGAAGCCGCCCTTGGTCGCCACCGCGTAAATGCCTGCGAAGGGGACTTCCATCCTGTTGGTGAGCGAGCCACCCGCCGGATCGAGGATGCCCGGCGCAGAGGTATCCGAGGTCTTGGCCGCAAGATAACCGACGGTGGTTCCAATGTGCAGATTCCAGCCGCCGCCATAGTTCAGAGTTGCGATATCGGTACCTGCCTGGACGCCGGCAAATTTCACGTTAGTCGTTGTGTTGCAGGTGACGTTGCCGGGTTGCGCCGCGCCATTCAGCACCACATTCGTCGTCGTGCTGGTGCTCTTGATGGTGTTTTCGCCGCCGATGCCGCGCACCCAGACGCCGCCGCCTTCCTGGTTCGGCCGCGGATTGGGCGGCGCACTCACGAAGGCCGTCGACTGGGTCAGGAACGAGGTATTGGCCGCGTTGATCGCGGAAGTCAGCGCACTGACCGCGCCGCCGCCGGCGAACGGCAGGAAGGGGGTGAGGCCGCCTGCCGCCAAAGCTCCGGTCCCGTTACAGTTGGCGAATGCGGCCGGCGAGGCCGACACGGCGAACGCGAGCGTTAAGCCGGCCAAAATGCCGGGTTTGCCCATCCGGGTCGCGCGTGAATTCGTGAACATAGAAACATCCCCAAAAAGAATCGTAACGAGGGCGCAGTACCGGAAAAACCTAGATTAGGTTGAGGCAGGCCGGAAGCATTGTTGCTGCGCTGCCAGCCGGTTGGGCTGTGAATTTCAAGCTCTGTGCCCTCGGGGCAACATCCGGCAACATCCAAATGGGGGAGGCGGTATCGGCGGGCGCTTTGTCGCGATTTTTTCGGCCGCCCATGTGACCCATATCACGCGGCGGGACCACCAATCCGCTGATATTATGGCGCTTTAACATCCCTCCGTGATGCCACTACCCGTGGAGAGACGGGCGCGGCAATTGATCGGTCCGGGGTGAGCCTATACTCTGCGCGACGGAAGATTTCGGGCATGCCGCCGCGCTTTTGAGCCATCGCCCGAAGAGGATACGTGTCGCGGTCAATTTTCGAGCCGCGCCGGAAGGTCAATGATCACGCGCCTGCTGCAAACCGCTGCTGCGATTGGGGGAGCCGTCCTTGCGATGCTCCTCGTGCCGACGGCTGCATGGGCCGAAAAGCGCGTGGCGCTGGTGGTCGGCAACGCTGCCTACCAGACGGTCCCGCAACTGCCGAATCCCGGCCGGGATGCCAGTGCGGTTGCCAAGATGTTTCGCGACGCCGGCTTCGACACGGTCGAGACCCAACTCAATGTCGGCAACCTCGAATTCAAGCGCTCGATCCGCCGTTTCGAGGCGATCGCCGACCAAGCCGATATCGCGGTCGTCTATTATGCCGGCCACGGCCTTGAGATTTCCGGCACCAACTATCTGATCCCGGTCGATGCGCGGCTCGCCACCGATCGCGACGCCGAGGATGAGGCGATCCCGCTGGAGCGGCTGGTCTCCTCGGCCGACGGCGCGCGCCGCCTGCGGCTGATCATCCTGGACGCCTGCCGCGACAATCCCTTCGTCACGTCCATGCGCCGCGAACGCAAGGTGGCGACCAATCGCGCCGTGCTCGCCGGTCTCGGCAAGGTCGAGCCGACCAGCACCGACACCCTGATCGCCTACGCGGCGAAGGCGGGCTCAACCGCGGACGACGGCAGCGGCGAGCACAGCCCGTTCACGACAGCCGTGCTGAAGAACCTCACCGTGCCCGGCCTCGACGTGCGCCTCGCTTTCGGGCGGGTGAGGGACGAGGTGTTGAAGGTCACCGGTAACCGGCAGGAGCCGTTCGTCTATGGTTCGCTGGGCGGCGGCAACATCTCGCTGGTTCCCGCGCCCGCGCAGCGCCAGGAAGCGCCGGCGATCGACGTCAAGGCGGACTACGATCTGGTGCAGAAGATCGGCTCCAAGCGCGCCTGGGAAGTCTTTCTCGGTACCCATCCGACGGGCTTCTACTCCGATCTCGCCCGCGCCCAGATCGAGGCCATCAACGCCGATGCCGCCAAGACCCAGCTTGCCTCGCTGCCGCAGCCGCCTGCGCAAAGCCGCGAGACGCCAAGCAAGGAGGCGCTGGAATGGGACCGCATCAAGGACACAGCTGACGTCGCTGCTCTGCAGCGCTTCATCAAGCGCTTCGCGGATTCGCCGCTGTCGATTACCGCGCAGCAGCGCGTCGATCTCCTGAACCAGGCGGCTCGGGAGCGCGAAGAGCAGGCGCGCGCCGCGCGCGAGGCAGGACTGAAGGCGGCCGAAGAAGCGAGGCAGTTGGCGGAGGCCCGCAAGGCGGAGCTTGCCGCGCAGAAGAAGCGCGAGGACGACGAGCGCCGTGCCCGCGAGGCGGAGGCGGTCGAGAAGGCGAAAGTTGCGGCCGCGGAAGCCGCAGCGGCGCGCAAGCGCGAAGAGGACGAGCGCAGGGCCAAGGCGCTGGAAGCCGAGCAGAGGGCGAGGGCGGCCGAAGCCGAGCGCAAGGCGGCGGAAGCCAAGGCCAAGGCCGAGCAGGCCGAGCGGGACCGTCAGGCCGCGGAAGTAGCCGCGCAGAAGGCAGCGGCCGAGAAACAGGCCAGGGCCGCCGAGGACGCCGCACGCGCCAAGGTCGCGGAGGCCGAGCGCAAGGCGGCCGAGGAAAAGCGCAAGGCGGAAGCCGAAGCCGCCGCGGCCAAGGCCGTTGCCGAGAAACAGGCGAAGGATGCCGAGGAAGCCCGCAAGAAGGCGGAGCTTGCGGCGGCCCGGGAAGCTGCCTGCAAGTCCGAGCAGGACAGGCTTGAAGCGATCACCGCCAAGGGCAGTGACGGTACGGGCCTCGAAGATCTCAAGGCGTTTGCCAAGTCCGTGACCTGCGACCGCCTCGGCGGTGTCGTGGTTGCCGCCCTCGATACGTTCAAGGCCGAAACCGCCAAGCGCGCCGCTGCCCAGCCGAACTCGCCGGAGCTGATCCGCTCGGCCCAGGTGGAACTGATCCGGATCGGCTGCCTGACCGGGAAGGTCGATGGCAGCCTGACCCCTGCAACGTCGGCGGCGCTCAGCCGTTACATGAAGATCGGGGGCCAGCCGACAGAGAACGTGAAGGTTACGACGGGCCTGGTCACTGAGCTTGGCAAGCATGCGAGCCGGGTCTGTCCGATCGAATGCAAGGCTGGAGAGACGTTGAAGGGCGACACCTGCGTCGCTGAAGAAAAGAAGGCGCCCGCCGTGGCCGCCAAGCCGAAGAGCGACGATGACGATGCCCCCGCGCGCCGCAAGCAGCAGGCTACGCGTCCCGCCGAACGCGCCCGGCCGGTTGCTCAAGAGGTTGTCGCGCCGCGCGCCAAGCAGACGGCTGTGGCGCGTCCGAGCATCGTGAGTGGCGGCGGTGGCGGCGGACACAGCGCCATGACCGGCGTCGGTTTCTAAGGGGGCGTGACCAGTTGGAGGTTATGTCGATGACGAGCAGGTACAGAATTTCACGAACCGTTCTCGGTCTCGGCGCGGCCGTGGCGATGATGATCGCGCTCGGTGGACAGCCTGCTGCGGCCAGCGATGAGCCGTCCTCAATGGCAGCGATCGAGAAGACCGCGCCGTCGACTTCCTCCGCCATGGCCTGGGCCAGGTCGAAGGCAAGGCAGGTGCGCTACGTCCGCAGCCAGCCCACGCGGGTTGCCGCTTTGGCGAGGCCAAGCTGCAGCTGGTACAGCTGGTCGGGCTGTGAACGTCCGTTAGTGCTGATGCTCGGCATCGGCTTCTGAGCGGGTTCGGCCCGCTATTTTTCCTGCAGGGTGCGCACCGGATCCCAATCGGCACCCGGTGGCGATGCGGCCAGTTCCTGCGCGCGGTCGCGGAACATGCCGGCGGCGCGGTCGGTTTCGGCGGAGCGGGCGAAAGATGCAGCAGCCGAGGCGAATTCACGGGCGCGCCAGTGCGCGAGCCCCTCGGCATAGTCGGTAGCGGCCTTTTGTTGCGCCTCCGTCAGCTCTGAGGAGCGTGCCGTCAATTCATAGATCTTCAGCGCCTGCGTGCGTCCCTTGACGCGGATGGCGTCGAGCTCGCGCCAGGCAAAACCGTCGCCCGCAAGCTGCATCGTCGCCTCCGAGGCGATGATCGTGGTGCCGTAGAACTTGTTGGCGCCCTCCAGCCGCGAGGCGAGATTCACGGCATCGCCCATCACGGAATAGTTGAAGCGCCGCCGCGATCCGAGATTACCGACCACGGCCGAGCCTGAGTTGATGCCTATCCGCTGCGCCAGCGGATGCTCCTGGAATGCCGGGGAATCGCGGTTGAGCTCGGCAAGCTTTGAACAGCAATCGAGCGCGGCGCGGGCGGCATTGGCGGCGTGGTTGGGGTCGTCGGCGGGCGCGCCGAACACGGCGACGATGGAATCGCCGATGTATTTGTCGACATAGCCGCCATGGCTTTCGATGATGTCGGTCATGTCGGAGAGATACTCGTTCATCAGCGCCGTCAGGGCGTCCGGCGTGATCTGCTCGGCGATCTTGGAGAAGCCCTCGAGGTCGGAAAAGAATACGGTGACCTCGCGCGTTTCGCCGCCGAGTTCGGGCAGCTTGCTCGAACTCAGCATGCGGCTGATGACGTCGGGCGCCAGATACAGCCCAAAACTCTTCTGCAGCAGCCGCCGGTCCTTGTCGGCGACGACGAAGCGATAGCCGATCGTCAGCACCAGCGCACCGAGACCTGCGAGGAACGGCTCGACGATGGGAATGACGGTGCCGTATTTGAACGCGACGACGGCATCGACGATGCCGACGATGGCAAGTAAGAGAAAGGCCGCCGCAGCGCCGATCGGCGCGAACAGCAGCGCGCCGGCCGCCGCAAGCGCCGCAATCAGGAGTGAAATCCCGAATGTCGCACGCCTGCCGAGCTCGACCGCGGCGTCATTGCGGATCAAATTGTTCACGGCGGTGGCGTGGATATAGATGCCGGCAATCGAGCTGCGCTTGAAGCTGGTCAGGACCGGCTTGCCATCGCCGGTACAGCGCGTCGCGCGTGCGCCTTCGAGGCCGGTGGCGAAGCGCTTCGACGTAAAACGCCGGTCTTCGGCATCGAGCACCGTGCCGAACAGCACGATCTTGCCGTCAAAGGCGCGCTTGAAATAATCCTTGTCGCCCTTCAGCGCACAGGCGCGCAGATCGGCAAAAGAGTAGGTCGGAATGTCGTCGGCGCCGCCCTCGAAATTGACCGTCATGGTGTTGGACACTGTGATCGGGACCTTGTAGCCGGCGAGGGCGACCGATCCGTCGGCGGCAAATTCGGGCGTTGCGTTCTGCGCCCGTGCCGCCAGTTCCAGCGCCATGCCGGGCACCTTGGCGCCATTGACGGTGAAGCTCAGCGGCATCCGGCGCACGACGTCGTCATCGTCCGTCACGGTGTTGAGGGGCCGGATATTCTGCTGCTGGCGCACCGCGATGCGCTGGCCGGGCGAGGGGCGGATCGGGTCGCTGCCGCGCAGCTGCTCGCCCAGCACCACCTTGCCGGGCGCGGCCGCGCCTGCCAGTGCGCGCAGGAAATCGCGGTCGAAGCCGCGGACCTTTTCGCCCAGCAGGCCCTCGGCGAAAGGAATCTCCGATTGCTCGATCGAGGTCGGGATCACCATGTCGAAGCCGACGACCTTGGCGCCGCCTTCGACAACCGCGTTCAGCACGCGGCCGATCTCGCCGGTCCAGGTCAGCGTCGGCGAACCCTTGAAGGGCGCGGCCCGATAGCTCTCTTCGTCGATCGCCACCACGACCGTCGGCGATGTCTCGGGCTTGTAGCGGTTGCCGAACATCTCGAAGCGCAGCGAGGTCAGGATGTCGAGCGAGAGGCCGTGGATGCGGTCGAGCGCCGGGGAAACGGCAATGCCGGCGCAGGCGAGCGCGATCGCGGTTGCCGCAATCGCATCCCGCGTAACGCGCCGCGCGTTCAAGAGCGCCCGGCCGGGCTAGTTGAGGCGGATCAGGCGGCCGACGATAGGCGTCGCGCCGGGTTTTGCGTTCGCATCGACCTGGAACACGATCTTCGAGGCGCCGAACGAGGCCGAATAGATGCCGCCGGGCGTCAACGCGACATTCGTGCCGGCGAAGTCGTAGAACCTGCCCTTCGCCTGGTTGCCGTTGAGTTCGACCTGCTGCCGCTCGCCCTTGACGTCGAGCCGCTCGACCAGGAGCGTGCCCTTGCCCTTCGCTTCCACCATCGGCGAAGCGCCGTAAAGCGTAAGCTGTGTCTTGATCTTCGGTCCGCCGCCCTTGTCGCCGAGGCTGCGCAGCACCGTGGCAGCGGCCTCGCTGGTCGCCTTGGTGGTGGCGTGCGATTGGCTGGAATCGCAATCGGTCTTCTCGCGCTTGATGTCGGCGAATTGCACAAAACTCTCATCGGTGCCGATGATGACGGTACCGAGCCCGCTGATCTTCTCGCGCTGGCAGGATTTCATGTAGGAGATCGTGACGGAGCCGCCGGCTGGAATCTTGATCACGGTCTTCGGCGTCACATAATCCATGAACTCGGCGCCGGTCACCTTGCCTTGCACGTCTTCGACGACTGCAACCGGCGACTGCGCGGCGGCAGGGCCTGCCAGCGCCATTAGTCCGATACAGATGGCAATCGCTCGTTTCATCGTAAAAATCCCTTTGAATTGGAGAGGTGAACTCTCCCGTCCATCCAGCCCTCGGGGCCTGACTAGCGGATATGGCGTCCGGCCGATAGCGAATGTGACTGATATCACTTAGCTGATGGCGCCGACAACATCACCGCGTGACCGGTAGTCGCAGGGGCGGGGAGCAATGTTCGACGCTGGCGCGTTTGTGATTTTCATTCCGTCCCCCGCTTGTGGACCATCAGCCCGTGCGCCGGGGGAACCCGCACGACAAATGCGGCAGATGCAGGGAGACCTAAGGGATGGCTCGTCGTTTGGCCGGTCCGCGCGGCATGTTGGGCGGTATTTTCGCGGCGCTACTGGCGATTGTGCTTGCCGGCACGGTTCTCGCCGATGACCAGCCGTCGCGCGACCAGCCCGCCGAGGCGGCGAAGACGCCGTCGGCCCAGAAGGGCGGACCAGGGCAAAATGCGCCGGCGGCCGAACAGCGCCGGTTGCCGCCTGATTCCACCACCAAGCACACGCTGGCGCTGCCGGGCCGCACGCTGTCGTTCACCGCCGTGGCCGGATCGATTCGCTTGTTCGATGAAAAGGGGGAGGCGCAGGCTGACGTCGCCTACACCTCCTATCAGCTCGATGGCACCGGCGATGCCGCGCGTCCGGTGACATTCCTGTTCAATGGCGGGCCGGGTGCGTCGTCGGCCTGGCTGCAGCTCGGCGATGCCGGGCCGTGGCGGCTGTCGATCACGGGCGAGGGCGCATTCGCTTCCGCGACACCCGAGCTTCTCCCCAACGCGGAGACCTGGCTCGACTTCACCGACCTCGTCTTCATCGATCCCGTCGGCACCGGCTACAGCCGGTTTGTCGCTTCCGGCGAAGACGTGCGCCGCCGCATCTGGTCGGTCGACGGCGACGTCGAGACGATCGCGCTGGTGATCCGCCGATGGCTGGAGAAGCACGACCGGCTGCTGTCGCCGAAATTCGTCGTGGGCGAGAGCTATGGCGGCATTCGTGGACCGAAAGTCGTGCGCAATCTGCAGACCAAGCAGGGCGTCGGCCCGCGCGGCCTGATCCTGGTCTCGCCCGTGCTCGACTTCCGCGACTGGTCCGGATCGAGCCTCCTGCAATATGTCGCGCGGCTGCCGACCATGGCGGCCGTGGCGCGCGAGGCGAAAGGGCCGGTCACCTACAAGGATCTCGCCGACGTCGAGCGCTACGCGCGCGGCGAATTCCTGACCGATCTCGTCAAGGGCCAAGCCGATGCCGAGGCTTCCAATCGCATGGCCGACAAGGTTGCAGCGCTTACCGGCATCGACGCGGCGGTGACCCGCAGGCTGGCGGGCCGGTTCAGCGTCGGTGAATTCCGCAGGGAGTTCGATCGCAAGCACGGCAAGGTCACCGGGCGCTACGATGCATCGGTGACGGGCTTCGATCCCTATCCCGATTCCAGCTACGCGCAGTTCGGCGACCCTTCCGGCGATCCGCTGATGGCGCCGCTGACCAGCGCCGCGGTCGAGCTCACGACGCGCAAGCTCAACTGGCGGCCCGACGGCTCCTATCATCTGCTCAACGACGCCGTGGGCAGTGCGTGGAACTTCGGCCGCGGCCGCGATCCGGCCGAGTCGGTCTCCGAGCTGCGTCAGTCGCTCGCGCTCGATCCCAAGCTGAAGCTGTTGGTCGGGCACGGGATGTTCGATCTTGCGACGCCGTATTTCGCAACGCGGATCGTGCTCGATCAATTGCCGGCCTATGCAAGCCCGGACCGCGTCAAGCTCGTGGTCTATGCAGGCGGGCACATGTTCTATTCGCGTGACGGTGCGCGCAAGGCGTTCCGCGACGAGGTGCAGGCGCTCATGAAGGTGACGGCGCCCTGACAAAACAAAACCGGCGCGACGTTGCCGCCGCGCCGGTTTGATCGTCAGTCGTTCGCGATCAGTAGACGAGCCCGGTGCCCGGCGCCTTCTCGAGCGCCGCTGATAGCGAGCGGTATTCCTCGCTCGAGGTGCCGGCGAGCGCAGCGATGCGGTTCAGATGATACTGCGCCTGGTCGCGATTGCCCTGTTCGACCTGCCACAGACCATAATACTGCCAGGTCTTCACGTGGTTGGGATCGGACTTCAGCGCGCGCTCGTACCAGATCTGCGACACCTTGTAGTCGCCGAGCTTGCGGTAGGAGTAGCCGATCAGATTGGCGACGGCGGCAGTGTCGTCGCGATGCAGCGACTTGAGCTGATCGATGGCGGAAGCGTATTCGCCACGCTGGTAGATCGCAGCATAGGCGGCGCGATAGCCCGCGGCGAAGGCGGTCTCTTCGCTGCCGGGACGAGTCACCTCGCTCTTCTTTTTCTTCTTGCTGTCGGAGGGCGGCGGATCGCTGTCGGGTGCGGCATAGACCGACGTCACGACGGGCGCAGTCGCCAGCGCGACCGAGAAGAGTCCGAGCGCCAAAAGCTTCGCGTATTTCTTCATGCAGTTCTCCTGTTCACGTCGTGACGTCAGTAGACTAGCCCGGTTCCCGGCGGCTTTTCCAGTGCTTCGGCCAGCGAGCGGTATTCCTCGCTCGTCGTTCCCGCGATCGCCGCAATGCGGTTCAAATGATATTGCGCCTGGTCGCGATTGCCCTGTTCGATCTGCCACAGCCCGTAATATTGCCACGTCCGCGCATGGTTGGGGTCATCCTTGAGCGCGCGCTCGTACCAGGCCTGCGAAAGCTTGTAGTCGCCGAGCTTGCGATAGGAGTAGCCGATCAAATTCGCGACATCGGCGCGGTCGTGATGGCCGAGCGCCTTCAGTTGGTCGATGGCGGAGGCAAAGTCATGGCGTTCGTAGATCGTGGCGTAGGCGGCGCGATAGCCCACAGCGAAATGCTGCTCTTCGATCGCCGATGTCTTCTTGCCCTTCTTCTTGGTGTTCTTCGAGGTGTCATTGGAAGAGGGAGGAGGCGGTGGGGCGGGCGGATCGCCGCCGCCGGCAGCAAAGGCTGGCAGCACCGGCGCGGCAAGGAAAGCGGCGGTTACGATGGCGGACAACAGCCGAATTGCAGATTTGCGCATGCGTCTCTCCTGATTCCCCCGTTGAGCGTGCTCTTCGGTCCGAACAATTGAACATCCGGGATGTCAGCTTATTCCCGGTTCCGGGCCGCAATTTGGCGCGAGCCCGCCGCGCCGGTGGCGTGCAGGCGAAGATGACAAAGATGTCATCCAAATGAACGAAGCCCGATTTTTCGCTTCAGCGGCGGTTCAGTGCCGAGTCTGTAACGTCTGTCACTGTGATCAGCGAACCGGCATACGTCGGGGACTTCGCGGATCCTCCAGGAGGACCACCAAATGTTCAAGACAATCTCCGCGGCGGTGCTTGCCGTTTCCGTTCTTGCCGCGCCTGCGTTCGCCGCGCCCTACAACAAGTCGGCGCAAGCGCCGGTGATCAAGGCCGCGCCGTTCAGCGCGAAGGTGCTCAATGCCAATGCGCATTGGGGGCGTCATCATCGTCACCACCGCTGGCACTTCCACCACCGTCATCATCGGCACCACCACCATTGGCGCTGATTGACCTGATCCCCGGGGGACGCCGTCCGATCCACATTGCCCCGCTGCGTCCAACGGGTTCAGGCCCGGCCCGTCCGCCATTCCCCAATGGCGGCGGGCCGGTGCTTTTTCCGAACAAGGTTTTGCGAATTCCAATTTGCGGATGAAGCGTCTAGTTTCCGCGCAAGATGTTCGGGACTTCGCATTTGGCAAAGCTGCCACGCCTCGCGGCCATCGCGCTGCTGCCGCTCCTGCTCTCCGCCTGCTTCAGCACCGGCGGCGAGCAGAGCAACCCCATTTCCTTCACCGACGACCGCGGCTACACCGACCAGCCTTACCCCAGGAACTACAAGGGGGAGATCCTGGCCTTCATGCGGACCTACCTGAATAACCCCGCCGGTGTCCGCGAGGCCATGATGGCCGAACCCGTGCAGCGAACGGTCGGGGGGCGGCTGCGCTATGTCAGTTGCCTGCGCTACGCCACCCGCGAGGCCGACGGCCGCTACCGCGAGCCGCGCGATCGCGCGGTGGTCTATGTCGATGCCCGGCTCGACCGGGTGATGGAAAATCCCGGCGATGCTTGTTCGGGCGCGACCTACGCGGCCTTTCCCGAGCTGGAAAAGCTGAGCCGCTGAGGGCCGGTTCGGACCACCCGTCCGCCGCCCTGAAGGGCCATCCGGCCCGATCACGTTTCGGAGAGCGGCGCGAACCGGATTGTGGCGTCAATCGACCAATTGACCGGCGCAAAGTGTGTTGTGACGGGCGAAAAAATCCCTATTTCCCTTTGGAACAAAAGGGCTTTGTGACTGCCTTGTCACAGTTGTGGACTTCGTTTGCCGCAGGGCAACCAAACTCGAGCCACGTTGTTTGAAGAACAGTGCTGGTAAATAACGGGGATCCAAGATGAAGAAGATCGTACTCGGCTCAGCGCTGCTGGCGGCCCTCGCGGGCCCGGCATTGGCGGCTGACATGCCGGCCCGGCCTTACGCCAAGGCGCCTGCCTATACGGCGCCGGCTGTGGTCTACAACTGGACCGGCTTCTATATCGGCGGCCATGTCGGCGGCGCGTTTGCCGGCGACAACGGCCTGCAGAGCAATGACGCCCGCTTCCTCGGCGGCGTCCAGGCCGGCGCGGACTACCAGTTCGCCCCGAACTGGGTGCTCGGCGCCGAGGCGCAGTATTCCTGGCTCAGCGGCGGCACCAACAACAACCTGATCTTCCCGGCGGGCACCGTCGTGAACGGCAGGGTGGCGGACCAGATCGGCTCGGTCACCGGGCGCATCGGCTACACCTGGGGTCCGGGGCTGATCTACGCCAAGGGCGGCTACGCCTGGCGTGACAGCAACACGATCGGCGTGGCCAACGCCGCCGGCGTGCCGCAGCCCTTCACGACATCGGGCAACAGCAAGGACGGCTACACCGTTGGCGCGGGCCTCGAATACCTGTTCGCCCCGAACTGGTCGGCCAAGGCCGAGTACCAGTATTACAATTTCGGCAACACGACGCTCACGACCGCTCCGGCCGACGCGGTCGGCGCCCGCTTCCGCAACGACGAGCACAGCGTCAAGGTCGGCGTGAACTACCGCTTCGGCTGGGGCGGTCCGACGGCCTCCAAATATTGAAACTGAGGTACGAGCCATAAGGCAAAAGGCCGGCGTAATGCCGGCCTTTTTGTTTTCGGAGCGCGGCGCGTTGCTGCGGCGGGGTGCGGCAAAATAATTTCTTGCGATGCACGAAACTTTCATCGTCCTTGCGCTATTATGTTTGTTGTCGGGGCTGGCGGACAAACAAACATGCGTGCTTTTGCGTTAGGGCTGATCCTATCGGCGTTCTCACTGCCGTGCTTTGCCCAGACTGTGCTGAAATCCGAACCCCTTGTTCTGGCACCCTATGAAATTGCATTCGTGCAGGATACTTCCTGCGGCGTTGGCAAAGTCATGAAGGTGACCGGTGCGATCCGCGGCCTGCACCGCAAGAAGGTGTGTGTGTCGCTGGGGTCGGCGCAGGCCTCTCTGGTGAGCGCGACGCCGTAAGGGCTCGAGCATATCCGGCAAGAAGCCGGATCCGCCAACGCGGATCCGTCAGGCCGCCTTGCCCTCTGTTTCCGCCTCCGAAAACTCCGGCTCCAACCGCGCCTCCCGCTCGGCGTCGGCCTTGTTCCTGGCAGGGTCTTCGTTGGCTTCGCAGTGGCAGGGGCGGATTTCGTAGTCGTGGTCCAGCACCGGCCGCGGCCCGATCGTGCCGTTCTCCGAGACCACGTCGACCACGAGCCCGGACCGCCGGGCCAGCGCCCAGACGTCGGCTTCGGTCGGGTACGCCTTGCTCAGCTTGGCATCGCTGGAAAACAGCGCGTAGGGCATCGGCTTTGGCTCCGTCAAAAACCAACAACGCCTTGAGCGGCCTCGCGGTTTCGATTCTGGGGTTTGCCCGGACTTCACGGGCCGGTGAGGGCAAAAAACGGCCCGTTTCGGGCCGTTTTCCGGGAGTCTCTGAGTCCCTAACAAGTAGTGAATCGCCCAAAAAAGAAACCCCGGGACTCTACGCGTAGAATCGCCGGATGCTGACCCCATGAGAGCCGGTCTCCATAGCGCCTGTGCCTGCGCGCGCCTGCACCTCACGCTGACGGTGGCGCTGCTGCTCGCCTGCGTCGCCAACGTCGCGCTGGTATGCGCCTTTCTGTAGCGCAGAGCCTCGCGGCGTCATGGCTCGCCGATTGACGCAAGCTTCCCACCGCCCATCATGCTGAACGAAGCAGCGCCTCGCATCAGAAGGCGCGAAGGGGGAGACCGCGATGATCGAAACGCTCAAGGACAGGGTCAACGGCGATCCCGGCCTCGTCCGCCGCGGCCGCTACCTCACCACGACCTTCCTGCTGGAGGTAGGCAGCGCCGCCTGGCTGATCTCGATCTACGAAGGCCGCATCGTGTCGATCGCCAGGGGGCCGTTCGTGATGCCGTCGTCGGCCTTTGCGCTGCGCGCGCCGTCGGAGGAGTGGGAGAAATTCTGGCAAAGGCGGCCGCCGCCGGGCTCCAACGATCTGATGGCGCTGATCAAGCGGCGCGTGCTGAAGGCCGAGGGCGATCTGCACGTCTTCATGGCGAACCTGCGCTACTTCAAGGAAGCTCTCGGCAAGCTGCGCGCGGGAGTTGCCGTATGAGCGCGAAGTTCGAGCCGATCGTCGGCCGCTACATGCATCTCGATCTCCTCGGCAAGCCGCACCGGATCTATGTCGAGGCGGCCGGCGAGGGCACACCGCTGCTCTGCCTTCACACGGCAGGCTCTGACGGGCGGCAATATCGCGGCCTGATGAACGATGCGCGCGTAACGGCAAAGCATCGCGTCATCGCCTTCGACATGCCCTGGCACGGCAAGTCGTCGCCGCCGGCAGGCTGGCACGAGGAGGAGTACCAGCTGACCTCGGCGCAATACACCAGCATGATCCTCGACGTGATGACGGCGCTCGAACTCGACAAGCCGATCCTGATCGGCTGCTCCATCGGCGGACGCATCTGCCTGCATCTGGTGCTCGAACATCCCGAACGCTTCCGCGCCATCATCGGCCTGCAGGCCGGCGCGCATGTCGATCCCTATTACGATCTCAATTTCCTGCACCGGAGCGATGTGCATGGCGGCGAGATGGCGGGCGCCATCGTCTCCGGCCTGGTCGGTCCCGATGCGCCCGACCGCGAGCGCTGGGAGACGCTGTGGCACTACATGCAGGGCGGACCCGGCGTGTTCAAAGGCGATCTCTATTTCTACAAGATCGATGGCGACATCCGTAGCCGCGTCGCGCAGATCGATACCAGGCGCTGTCCGCTGTTCCTGCTGTCCGGCGAATACGATTACTCATGTACGCCGGACGAGACGCTCGCCGTGGCGAACAGCATCGCAGGATGCGAGGCCACCATCATGAAGGGGCTCGGCCATTTCCCGATGAGCGAGGATCCGCAGGCGTTTCTCGGCTACCTGCTGCCGGTGCTGGAGAAGATCTCCCGTCGCTGAACTATTTCGACGACCGCGGTACCGGGAACTGGTCGAGCGTGGCCTGCATCTTGGCGACCGTCGCGTCGCAATAGGCGTCACGTTCGCGGTTGAACCTGGCCTGATGGGCACGGAAACGTTCCACCCGTGCCTGGATATCGCTCTGATATTCGCTGCGGCTGGCGGGCCGCGCTGCCGGGGTGGCTTGCGGCAGTTCGGGAGCGACGACCTTTTCGGCCAGCATCGCTTCGACGTCAGGGAGCCGGGTGGGGATGACGGCGGTCAGATCGGCGCGCACAAAAACTTCGGCTTCGGGCTTCCGCCCTGTCACCGACTGCACAAACGCCATTGTCTGCGCGATCAACAGATCGCGTTCCCGCATCCATTTCATATGACGCTACCCCACGCCACGCTCTCAATGTGTCATTCCAGCACAGGATTTTCGGAAATCAAGCGACAGGTTTGTAGCGAAAGACGCGCGCGATTTGTTTTCTGTGCAAGGTGACAAAACAGTGACACGTCCGAAGACGGTAGCGGTGTCAGGTCACCACATATGCACGCTAGTGACGCTCGCGCGGATTGGTGTTGGGCACGAACGGTGCTCCAACGACACGCACGGGTGTCGAATCGGCGAGGTAGGCCGGTGAAGTTGCAGATTCCTGCTTCGCAGTCGTCGGTTCGAACAGCGCGGCGATGCCGGCAACGCCGAGGCTGACCAGCGTGACCGCCATCAGCAGCACCATGTTGCGGTTTTCTTCACGGACCTTCATGCGGAGAAAACGCGCTGGCCACGAGCCTTGTTCCGGGCAGGGCTGCCCTTCGGATGGCTTGAGCTAGATCAAGGGGATGCGGATACCGCCATGAAACCCTGCCAACGCTGCTATTGCGGTCCGCCCTTGGGGTTGACGGCCACCTTTCTCGCGACCCTGCGGACGGGAGTTGCGTAACAGAAATGGAGGAAGTCATGCGCTTTGCGAAGACGGGGCTTTCCGCGGCTCTTGCGGGCCTGGCCTTGACGTGCACCACCACCGTCACCCAGGCCGGGCCGCTGCCGACCAACGTCGCAGCGATGAAGGCCATGGTTGCCGACGACACCGTGCAGCAGGTTCGCTGGGGTTATCGCGGCGGCTGGGGTTATCGCGGTGGCCTGGGCTACCGGGGCGTTGGCTTGGGCTACCGGGGCGTTGGCCTGGGTTACCGCGGCGTCGGCTGGGGTTACCGTGGATATGGCTATCGCAGCTGGGGCTATCGTCCCTGGGCCGGACTAGCAGCGGGCGCCGTCGTCGGCGGAGCGATCGCCAGGAGCGCCTATTATGGCGGCGGCTATTACGGTGGCGGTTATCCGTACTATGGTGGCTACGGCGGCGGATACTACAGCACCGGCTACTATGACGGCTGCTATCCCTACGCGACCGGCTACGGTTACCCGCGCTATTCGTACCGCACCTACTACGGTTGGTAACAACACCAGTGCCATCAGGCGGCGAGGCGGCTTCCCGGCCGCCTTTGCTGATTTTGGCCGTGCGCGATCGGCGGCGCTAACGCAATGTTTGTGCGTCATCGCGCGAAGGGAAGGCTGATATCGCCGACCAGCGGTCTTCAAAATTCGCGGCCGTAGCGTTGTTCGAAACCTTGAAACCCTTCAACAACGTCGCGCCGGAGACGACAATGTTCTCCGCCCATGGCGAGTGCGACCGCACGGTGACGGCAGTTGCGACAACGGCGACCAGAGCGACAGCTACGAAGCCGGCAAGCGTACGATGGCTCGTCATCAGAACCTCCTGATTCCGAAAGCCTCCCTTTGGATGGGTGCCGGGCGTTTCGCGAAGGTTCAGTAACGTTTTGGTGGTGCCGGCTGAGGGGATTGAACCCCCGACCTTCGGTTTACAAAACCGCTGCTCTACCGCTGAGCTAAGCCGGCAAATTGATCTGGGATCGGGAAAATCGGGCGCGAACGCCAGCGAACTGGCGGGTCGAATACCAGACTTGGCCTTAAAGAACCATCCTCAGCCTGCCCGATTTTCCCGTTGTGCGCCTTGTCAGGCAATGTGAATTTCTCTTGCCAGGGGGTTGGGAAGAATTTGGAAAATGCAGACGCTGGACCTGGACTACGCCGCCGATGGCGCGACCTTGCGCGGCTATCTCGCCTTTGGAGGGCTTTGCACAATGGGGTGGAGGATGATTCTGTAAACCATGGCTGATTCTGGCGAGGGGAGCCATGGTTGAACGCAATGTCGGTCAGATGAGCTTGGCGGATGGCCTGGTGCAGGCACCGCGAAGCAGCATACTGGATGAGGTTGAGGCGGTTGTGGATTGGGCGCCGCTGCGGTCGCTGCTCGGCAAGCGGGGCAGCGATGGCGCCGGCAACAGCAGCTATCCGGCGGAAGTCTTGCTTCGCTGCTTGCTTGCCGGGATATGGCACAATCTGTCCGATCCCGCTCTGGAAGCCGCTATTGCGGATCGGCTGTCGTTCCGTCGCTTTGTTGGTCTGAGCCTGAACGATCGAACCCCGGACCACAGCACGTTGTGGCGGTTTCGGCAGGAACTTGCCAAGGACGGGCTGATCGAGAAGATTTTCGCTGAGATCAATCGGCAACTGGAAGCCAAGAAGTTGATTCTCAAGCAGGGTACGCTGGTCGACGCTTCGCTGATCCCGGCGCGGGCCAATCCGCCGCGCAAGCCGCGCAAGGATGGGGAGGGTAGGCCACCCAAACCATCTGCAGATCGCGATGCTCGCTGGGGCCGCAAAGGCAAAAAGAGCGTGTTCGGCTACAAGATCCACACCGGCGTGGATGCGGGCCACACCATCATTCGCCGCGTCCATGTGACGGATGCATCGGTCACCGACACGGAGCCGGCGGATCGTCTGATCTGTGGCGATGAGGAAGCGGTCTATGGCGATCAGGCCTACTACACGCATGCCCGGCACGCGCGCCTGACAGAAGCCGGCATCAAGGACCGCCTGATGCGGCGCCCCAACAAGCATCATCCTGAACTGCCGCCGCGGCAGAAGCTGCGCAACAAGCTGATCGCCAAAGTGCGCGCAGCCGTTGAGCGTCCGTACGCCGTGATCAAGGAGCACTACGGCCTGCGACGATTGCGCTTCTTCAACTTCGCACGCAACCAGGCGCACATCGTGCTGGCCTGCTGCGCCTACAACCTTCGGCGCGCAGCAGGCGCATTGGCTGCACAACGCCAGGAGACCGTCTCCGCTTGAAAAAACAGGGGACAACAAGCGATGAAATCAGCAAAATGCCGCTCACTGCACCGGGCTAACATCAAAAGACGAACCTCAGACGCCCGATCGCCGCTTTGTGCAAAGCCCTCCTTTGAGGAGACCACCGGCCGCCGGCCCGGCGTACTCGTGTTCCATGAGGGCCTGGGGCTCGGCGACTTTGCGATGGAGAAGGCGCGCCAACTTGCTTCGCTCGGCTATGTCGCGCTCGCCGCGG
>JAKFVP010000531.1 GCA_021732175.1 Bradyrhizobium sp.
CGGCCTTGCCGTCTCCAAGATCAATCACGATCTGCGCAATTTGCTGGCGTCCTCGCAACTGCTGTCGGATCAACTCGCCAGCGTGCCCGACCCGCGGGTGCAGCGCTTTGCGCCAAAGCTGATGCGCTCGCTGGAGCGCGCCATCGCCTTCTGCCAGTCGACGCTGTCCTATGGCCGCGCGCAGGAGGCCGAGCCTGACCGCCGCCATGTGCTGGTCGAGCCTGTCGTGAGCGAGGTGCGGGAATCCGCCGGCCTTGCCAGCGATGCGTCCATCACCTGGGTTGCCGCGATCGAGCGCGGGCTCGCCGTCGATGCCGATCCCGACCAGTTGTTCCGTGTGCTGCTCAATCTCGTGCGCAATGCGGCGCAGGCGCTGGAGAGCCAGCCCGAGCACGACGCGGCCACGATGCAGATTCGCATCACCGGCCGTCGCGAAGGCGCGGTCGCGATTCTGGAAGTGTCCGACACCGGCCCCGGCGTGCCGCCGAAGACGCGCGAGCATCTGTTCCAGGCGTTCCAGACCTCCGGCCGCCCCGGCGGCAGCGGGCTTGGCTTGGCCATCGCCGCCGAGCTGGTCCGCGCCCATGGCGGGGAAATCCACCTCGTCGAGGGCACCATCGGCGCCACCTTCCGCATCACGATCCCCGATCGGCCGGTGGAACTGCAGAGCGTGCGCAACGAGCGGGCGCGGGCGTAAACCCAATTCTCGTCATTCCGGGGCGCCGCGATAGCGGCGAAACCGGAATCTCGTTGTAATTGCGTCGCTTTTCGTCAGTTCGAGCCACAAACAGATTCCGGGCTCGATGCTTGCGCATCGCCCCGGAATGACGGCCATTCGGTTGTTTCCGGACCTTGCCAACCCGTCCGGAAGCCGGTAGCTAGGGCGCTCTTCGCGGCATCCAAATCTCTGGATGCAATCGGGCTGCTCTGGCCCCATATGCATTCCGCGAAAACGCGCCCGTAGCTCAGCTGGATAGAGCATCAGACTACGAATCTGAGGGTCGGACGTTCGAATCGTTCCGGGCGCGCCATCTATCTTCTTCACATGTCATCGATTTTCAGAACGGCCTAAAATCACCCCAGACTAGAATCTCTGTTTAGTCTGGGTTTTAGTCTGGGGAAATTTTTAGCCGGCAAGCGCCGATGCTTTCCATTCCGGATTGGAAGCGTGACCGCTCCCAATCCACCTTTGTCTGCTTGGAGCGCCCAAACCGGGGCGGCGTCAGGCTGTCAAGGGCCGAAGCCGCGAAGCGGGGGCGCGACAGCGCCAGCCTTTACGGCCTGAGGCCGGTCCGGTTCACTGTCGTCGGCAGCGAGCGACCGCCTGCCTTATCGAACCGCATCGAACTCGCGCTTCGGTCGCCAAGCGACGGGATCAGCAATCCAGCGGTTGATGTCGGACTCATGCCAGCCGCTCCCGTTGACGCTGATCCTGATCTGCGGCGGGAACGTGCCCTCGGCGATCTTGCGGTAGATGGTGGACCGGGACAGCCCAGTCCGGGAAAGGACGGTTCTGAGGCGGATGATACGTTCTGGCTCGGGCATAGCCGCGCTGCCTCCTGCTGGCTATTTCTGACGGCTTCTGAGCCCAGACAGGACATGCAGGTGCAAGCGGGCAAGAGGGTTGTTCGACTCGTCGTAGCGTGGCGTAGAGACGATGGCAGATGGATGGTTCAAATTCCGATGCCTCGGCCTCTGCCGATGTCGATGCCGTGAATGAAAGCCAATTCCTGGCCGAGACGGCGGCCTGATTCGAACGTGATGCCGAGTTCGATCTTGCGGTTGGTGAGGATGGATTCCAATTGCGGATCGCGTTCGAGGCTTTTGGCCATGTCGCCCATCGCCGTGCGCGTCGCCGTGTAGCCGGACATGTCGCCGGCCTGATACTGGCGTTGGCTGGTGTGGTCGAGCTTCTGCCAGCGTTCCACGAAACGGTCAGCGCGGCGGCTCGGATTGGTACGCAGTTCGGTTTCGAGCTGGAGGGCGCGGACGGCGCGAGTGGAGTTGCCCGAAGCAGCTTCAAGGGCGAGTTCCGGGTTCTTCTTGTAGGCAGCTTCGGCGTCGTGCGAGCCATGGGGCCGCACCCCCTCAAAGACCTTGCGGGCCTCCTGCAATTCCTTCACCTGCTCTGGACTGGCCTTGGCGCCCCGCTCCTGCATATCGAAGATCGCAGCCACGGCCCGGGCATGGCGAACCAGCGCCTTCGTGCGGGCCTTGCGCAGCGCCGTTTCCGGGTCTTCCGCCGCCTTCCTTTCCGGCCTTTCCCGTTCCGGCCTTCGCGCGTCGTCCGGGCCAGGCACGGCGTCAGCAAACGGCCGCAGCCCTTCGAACATGTCGCGCACCTTCTCAGGCACGATCTTCCTGACAATTTCGGCGACACGCTCGCGGAAGGTAATGCCGCGCCGCTCGGCATAGCTCTGCGCCGGGGCGATCTGCTCGTAATCCGAGGCCATGTCCTTGGTCCGGTCGCGCGACAGGGTGCGAACCAGCCGATCCTGACCGGCGAAGTCATCGTGGCCGTAATGCAGGTCCATGCCGTCGCGGTGCCGAGACAGCGCGACATAGCTGGAATGGGCGTCCATGCCCGGGGTCGCCAGCACATGGGTGCGGTCCACCGTCATGCCCTGCGCCTTGTGGATCGTCGCCGCATAGCCATGGTCGATGCGGTTGTAATCCCTGAGGTCGAAGGCCACGCACTGGCCATCGTCGGTGCGCACGGTCATGGATTGCGGGCTGACTTGCTCGATGGTCCCGAGTGTGCCGTTCTTCACGCCAAGGCCGCGCTCGTTTTGCAGAAACATGACGCGATCCCTGCTGGCGAAGTTTCTCGCGCCGCGCTCGACCGTCACACGCACCTCATCGCCCAGATCACCCGCAGTCCGCATCCGCTCGCGCGCTGCCTCGTTCAGCGCGCGAACCTCGTCATTGGTATGGGTCAGGATGATCCGGCTGCGATCCGGCGATGACTGCCGGTCGCGGTCCCAGCGATCGATCAGATCGCCGCGCGCCTGTTCGCGGGTTTGAGCACCATGCACCATGCCGCGGGAGCGATAGGCGTCAAGCGCATTACCGGTTTTGCCATGGGCGAGATCGCGTGTAGCCTCGCGCTGCCAGTCCTGCCGCTGGCGGCGCACTTCGCCGATTTTCGCTCCGCCGTGACGCTCATGGATCGACCGGAACGCCGCGCCCGCTTCTATTGCTTGCAGCTGTTTTGGATCGCCGATCAGGACGACCTTTGCGCCGGCTTCGGCAGCACGGGATAGGACGCGCTCCAACTGGCGCGTGCCGGCCATGCCCGCCTCATCGATGACAAGCACATCGCGGGTTGTAAGCCCGTCGCGACCCTGTTGCCAGCCATGTTCCATGCTGGCAATGGTGCGCGACGCAATGCCCGATCCGCTTTCGAGGTTTTGTGCGGCGATGCCGGACAGCGCCACCCCCTGGACCTCATAGCCGGCCGCCTCCCACGCCTCCCGCGCCACGCCCAGCATCGCGCTCTTTCCCGTTCCGGCATGGCCGACCACGATCCCAAGATCGCGCCCGTCCGTGACATGCGCCAGCGCATCGGACTGCTCGCCGGAAAGGACGAGGCCGCGCGCTTCCGCACGCGCCAGCGCCGCCTGTCTGTCGGCGTCGTTCACCTCGTGTCGTTCCCGTTCCGCCATGAGTTCGGCGGCATGGTGCAGGCGCTGTTCGGCCTCGATCATCTCGCGCGTGGTGAAGCGATCCTCGCCGCGAGCGTCCTTGCCGAGTTCGACCAGATTTGGCGCGCTACGCACAGCGCCCACGACATCGTTGAACTGGTCGATCCCGTCGCTATGTCGGTGCGCGAAGACAGCCATGTCGCGGTGCGTGAAGGTCGATTGCTGACGGGTGATTGCGTCCAATGCGATGAAAGGATTGGCGATGATCCGCGCGCCGTTGTTGCGCGCGATCTCGCGGTGCATCTCCGCGCGGTCGGCGGCCTCGACCCCTTCGCCCTCGATCCGTTGCGCCGGCGCACCGATCTTGCTTTGCGGCTCCAGCGCAATGCCCTGCGCCTCGAAGCTGCGATGGTCGATCCGCGCGTCGATATCGAGTTCGGCCAGCCTTTCGTTGGCAAGCGCGGCCCAGCGTTCCCGCCAACGCTCGACCATCTCGGTGCGGTTCCAGTCCCGCACCTTCGGACCAAAGCCGCCGTTCTCGTCGCCATCTACGTTCACTTGGCGCATGGTCAGCATGACATGGGCATGGGGTTTGGCCAGGCCATCTTCGCCGATGTCACAATGCACGTTGAGATCGGCGATCATGCCCCGATCCACGAATTCGTTCTGAGCGAAGTCGCGGGCCAGTTCGATGCCCTGGGCCTGCGTCAGTTCGCGCGGGATGGCGAATTCGACCTCGCGGGCGAGCTGGGCGTCCTTGCGCATCTCGAACGCCTCGACATCGTTCCAGAGCCGTTCCCGGTCACTCCATGCCTCCGGCGCGTTCTCCGGCAGCAGTACCTCGGAATGAACGACGCCGCGCTTGGACGAAAAATCGTGGTTGCGCTCAAGTCGCTCGTCGTGCAGCCGCGAGCCCGAGCGATAGGCGGCTGACGCCACCGCGCTGGACCCGGCCTTGCGGCCAATGACCTTGACGTGAAGATGATAGATCGCCATCGCGATCAGATCAGTGGCACAGCGAAGCGCACGTCGGAACGACGTATAAGCGCGCCCTCCCTCGAAAAATTCTCGGGCGGGATTACACCGTCTCAAACCGTCCCGGTAGCCTTACAGCATTACACCGGGCGCTCAGCTATCGTCATTCCATCAACATTGCTGGAGAACGTGATGCGCAAGCCGCGGGATTTCGACGGGGAACTGAAAGCGCTTCAGGACAAGGCGCGAGAACTGAAAACCCGCAAAGTGCAGCAACTAGGTGCACCGCTCACGCCAGCGTGAAGCCTTGCAGCACGCTCTTCACCGGCGCAACAAACCCGGTAGTCTGGCATTAGCCACCAGACGCGGTCCCTCTTGCTATCAATCAATTTCTTTCAAGTCCGATGAACGCCGAAAACCATCGGCCAACGATACGGCTTCGGCAAGAACATGGGCACTCGCTGTTGGTACGCGCGATACGTCTGGCCAAATCTCTCAATCATCTGCCGCTCCTCGTTTCGAGCCAGGAGCACATAGGCAAGGACGACTATCGGAAAGGCCGTCAGGGAAAAGAGCGTCGGCCAGTGCACGATGCCTTCACCGAACAGCGCGAGGAAAATGCCGGCGTATTGGGGATGGCGTATCAAACCATAGGGCCCTCTAGTGGCTAGCCGTTGTTTCTTGGTCGCCCGATATACCTCACGCCAGCCGCCGATCATCAGCATGACTCCGAAGACCACGATCATGTAACCGACGACCATCGAAATTGGCATCGCCCACCATTTGCCCGTCAGATAAACCCAGAGATTGCCGTCCCAAAAGCTGCCGGCCACATCCAGGTTGAAGATGCGCACCAACAGATAGATGCTGACCGGAAACCCATACATCTCGGCATAGAATGCAATGATGAACGCCTGCACGAGTCCTGCCCGCGCCCATTCTCGTGCCCCTTTCGGCAGTACGAGCTGGTAGAATCCCCAAGATGCCAGGACGATTGAAATCGTTGCGCCACCCCAAAACATGTTCGCACTCATTTGCGTCGTCCTTCTCGAGCCCATCGTGCATCGTCTTCCTGCATCCTGCTGACCTCGACGATGGGATGTTTGTGCAGCGCACGATCGCGCTCGAAAGCCTTCCGCTGCGGCAGGGGCATTCGTCTCTCAAACGTCCGTCCCGGAATCCCGAATTTCCTCCTCGGTCAGTCTTCCTCATGTCACTTAGTTCGGAAGATCTAGCCGTCCGGTTACATTGGCGATGATGAATTTCGGGCCGAGCAAGGTGAGGAAATCGCTGGAGTCTTCTCAGTGAGAGGGGTTATGATTGCTGCCACAATTTAGTTGCGTGGCCCTGATGGAAGGAGGTCACCATGTTCAAGCCAAATAGAGGAACAGTAGCTCTTATTGATTTTGTCAACCTAGCCTTGGGCGGGTTCCTGTTCTTGTCGCCATGGATATTCGGCTTCACGTCCGATCTCGGACGGCACACGTCATGGATGGCCGGCGCCGCGATCGCTATCCTTGCTATCTCCTCGATTGGAGAGCTTTCTAGATCCGTTGCAATTTCCGATTTCTTCGAGACCGAGGAATGGCTCACACTCGCAATCGGCTTGTGGCTTGCGGTGTGCCCCTGGATCCTCCGTTTCCACGGCGACACAAAGGCGATGCAGGTTCACTTCGTGGTTGGGCTCGCGGTCTCAACAATTGCAGCTGTTGAACTCTGGGCGTTACGCCATACCCCTCCTCGGGAACGGGCATGACACCGCGCTAAACTCTCCGGCGGGATGCGAGACCACTGACCGGCCGACGTAATGCCACTTGGCGCGAAATTCGGATCCACGATCCTATCCTGGGAATCTCTTCACTAAACCGTGAGCTTGTAACCGGACGCGTTGCACTCGCGAACTAAGCCGTATTGGCGACCGATATCTGAAACTCAGGAGAATATGGATGAACGACACCCCCCATCGGACATTGCGTGCCGGCGTAATCGCTTCAGTACTGATCGGCGCAACGTTGACCCTACCGATGAGCGGAGCACTGGCTCAAGGCGCGGGTATGTCCGACATGAAGAAGATGCCGGCTATGAAGAACGACTCAAAGATGAGCGACACCAAAAAGGAAACGACCGCCAGCGGAACTGGCACGATCACGGCCTTGAATGCAGCAAACCACAAGGTCACGTTGGATCATGGCCCGATCCCCGCCATTAACTGGCCGGCAATGAAAATGGAATTTGCGGCCGCTCCTTCTGTTGATCTTGCGAAGATGAAGACGGGAGACAAGGTCAATTTCACCCTGAACGGATCCGGCAACACCTACACGGTACAATCGATCACTCCGGCGCCCTAATCCCCGCGCCTGTGAAGCGGAACTAGCTCAAAACAAACGCGAAAGGGGGTTGCGGATCGGTGACAATCCGCAGCCCCTTTGCGCTTCAAGTCGAGTTAATCTGCCGTCGGCCGGCGACGTGAAGCGATTGTGGCAAGTCATGGCCCGCTGTTCTCGGCGGGTTGCGTCATGGCGCAACTGAAGCACGCGACGGTCATTTGCACGCCTAACATGATTTCGAGGCTCCAGTTTCGGAGCTTGAATCACGTCTACGGACGTATCATCAACCCGCAACGCCGCTGAAATTATTTCCGCTTTCGAGGCGTAGCGGACATGGCCGGATTTGCTCCTGGCTCGACTTGGTCGCGAATGCCTCCGAAGCGGACGTCCTCTTGATTACCATGTGCGCGGAACGACAGTCTTCGAGCCGCCGCGATAAGCGCGGGATTTGTTGGCTTTGACTTGTGGCGCGTAGACATCGACTCCCTGCGCGTAGATATCGCCACCGCTGCTGATTTGCCGCGTCATGGGAATACCCGATTTAGGGCCGCCCACATACTGCTGAGCCAGGCTGGACATAGTCAGGAATGGCGTGATGAGTGCGACGGCAAGGATGTATTTGATGGTCATGATTCTTCCTCCGGCATTTCCCCGAAAGTACCAACGGCAGGTTAGAGTTCTTGTTGCATTGATCTTCATCAAAGCAGTGTGAGAACGCTTGTTTTTAGGCTTCAGCGAAATCGTCTTTCCTACTGCATAGACGAGAGCCGCGTCACCCCTTCCAACAAAACTGTTTTCAAATCAATTGTTTAGTAACTTTCTCGGCTGGTGGCACGCGATTTGCGACGCGTGGCGCAGGACTGATCCGATACTGCCGAGGAAAAAGACATGCGAGCGTGGCTGATTGCTGTCGTTGTATCGATGGCGCTAACCGTTACATCGGCTTCCGCGACTGTAATTATCAGCGACGACGTCGGTGGTAAGATGAAAGACTACACGGCGCACTTCCAAAAGGTGCGCAACTCCGGTGAGCCCGTCGTTATTTCCGGCACATGCATTTCGGCCTGCACGATGGTGCTCGGACTCGTCCCGAGCGACCGAATCTGCGCCACCCCTAATGCGGTGTTTGGTTTCCATGCCGCATGGATGTTCGATAGCTCCGGCAAACGCGTCGTCAGCGCGTCCGGGACGCAAGATCTAATGAATACCTATCCGGCTCCTGTGCGCGCCTGGATCGCACGGCAGGGCGGGTTGACCCCCAAAATGATGTACCTGCGAGGTCGTGATCTCGCCGCCATTGTTGCGCCCTGCAATACCTCACGCGCGGCATCTGCTTCACGCGCGAAGCGCTTCGGCGGCGTTCATCATGATGCCGATCCAAATACGCCTCGCGCCAGTTCTAACGCGCGCTGAGCTACTGTCACAGTACCAAGACCCACCCGCACTGGCTTGCTCATTCGTCCTTGCCGCTTCAGCCCGTCGCACCCCGTGTCTCATTCGGATTGCTTGGGTGATTTGGTGCCGTGCTTCATGCACATGAACATCATTATCGTGCACGGCAGAAGTGCCACGAGGGGAAGTAATCCCGCTGCGGCTAGCCAGTTCCAGTTCCGCATACTGCGGCGACAATCCCGACGCCGAGTAGAAGATACAGCACCAAACCGTGTCGAGCGAAATACCTCGTGACCTTATTGGGGAATCGAGCGGCCGCGTCAGCGGACGTCGCCTTGTGTTGAGGCAAGATACGATCAAGCAGCGTCACAGGAATCCTCTGTCTTCTGGTGAACGAAAAGGTACACCGCCCCTCTCGGCTGCGGCAGTAGCCTGATCCGCAGCCGGGTTTCAATTCGAAGCCAGATCGAGGAATGCTTGCCGACGCCGCTTGTGCAGCTCGGGCGGTGCGCATCATTGCTTGGCTACCTGTTATCGAGGCGTCGCGGCACGCTGGTGGTGCCGCACTTTCCTCGGGATATGCACTTGCGTTGTCGTGCGCGGCTCCCAGGCAAATATTGAACTCTGGGTGCTGCCGGCCGCGGTGGCCGATCTGGCCTCACTCGGCCAATACCGCTTGTCGGAAATTGTCGCGCCGGCGTAGGCCGACGCCGACATCGCAAAAATCGGCAGGGCGAGCGAAATCGCAAGAAGGTGTTTGGTTGACATGGTCCGGCTCCATCATTTTGGAAACGCGTCATGTGCGCTTCTAACAATGAGTTCGGAACAGTTTGTCTGCCGGTTACAGGCTCACGCCGACGTGAAGCCGCCTGACACCCACTAAGTTAACGCAACAGGGCGTCCCAATGCTGCAGTTGCTAAGGCGCACCGCACAAACCGAAATCATCTGACGCGTTCTGAGGGCGCCAAAGTCCTTTCGATAGGCCGTCAACAAATACAAAGGTTCGCGTACCGCGTAGAACTCACGTCACTTGATCGTAAAGGGTATGATGAGGTCGCTGGCAAACATCCATTGCGAACTCTTCATTCCTCCACCGAATGGCGTGGTGTTGTTCAGGGACGCGTCGTAGCGAATCTCGGGCCTGATAACGAGGCCTTCGATTTGTTTTGGGACGGGAGGCTTGATGGCAAGTCCAACCGTCAGCGCACCGTAGGTTGTCGGTCCGCCGCTGATCGCTACACCCAATGGATTACCGTGTTCAATTCGGACAAAATCCAGATTGCCGGGAAAAGAGGCGACGAAGAAGCCGTTATTGTCGCGCCAGATTTCTCCGCGTCCAGTGATCTTCAGCCAATCGTTGATCGAATAGCTCGCATATTGGGCCACACCGTAGCCTGTCGCGTTAAACCCATCATCACGAATGTAGTTCATGTCGGTCGTCAGGGTGAGCTTGTCGGTTGCCTTCCAGATGACCGTTACGTCGTTGAGATAGCGGAGAGCGGTATTGGGATTGACGCCCGCAAGTAAAACAGCCGATACGTTGGGATTTTCCGGACCGATATGAGTAGTCGCCGAGACAGTCAGTGCGCCATCCAGCAAATTCAGCCCGAAGCCACCATGGAACGCCGCGGCCTTGTTGTTGTCGCCACAGTTGAAGCAATCGAACCGGTTACCGAACGTCGTATTCACGCCTGTGGTGACACCCGTGTACACATCGAGCATCGGATTCACGTGGGTGGTCGCCATGATTCCGGTGTGTTTGAAGGGAATACCGAAATTGAAGATGTAGGAATGTGTGAAAAGCGCATTGTCAGGCGCGTAGATGACTTCCGCGCCTTCCAGGGTCACCATTTGCCCGACTTTTAAATCGATGCCGCCTGCGGTAAGCCACGGCAGATGGAACAGAGCGTGCGCTTCGACGATGTCGAACTGATTGCGACCACTGATTGACTGGTCGAACTCACCCAGGAAATGGGTATAGCGGGCGTCCGAACCATACATCACCTGAAACTTGAATCCGAAATCGTATCCGGTCGCTTTCGGATCGAGAGGTCGTTGCACCGTCAGCACAGCCTGGTTCAAGAAGGCCGAATTGGCTTTATCCGTAAAAAGCTGGCCAAAATTCGTGACGGCGGGATTATTCGCATTGCCCGAAGCACCGACCTCCACATGGCCGGTTATCGTCAATGTATCCCACCAGGAGGGCGCGGGCGGCGGCGATTTGACAGCCTTGACGGGCAGATCCGCGGCATTGGCAGCCGTCACGACGCCCAACCCTATTACCACAGATGTGAGGATTGTTTTCAATGTGAGCCCCTGCCGCTGAAATGGAGCCCCTCGGGATCGAGAAGCCCTCCGCGCCACGCATCGATTGAACCCCGCTCCGGGAGGAATTGATTGAAGATCCCTCGCGCGACCCATCATCGACAGTATGTATTGCGCCGCATATGAAACGGCGCAATTGGCGGTTTCGACGATTTTTTGGCAATTGCCGACTTTTTGTCCAGCCATCGAGCGAGTTCAGCCCAATCTTTTTCACCAGTTGCAATCCGGACACGGCTTTCTCCTTGACCACCTCGACGCCGAGCTGTCCGGTGAGCGCGGTTGGCTTCGCTACTGCGAGGATCGAGTCTTCGCAGCCAGCGACTTTTCGCCGACGGCGGCATTTTGCCGAAGATCGAGTTCACGCAGGAGCTCCGGTCCCGACCAGACCACAGTGCCATCTTCTTCCAAGATGAGGACGACATGAAGGATCTTCGTGTTCTTCAGCTCGGCGGCGCTTCTTAAGGCGCTCTCGTTGTCAGGATGATGCTCGGATCGCAGCAAGATACTCCCGTCATCTCCGACAGGAGCATCGGAATAGAGCAGCATCACAGGGCCAAAGTCCGGCTGCTGCTTCCAGAGCCGCAACAATTCCAGGCATGCAAGCTCGACGGCGCGCGGAACCGACCTGTGCTCACTTTCCGAATACTGAACGGCACCGCGACTTAGCCCCAGTTTTTCTCCTGCCACAGCCTGGGTGTACCTCATCTGGCGTCGCCACTTCTTGAAGCCCCACAGATCCATGGCACTAACCTGGGGCAGCAGCGAAGGAATATCCGCCGTCAACTGTAAAGACCGCCGGGGGACTCGATCGCAATTCTGGCGGCCAACATTTCGCTGGCAGATTCGCATTGCCCCTCCTCCAGGGCGCTCCTGAATCATCGGTTCGGAGAAAATTGCTCGTCGGTTACAAGCTCACGCTGACGTGAACGCGACAGCGCGCGATAGCGATGGTTCGCTACCATCGCAGCCGCTGCGGTCCAAATCTCGCGCCCACCCAGGTACAAATCGCAATCGTGCCGCCGTACCAAAGCGCGATAAAAGGCAGCGAATCGTCCGTACAGTGGAGCGCATACGCCATTGCACTTACGCCGCCTGCAATGAGCCCGGCGAAAGCGCCCGCTCGTTCCAGATTGGTCGGGGCCGCCTTTCGCATTGCAGCGACAATAATGGCGAAAGGCACAATCGCAATAATCGGAATAGAGAGCAGGCACTCAAGCCATTGATCTCCCAAAACCATCTCGTCCCAGTGCGAGCTTGGCGCGAGTCCAAGGCTGATTGCTGCGAGCAGCACGATCGCCGCGAACGGCATCATGATCCGAATCGACGAGGTTCGTCGTTCCCCACCCGGCCGCGCCAGCCGCATCAAGTAGATCGATGAGATGGCAACGACGCCGACCGTAAACGCAAGCTTCAAGAGGAGAAATGCCAAGGCGCGACCGGTTGTCAGGTCCGCGCGGATACCCAGTCCGACGAGCATAAGGCCAAGCGCCACGAGTGCTGAAGTTGCGAGCGCAATTCCCATGGTCCAGCCGACCATCCGATGATTGACCGGCTCGATACGCGTACTGAGCACAGTGACCAGATCTTCCGTTTTCATGACTTGGTCTCCTGCGCAATCAGAACCGCCAGGGTTTTGAGCCCACGGTGGACGTTGACTTTTACACCCGACTCCGAAAGCCCACACTTTCTGGCTGCTTCGGCTGTGCTCAATCCGTCGAGCTTCACGGCCTCAATGGCGCATTGCATGTTTTTAGGCAGCCGCTCCATCAGCCGCCTGATGTCGTAGCTGCTTTCGGCATCGCTATGATCGTCGTGGGCCATGACGTCGTCGGCATCGTCGATCGGCACGTCGGCGAACGAGGTACGGGTTCGGCGCACAAAATCCACCAATTTGTAGCGCGCAATCGCGTGCACCCAAGGCGTCAAGGGCTCGTCCGGATTGTAGGTGTGACGTTTGAGATGGATAGCCAAGACAGCCTCCTGCACGAGATCTTCGGCCTCCGACGCGCTTCGGCCAATGCGTAGGAGCTTGCCCTTGTAGTACGCACGCAGACGGCTGCTCAACCGAGCGAGCACGGTACGGTGCGAGGCCGCATCGCCGTCCAGAGCCGCCAGCATTAGGCCCCTAAGCTCCGCTTCCGTGGTCTTCATGCCGCGCTACTCTGTTAGTTCGCCGGTTGGGCGGATTTGGTTACATCTCTCGGCGCTGGGCCGGAAAAATCTCTTCGGTTTGGAACTTATCGAGCAGATGGCGTCCGGACCCCGTGCCAAGCATCGCGGACTTGATGTAATGCACCTCAGGCAGGTAGTCCGGCCTGTTGAGGTTCAGGGTACGGACGTCGAGTCGCCCGACCACGTTCAACGACGTATAGGAAGCAATCACGCGATCGCGTTGCGCAACTATCTGCCGTGTCCTGGCATTGACCAAATCCTGCTGGGCGTTGAGCAATTCGACGGTGGTGCGTTGGCCAGCCTGCGCCTCCCGCCGTACCCCTTCGAGCGCGATACGGGCGGCAAGCACCTCGGATTCCGCAGCGCGGAGCGCCACCTTGGTGCCTTCGTTGGTCACCCATGCGCTGGCAACCGCAGTTCGAACCCGGTTCCGCACCCTCTTGAGCACCATGCGGCTTTGCGCTGCCAATTCCTTGGCTTGCGCCGCGGCCATTCCGCCATCATAGATCGGCACGCTCGCCTGCCCCACGATCGACGCCTGGTGGGTTCTCTTGACAGTTAGCGTCATATCTGTGTCGACGCTGGCGCTGCCCTGCACGGACACCTGCGGCAGCAGGCTGCTCTGTGCCACGCCGATCGTGGCGGTCGCCATGTCGACGTCATAACCTGCGGCAAGCAGCAAAGGTTTTTGGCTGCGCGCAATGGAAATGGAGTCGTCACGTGTAGGAGGCGACAGCCGGTCCACGGTCGCAGCCGGTACCAACACGCCTGGCGCTTCACCAGTCACCTGGGCATAGGTCTCTTTGCTGACCGCGTAGGCGACCTCGGCGGCGTTGAGATCAGACTTGCCGCGGCTGAGACGCGCTTCGGCCTGCGCAGCGTCGGTCGGCGTCACATCTCCCGCACTCAGCCGCCTTCGCGTGACAGCCAGAGTTTCCTGCAGAAAACTGACATTTGCGCGTTGGGCTTCGACCAGTGCCTTGTTGGTCAGTAGGTTCATGTAGGCGGTGACGCTGTCGAGCAGCACGCCCTGCCCCACATTGCGCAACGCTTCACGGCCCGACTTGACCTGAAACTCCGCCGCACGAACACTGTTTGCCGTCTTGAGGCCGTTGAACAAAACCTGGGTGACGGTTACTCCAATGGTCCAAGGACGCATCGTTGCATTGGCAATCGTGTTGTCAGGCAGAAGGTCGCGAACCTGCGCCAAGCCGGCACTCAGGCTTGCCATGATCTGCGGCCGATAACCCACAAGTACTTGCGCCACGCTTTCGTCCGTTGCGCGCTGGCGGGCTCGCTCGGCGTTGAGCTGTGGATTGGCCTGATAGGTTCTTGCCAATGCCTCCGACAGGGTTTCCGCAGCGGCAGGCACCGCCGTCAGGAACCAAGTCAATGAAATGACGAAGGAGCGGAGCCGTCGCTCAGCCCCGCGCCGCCGGACCGGGTCAGTCGATCCTAGCATGTTTCTTGCTTGCGCGTGTTTTGCGACGCTGCGTGAGGCTGGATGGCATCGTGGGCTCGAGGATGGCTTCGCTGTCGTCTGCTGCTGGTACTCCGGACTGGATGCGAACGAGCCGCTCTTTCACCAATCCATAGATGGCAGGGATCACGATCAGCGTCAGCAGCGTCGACGAAACCATGCCGCCGATCATCGGCACGGCGATGCGCTGCATGATCTCCGAGCCCGTACCCGTGCTCCACATAATCGGCAAAAGACCCGCCATAATGGCAACCACCGTCATCATCTTCGGCCGTACCCGCTCGACGGCGCCTTCCATGATGGCATCGTAGAGATCGGTTCGGGTAATCGAGCGTCTCTCGGCTGCGCGGCGTTTCCGGACCTCATCCAGGGCCTGGTTGAGGTAGATCAACATCACGACCCCCGTTTCGGCCGCGACGCCGGCAAGTGCAATAAACCCGACGGCGACGGCGACTGACAGGTTGAAGCCAAGCCACCACATCATCCACAGCCCCCCGACTAGTGCGAACGGAAGCGAGAGCATCACGATCATGGTTTCCGTGAGAGACCGGAAGTTGAGGTATAGCAACAGGAAGATGATCAACAACGTCACCGGCACGACGATCTTGAGGCGCGCGGTCGCGCGTTCGAGATACTCGTACTGGCCGCTCCACATCACGTAGTAGCCGGGCGGAAACTGGATGCTGGCCTGCACGGCGCGCTGCGCCTCGGCGACATAGCCGCCGAGGTCGCGGCCGCGGATGTCGACATAGATGTAGGTCGCCAACTGTCCGTTCTCGGTCCGGATCGAGGTCGGCCCGCGCGCCGGTACGATTTTTGCGACCTCGCCGAGCGGGACGGCGCCGCCGGCCGGCATCGGCACCAGCACGTCGCTCGCAATCGCCTTAGGATTGTCGCGCAAATCCCGGGGGTAGCGCATGTTGACGGAGAAGCGCTGGCGTCCCTCGACCGTTGTCGTGACCGTCTGCCCGCCAAGCGCCGTCGCGATCGTGTCCTGGACATCCTGAATCATGATGCCGTAGCGCCCCAAAGCTTCGCGGTCCGGCGTCACCTCGAGATAGTAGCCGCCGATGCCGCGCTCGGCATAGGCCGAGGAGGTGCCGGGAACTGCCTTCAAGACCTGTTCGATCTGCTTGGCGAGCCTGTCGATCTCGACCAGGTCCGTCCCGATCACCTTGACCCCGATCGGGGTCCGGATGCCGGTCGAGAGCATGTCGATGCGGGCTTTGATCGGCATGGTCCAGGCGTTCGAGACGCCCGGAAACTGCAGCGCTTTGTCCATTTCCGCAATCAGGCTATCCACGGTAACGCCGGGGCGCCATTGCTCCTTCGGCTTCAGGTTCACCACCGTCTCAAACATCTCCGAAGGAGCAGGATCGGTGGCGGTCGCGGCGCGCCCCGCCTTGCCGTAGACGGAGTCAACTTCCGGAAACGACCGGATGATCTTGTCTTGGGTCTGCATGAGTTCGCCGGCCTTGGTGACTGAAATGCCTGGCAGCGTGGTCGGCATATAGAGCAATGTGCCCTCGTTCAGATTCGGCATGAATTCGGTGCCGAGTTGGCGGGCCGGCCAGATCGTTACGGCAAGGATGACGACCGCTATCAAGATCACCAGCGTCTTGGCGCGCATCACGCCCTTGATGACCGGCCGATAAATCCAGATCAGGAAGCGGTTGATCGGATTCTTGTGCTCCGGAACGATTCGTCCGCGGACGAAGATCACCATCAGCGCCGGCACCAGCGTCACCGATAACAGCGCGGCTGCCGCCATCGCGAAGGTCTTCGTAAAGGCCAGCGGACTGAACAGCCGCCCTTCCTGTGACTCCAGTGTGAAGATCGGCATAAACGATACGGTGATGATCAAGAGACTGAAGAACAGCGCTGGCCCGACCTGGGATGCGGCTTCGATCAGGATGTCGATCCGCGATTGACCGGGCTCAGCCCGCTCGAGGTGCTTATGGGCGTTCTCGATCATGACGATCGCAGCATCGATCATGGCGCCGATGGCGATCGCGATGCCGCCAAGGCTCATGATATTGGAGCCGAGCCCGAGCAGCTTCATGGCGCCAAATGCCATCAAGATGCCGACCGGCAGCATCAGGATCGCGACCAGCGCGCTGCGGAAGTGCAGCAGGAAGACTATGCACACCAGCGCGACCACAATCGACTCCTCAAGCAAGGTGTGCTTGAGCGTATCTATCGCGGCTTTGATCAAATTCGAGCGGTCGTAGACCGGAACGATCTCGACCGACTTCGGCAGACTGCTGGCGATCTCCTTGAACCGCTTCTTGACGTTCTCGATGACATCCAGCGCGTTCACGCCGAAACGTTGCAACACGATTCCGCTTGCGACTTCCCCTTCCCCGTTCAGTTCGGTGATGCCACGCCGCTCGTCGGGCCCCAGCTCAACCCTCGCGACGTCGCGCAGCAGCACCGGCGTGCCGTTGTTGGTCTTGAGCACGATATTGCCGAGATCGTTGATGCCCTTCAGGTAGCCCTTGCCGCGGATGACATATTCGAATTCCGCGAGCTCGACGGTGCGGCCGCCGACATCGGCGTTGCTGGCTCGGATCGCCTCGCGCATCTTCTGCATGGTGATCCCGCGGTCGCGCATACGCTGCGGATCGAGGATGACGTTGTACTGCCGGACGAAGCCGCCGACGCTTGCGACTTCAGCCACGCCCTCTGCCTTGGCCAGCGCGAACCTAAGATTCCAGTCTTGGATCGTCCGCGTATCGGAGAGATTCAGCTCCTTCGACATGACGGCGTATTGGTAGACCCAGCCAACGCCGGTTGCATCAGGACCAATAGTTGGGGTGACGCCCGCTGGAATTCGTGACGTGGCGCTGTTGAGGAATTCAAGCACGCGTGAGCGCGCCCAATAAATGTCGGTCCCGTCCTCGAAAATCACATAGACGAACGAGACGCCGAAGAACGAGAAGCCGCGGACGACCTTTGATTTGGGCACCGTCAGCATCGCCGTTGTCAAGGGATAGGTGACCTGATCCTCGATCACCTGCGGCGCCTGTCCCGGATATTCGGTGTAGACGATCACCTGAGTATCGGAGAGATCGGGGATCGCGTCGAGCGGGAGGTGGAGCAACGCATAGAGTCCGGCAGCGGCAGCAAAGCCGGTGCCGAACAAGACCAGCAGCAGATTGCGCGCCGACCAGGCGATAACGTGGGCGATCATTGGCGATCTCCCGCACGGTTGTCATTGCGCTGAGGCTCGGCGGGCGCGGCGGGCTTGGCGTCCGCAAAGCCCTTCAGGGCCGCCTTCAGATTGCTTTCAGCATCGATTAGGAAATTGGCCGATGTCACGACGGCCTCTCCGTCTTGCAGGCCGCTCCGAATCTCGACAAAGCCGCTGCCGCGTTGGCCGAGCTTGACTTCGCGCGGCTCGAAGCGACCCTCGCCCTTGTCGACCATGACCGCTTGGCGAGTTCCCGTGTCGAGGATCGAGCTCTCAGGGACAGACAGTACCGGCTGCGGATTTCCGGTGCCGATGTCAGCATCGACATACATGTCCGGCAGCAGGGCAAGATCCGGGTTGTCCAGTTCGATCCGAACCCGCGCAGTACGCGTCTCGCGGTTCACCTGCGGATAGATGACGCCGATTGTGCCCGTGAACTCGCGTCCCGGGAAGCTGCGCGCCCGGACCGTGACGGGTTGACCGACGACCAACGAGCCGAGATCGCGCTCCGCAACGTCGACCATCGCCCACACCAATGAAGTATCGGCCACGCGGAACAGCACGTCGCCCGGTTGTGCGCGCATGCCCTCGATGGCGTTACGCTCGAGCACAATACCGTCGCGCGGAGCGCACCATTGAATGGCGATCGGGGCGATCCGGGTCTTTTCCATGGCATCGATTTCGGACTCCGGAACGGCCAGATTCATCAAGCGCTGTCTCGAACCCCTGCCGTATTGCTCGATGCCCGTCACCTTGGAATTGATGGTTGCAAGATACTCCGCTGCAGCCGCAGCGACCGCGGGACTATAGATCTCCATCAGCGGCTGCCCTGCGGCGACGCGCGTTCCTGTGGTTACGTCTGCAACCTTCTGGACATAGCTTTCGGCACGCATCGCGATGACCGAGATGCGGCGCTCGTCGAGCTGGATCGTGCCAGGGGCACGAATCGTCGCCCGGATCACACGAGCCGCTGCGGGCTCGGATTTGACGCCCGTGCGCTGGATCTTGCCCGGCGAAAGCCTAACCGAGCCGTCATCGGTATCGTCGCCCTCATAGACAGGGATGTAATCCATCCCCATTGAATCCTTCTTTGGCGTTGGCGAGGTATCCGGCAGTCCCATCGGATTGCGGTAGTATTTGATCTTGCCCTTTGCCCCGGCGGATTTGGATTGCGCCGGCGCTTTCTCGGCTTCGTCAAAGCTGACATCTGCACTGCTGGGAATGGCCCGGTAGTCCCGGCCGTCCGGCGTCTTCTTTGGTGTCAGGGAATAGAATGGTTTGCCATCTGGATCCTGGTAATAAATCGTAGCACCGATTGATTCGGCCGCAGCCGGTGTCGCCAAACTTGCGCTCTCAGATTTGCGTTGCGCATGATCCGCGACAAAAGCGGTGCCGGCGGCCGCCAACGCGACGACTACAGCGCTGATCAGAATGGCCCGCTTCATTGCTGCGCCTTTATGATGAGCTTACTCTCGACCGTTCCGGTTTCGCCCTGCACCTTGGCTGCCAACGACAATCGCCAGCTGCCCTCCATCGTCACCGCGGCCTTGAACCGGTAGACGCCGGCTTCGGTGCTCGGCATCGGCTCGATCTTGGTCATCATCGTCTCCATGCCGTCCGGCGCCATATCCAATCTCTTCGCGAAGATCACGGCATCCGAGACCGGTTTGCCATCGGGCTTATGAACGAGACGCACCGACACAATCGCGTCACCCATCTTGACGGTCTGGTCGACGAGTTGGAACTCGTAGTCCTTGATATCGGCGCGTGCCAGCGTGGCCGACCCGATCAAGGCGACGCCGACCAGCGCCGCCCAAAAGGCGCGCGCGTACCTAAAGCTCTTCATATCACAAATCCTCGATATCCTGATGTGCCGCTATGCGGCATGGTCTAGTCGCGCGGTCAAAGGACCGCGCCGGCAGCAGTAGGCGCTGTCGCGCCGATCAGGACAAAGTTCGGGGAGGATGGTCCGGAGGGCCGCCGACGAGGCCGTCGACGATCAGGTCGTCGAGTGCGAACGGCAACCTGCGAGTCTGGAAGGAGATAACAATGCCGTTGATAGAGGAAGGCTCCGCCTGGGCGAACATCAACGGGCACATTGCGGCCGGACATGCCTGACAGCCATTTTGCTGCTTCTCATCCGGACAGCAAGGCATCTCTCCGGACATGGCTGCCATGGAAGTCACATGGGTCGCGGCTGGCAAAGACACAGGTTTCGCGGCCACGGGACCCGCCAGCGGCTGCAAAACAAGTCCGGCGATCACGAAGGCCGCCAGCAAACGACAGACGAATCGGTACAGATTCATGACCTTAATATCGCACGGAGACGGCGGCCCGGAAAGATCGACTGCTTCACAAGTCCGCAACAACGTTTCCGTCAGGTAAAAACGCATCAATTTCATAGGGTTAACCTGACGTTTGTCACAACGTGCAAAGATCAGGCTTGGCCCGTTACTGAATAAACGACCGAATGCCTCTTCGCCGGGACCTAGCAGCCCCCGATGCGCCGCATGCGCTCGCCCTGTTGTGCTCGCGCCGCGATCGGTCGCGCGGCCGCCGCACCGCCGAGCAGTGTGATGAACCCGCGGCGATTCATTCGATCACCCGATCGACGCGCGCGAGGAAGGAATTCGGGATCGCGATGCCGAGCGCCTTCGCGGTCTTGAGATTGGCAGACAGCTCGATCCGTGTGGGCTGCTCAACCGGTAAATCGGCCGGCTTCGCTCCATCGAGAATCCGCTTCACATAATAGGCCGAGCGTCTGTAGAGATCGAGCCGCGGCGGACCGTAGCCTGTAAGTGCACCGGCGTCGGTGAACTCTGGGAATGACGAAGCCACCGGCAACCGATGTTGTAACGACAGCGCCATGATCCGCGCGCGCATATCGAGGAACGATGCGTCGTTGATGACCAGCAGGGCGTCTGGACGCTGTCCGACGATGGCGCCGAAGATCCGTTCAAGCTCCCTCGGCGCCTTGAGTTCGGCCGGCTCAATTGTCACGCCAACGGCGCCGGCATAGGCACGGATCTTTTCGAGCATGGGCGGGTTTGACGGGTTGGCAGGATTGAAGAGGGCAGCGATCACGCTCGCCCTAGGAATGATCGCTCGCAGGATTTCCATTACCTTAGGAGTCAAATCCTCGCTTAAGTTGGCGATACCCGTGGTATTCCCGCCGGGCCGCGCCAGGCTGGCGATGAGTCCGGCTCCCACGGGATCGTTGATTGTGGTCATGACGATCGGAATGGTCACGCTCGCGCTCCGAGCCGAGCGCACCGCGGCGATTGTGGTCGCGAGAATAATATTCGGATTTTGGCTCGCCACTTCGGCGGCAAGCGCCGGAAAGCGCTCGTACTCGCCTTCTGCCCAGCGGATATCGAGCGTATAGCCCTGTTCTTCGATCAAGCCGTTGTCGGCGAGACCCTGCTTCAAGGCATCCACGAATATGCCGCTCGATTGCGCCGCGCCGCTGCCAAGCAGCGCGATGCGCGCGGGCTTGGACTGCGCTCGCCCCGCAACCGGCCACAATGCAGCTCCGCCGACCAACGTGATGAAACCCCGCCGCATCATGTCGGGCATGGGTGTCGTTTCTTCTTGCTTTTAGTGCCATCACACGTTGGACCATCGCCGACACGGAATGGGCGCATACCAGACGCGGCTAGCATGCCACTGAATGGCCGCTGCAAACCTGAATTGTTCTGAACTGCGCCAAGCGCTAGCGAATCGGATTAGATTCGCTGCGTCGCTGTTGCTGCTGTGCAACAGGATGATAGGCTTTGATGCTCAACGCTTGCGTGCTTTCACCACCGATATTCGTCCTATTCCGATCGAGCACGAAGACTGCTTGCGTACGCCGGTAAAACCGCCTTTGGCGAGACACTCAATCCAGCTCCCATCAATATGGGGCGCTATCGCGGCTGGCCCGGAAATGCGTCTGGCAAATTCGAGGATGCGGCCTTCACGAGGGTTTTCTGGTTTGTCGAAATCAGCTACGTGCAATGCCCCACCACGCCTCACCACCCTTACAATTTCTTTGACGATCTGAAGCTTTTCTTCCGGAGGACGATCATGAAGTCCAAGCATACAAACGGCCTTGTCGAACGAACCCGCGTCAAACGGAAGCTTTCCGTCAAGAGCGACAACAAGGACGGAAACGTTCCCGAGCTCCTTGCGCGCCACCTTGCGTCGCGCATTTTCGACTGCCTTGAAGTTTGAGTCCGCCGCGATGAATGTAGCCTCCGGATAACGAAGCGCGAGCGAGATGACGGTCGAAGAACTCCCAGGTCCAAAATCCAGGATACGGTCCCCTGCCTTGGGTGCGAGAGCCTTGGAGACCTCTTCTTGCCAACTTCCGTCTCGCACCAGGAGGAGAAAAGAAATTCGGTAAAACAGCTTGGCGATCCAATAGCGAAACTGAACGACGAGTCCCGACGCCTCGTATTTCGTTGATGCTTTGACCACGGTTGATCCATATGGTGAGTGCCGCGAAATCACATGGCGCCAAATCTATTCAGTGCCTAGCAGATATCACCGGGCGTTGGCCCATCGTAGCTCCTCTTGGCCGGTATAAGCCGGCGCCGGGGGCTCCGCCGGTCTGCAAACCGTCAGGCGGCGATGCGGCAAAGTTGCTGACGGGCGGGAGCTTCGTCCGCGGTTCGAGAACGATCCCGACCTCGTCATACCCTGGTGTAGACCGTAGGCTCTTTACCATCTTTGGTCACCGCATAGATGACGAAGGCTTTCGTCTTCTTGCCGGACATGCCGGGTGAACCTGTCGGCATGCCTGGAAGCGTGACTCCAGCAACCGGCGGTCGCTCGGACAAGAGTTTGCGCACGACCTCCACCGGCACATGACCGTCCACGACGTAGCCATCGACGAACATCGTGTGGCAGCCTTGGTATTTTGCGGGCACGCCGGCCCTCTCGCTAATCTGGTTGAGATCATTGGTCGGCTTGACCTCGACCTCGAAGCCGTTGCTGCGCAGATAGGCCGCGTAACCCTCGCAACACGTGCACTGCGGGCTCTTGTAAAGAGTGGCGCGGATTGGCTCGGCCGAGATCGCTGGCAGCGCCGGGCTGATTGCGATGATCAGGCAGCCGATGCAAAAGGTACGTCGTTTCATCGAAGTTCTCCTTTCCGATATTTTTGCTCAAGCGATGCGAAGGACCGCCATCATTCCCGAGACCTGATGATCGGTGACGTGACAATGCAACATCCAGTCACCGGGGTTGTCGGCCACGAACGCGACTTCGACAGCTTGCTTTGGTGGAACCAGTACGGTGTCTGCCCACTGCCGTGATGGCACCGCTCGTCCATTGCGGCTGAGAACGCGGAAGCTGTGGCCGTGCAAGTGAATGGGATGCCACCACGCGGTGTCGTTGCGAAGGGTAAGCACATAGCTACGTCCTAGCGTTAACGCCAGAAGTGGCGTCATTTCCGCATGGCCATCACCGGTCATTGACCTGCCGTTGATCGCCCAAACAGCGTTCGACATGCCGCCCATGCCGGCCATTCCGCCACCCCCCATCATGCCGCCTTGAAGGCGCAGCTCGTGCATCTGCGCGGTGGTCAAATCCGGGTCGGGCACGGGATTACGCGGCAATGTCAGCGGGGGATCGAGAATATGCGCCCGCAGAGGGGGCTTGTCGTCGTAGGCGAGCTCCGTCAGCCAATAGGCGAGACCATCATAGAAATCATCGATCACCTTGTAGCGCCGTCCGGGCTCGCCGTGCATGTCGAGCACGACGTCGATGCGCATCGCAGGTCCAAGCAACACACGGCCACCGTCCGGCTCATGCGGATCGCAAGGTTGACCGTCGATCGCCACAATCAGGGGCCGGTGGCCTTGGAAGCGAAGTGCCATGATGCGCGCCAGCGAGCTGTTGATGAGGCGAAGGCGGATCCGTTCGCCGGCCCCCACGGGCTCCTCGTCGGATACGATTCCATTTAACGTCACCGTGTTGCCGACGCGACCCGACATCGCCGCGTCCATGCCGTTGCCGAAACCGGAGGCGATCTGCGCTTCCGTCGTGAGCCGCCAGTCCGTCAGCATCCAGACGACTTCACGATCGACAGCTACCGGTTCCGGCTCTTCCACGATGAACGCACCGGCGAGGCCTCGTCCAAGCTGCTGCAAGCTGTCGGCGTGCGGATGGTACCAGAACGTTCCAGCATCAGGCGGCGTGAATTCGTAAGTGAAGCGCTGGCCTGGCGCGATCGGCGGCTGGGAAATGCTGGGAACACCGTCCATCGCAAGAGGCAGTCTGATGCCATGCCAATGCACGGTGGTATCCTCGCCTAGGCGGTTTTCGACGATGATACGAATGGTTTCGCCCTGTCGCGCTCGGATGAGCGGGCCGGGGACGATGCCGTCGTAGCACCAGACATCGGTTTCCGGCTGGGCCCTGACCAGCGGCGTTCGGCCCTTGGCGGCGGTCAACGTGAACTCTCGGGCCGTCTTCGAACTCTGGGCCGAGGCCTTTGGAAGCCGCCCGGTCGCGAGAACGCCGGCCGCGCCAAGGAGAAATGAGCGGCGACTTGTCGCCGCATTAGCGATAGCAGACATTGTCGATCCTAAGTCGCAGGCTCGGACGCGCATGGGTTAAAGGGCATGGCCCAGGGGCATACGCAGCCCGACTTGCAGTTGCACAGGCGCGCCGAAGGACACCGCCAAACAGGCGATGCGCCTTAACTCAGGATGGTTGTCCTAGGAGGATAGGGATCCGGAGGACGGGTACAACCTATCATCGCTGGTCCCGCCGGGGGCCTCAGTTGTTCCGCACGAGCAGCAAGCGGCATCACATCCACTTCCGGCAGCACCACCACGGCGCTACAAAAAGCGGCGCACGCGGTCGACACTACGCCCTTCTCGTCGCCAGCGCATCCGTTGCACTTGTGCATGGGTTCGCCGCCGGACGCGGGCATGCTACTCGCCGCGGCCATGGTGCAATCGGCCATCACGGGGTGGCCGAGGCCGTGCGTTGCCAAGCCGATAGCCAATACCGAGGCCAGCAGCGAGGCCAGCATCCGACGAATGTTCCACCGAGCCATACCAAATAGGATAACCGCTGAGCAGTGTTATTTCCAGAGCCAGCAAATGCACCGGCGCGGGAGTCACGCTCATGCGGAAGCCTTCTCACGATTACGTGACGATTTGACTGAGCATTGCGTTACGACCGCGGACATACAGCGCCAATCGACGCGCCAAGAAGTCCGGCTGACAGGGAGCCGCGAACGAAAGTTTGCTTTATCTTGCCTTCCTAATCGGGCGGGCAAAGTCAACTCATTCCTACACTTTTCTTCGACTCTTCGCACTTCAGCCGACTCCCTGCGCCAATAACGCGCAACTTTTGGTTTCCGCGTCGTCAAGCTTTGCGCGCACGACGGAAACCGAAATCCGTTTGGGTCCTCAGAAAATCATTGTCACGCAGCAGCCGGCGCCTGCAGTGTCTCGCACTGGCCGGGCGGCCACTGCACGTCCGCGCCCGAAGGTGTGCAACTATCGCGGAGGCCCCCAAAACGGGCATCTGGACGTGCGAATGAATTTTCCGGCCCCGCAACGGGCAAGGCACACTCGTAGAGCCGGGCGGGCTGCCTGCCTGACTGCTGCCGGCAGGAGCGATCGATCGGTCCGATCCCGAGAAAGAGACCTGTGTCATTTTTTTGGAGGACAGGTGGCAAGGCCCGCCGCGACGGCTTCTCCGTAGGTGTAGTTCGAGGCGCCGAGCAGCGCGACGAAGATCTGCGCGCTGCGCACCTCACTGCTGAGCCCGTCAACCACCTCCATGCTGCGGCCGGAATTAGTCGACGAACAGCTTCTCGCCGACGACATGAACCTGCAGCAGGGTCGGCTTGAGACGGCCGGCCCATTCCCTGTAGCGTTGGTAGAATCACGCGTAGCTGAAGCTGTCGAAGTTTGCATCGCAATCCTCCTCCCACAACAGCATCAGCGTCCCAGCGGCGGCAACCGGGCCAAGCCCTTCGGGACGCATCCGACCGCACAGTGGTGATAGCTCTCCGGCCAGTTGCTTACGGCCACCGTAGCGTTCCCTACCGGGCGCCGCGCTATGCCGAGGGCTGTGCGTCGAAGGGCGGTGTCGGGCGCATTCGTCATCGTCGGAAATGGTAGCTTCGTGGATAGAGTGATCAGTGCGCGTGGAATGATTGCCGCAACTCGCCCACCGCCATCTTACGTCCTGCACCGGCACCGGTTGTTATGGCAAAATCCCCGACGTCTTCGAGCCCGGCAGATTTCTTGGCGAATGCCGGTCGCTCATCAACTGCTATTCCTATCTGCCGTTTGGCGCCGGACCGCGCACGTGCATCGGATCGACCTTTGCATTGCAGGAAGCGACGATCGTATCGGCTACCATCATAAGACATTTCAGCATGCAACTCGCTCCGGGCCACACGGTGTGGCCGATATTGCGCGTCACATCGAAGCCGGCTGGCGGGTTGCCGATGATCGTGCACGCCAACCAGTAGAGCCGACCATTCTCAGCGATCATTCAGGATGTTCGCTGAAAGCGAACTTTGTGCCCGGCGCACCGAGAGCGAATTTCTTCAAAAGCCGCAGCATGGCCCTCGCGTAAGAGGCCGGCAGGCCGATCGTGTGAACCAGGTCCAGTGCGGCGGCCGATGGATCGCCCTTCTTCAGGTACCAACGGATGCGATCGTTCACGGCGTAGGGTATTTCGTCGAACTTCTGTTCGGTTACAGCGAAACTGTCTCCGACCGAAATCGCCCCATCATTGAGAAACATGCCGAACACGCCGCGCTTGTGCAAAATGCGATCGAAATCCACAAGCCTGAGTATCTTCTTGCATGGTTCGCAATGAAACGTGAGGCGGATCAAGGCCTGGCCGACTTGTACGACCGTTCCTGACGGAAGCTCGTAAAGCGAATCGAATGCGACGACAACGTTTTCGCGAAGATCGCCCGGGCGGAGACCGCACTCGGCCGTGACCGACTGCGAGGCGATCAGCACCTGGCGAAATGGAGCGCAAACGACGTTATTTTGAACGCCTCGTTGGTCGTAGGCTAGCGTCCCAACGGATTCGAGCGCGCCACCGTGGGCACGCTTCACGAACAGTTTCGTGACGGTCATCCCCTGTCCCTACCTTGGCGTCATCTTGACGGGCGACATAAGGCAAAAAATGGAATGGGATGAAAGCCGAAAAGAAAAGGCCCCTGGGAACCCCACTGGAATATGCAGCAATCGGTTTCAAATTGTGGGCGCCATTCGGTTCCCAAGAGGGAACCGGAACGGACCAAGTTCTTGCGCTGTCCGCTTCCGCCCAAACCCAGCAATGCCCTCAGGGGTATCACTACGACAGCAATCAACAAAAGTGCGTTAAGCACGGCGATTAGCGGCCGCGTCGCCCTCGCACGGGCAACGCGTACCTGCGGCTCGTTGTTGACCTGATCGACACGGTGCCTCAGCTGGCGTGAGCTTACTTCCGCGGCTGAGTTCCGGCGCTCGCGGATAGCGGCCCCGGCTGATCTCAATTCGCTTCATTCCCGGGCAAGGTGGCAACTAACGCAACGCACATCTCAGCATATTGGCCAGCGCCCGTAACGATGCGCTATCATCCCGAGGTCATTCGGCACCGGGTCTCCCCGATCTAGCTCACTGAGCAAAGCGATCACTCCGGTGAGCTGCGAAGCAATCAACGCCACATCCCGCAGACATCCGAATCACCAGGCCCACGCCTCCCGACATCCCTCATGGGTGGGTGGCGGCCTGCGGCTGCTCCGCGTATTTGTGCGCAAGCCACGACGAGATCATCGCAGGCAGGAAGCCCGAGAGGCCGTGCAGGATGAACTGCACCACGCCGCTGTCCCGGCCCTGCAAGCCATGCAGCAATTCGCCCGCGGCGAACCCCGCCGAACCCACGATCAGCATCCGCGCAAGCGGGCGTATCTTCCTGACGTGGACGTTATGTCATCGATCGCCCCAACCATCAGCGCCTGCACGACGAGGAACAAATAGCTGTAC
>JAKFVP010000524.1 GCA_021732175.1 Bradyrhizobium sp.
CGGCCGATCTCGAAACCGGCGAGGCAGGAGACGATGGCGATGACGAGCACAAGGCCGGTGGCGACGGGATCGAAGCCGCTGGCAAGCTGCGGATCGAGTGCGAGAATGGAAATGAAGGTCGCGGCCCACAGCGCTGCGCCGGTGCCGACGGAGGCCATGAACAGCCAGCCGGTGCGCGTCGCCCCATCGGTGGCGCGGGCGCGGGCGAAATGGCGCATGCCGACCCAGGTGCCGAACAGGCAGACGCTGCCGGCCAGCAACACCAGCAGTTGGTGGTAGATGAAGGCGTAAGAGGCGATCTCACGCATGGACGCTTCCCCTGTGACTGCCGGGAAGCTACGCGCGCGCGGTTAAGGGGTTTTGGGGCGGGGCGAATACAAGCTCAAATGACGCAGGCCTTTGCCAGTTAGCGTTGAAATTGATTGAATGGGAACCGGAGCCGCCGGCTTCGCTGGTTCCCGTTGTCGGTTTGTTAACGCTGTGGAAGCGGGAGACGCCCATGAAATATGCGCTCTATTACTGGCCGATGATCCAGGGCCGCGGCGAATATGTCCGCCTGGCGCTGGAGGATGCCGGAGCCAGCTATGACGACGTCGCCCGGCACGGCGACGGCATGTCGGCGATGACGCGGATGATGGAGGCGCGCAAGGGCACGCCGCCCTTTGCGCCGCCGTTCCTCAAAGCGGGCAAGCTGGTGATCGCCCATACCGCGAACATCCTGTTCTATCTCGGTGCGCGGCACGGGCTCGCGCCGAAGGCCGAGGCGGGGAGATTGTGGGTGCATTCGCTGCAGCTCACCATCACCGATTTCGTGCTGGAGGTTCACGACACCCATCATCCGCTCGGGCCTTCGCTGTATTACGAAGATCAGCGCGCGCCGGCCAAGAAGCGCACGGAAGAGTTCTGGAACGAACGCGTGCCGAAATATCTCGGCTATTTCGAGGGGCTGATGGAGGAGGGCGGCAGCGCCTACATCACCGGGCGCAAGGCTGTTTATGTCGACCTCTCGCTGCTTCAGCTCATCGCCGGGCTGCGCTACGCCTTCCCGAAACGCATGAAGGCGTTCGAGGGCGAGGTGCCGCGCCTCGTCGAGCTGCATGACCGCGTTGCCGCGCGGCCGAACATCAAGGCGTATCTGGCGAGCGAGCGCCGCATTCCCTTCAACGAGCAAGGCATCTTCCGGCGGTACAAGGAGCTGGATGGGTGACTCCGCTGTCGTCCCGGCCAAGCGACCCTTCTTCGCTTGCTACGCAAGCTTCGCAGGGTTCGAGTCCGCCGAAGCGCCTTGCGCGAAGGCGGAAGCGCGAGCCGGGACCCATAACCACAGGACATAGTTTTGCGAAGGCTGGAGCTTCAGCTTGCTTAACAACAACGCCCTGTGGTTATGGGTCCCTGCTTTCGCAGGGACGACAGCTGTTACCGGCTCCGCCCGTCTACCGGCGTCATCTTCAGTTTCGACAGATCGACGCCATCCATGCAACTGACATTGACCGCCACCACCTCGCTGCCATCGGGCTTGGTGCCGCGCGCAAAGACCTCGACGCCGCAGTCGATGCAGAGCTGGTGGCGGATCGCGTGCTTGTTGAAGAGATATTCCTTCAAATTTTCCTCGCCGGCGCGGAGCTGAAAGCTCTTCGGCGGCACGAAGGTGAAGTGCAGGCCCTTCTTGGTGCAGATCGAGCAATTGCAGGCGGTGACCATGGCGAGGTCGCTGGTGCATTCGAAGCGCACCTGGCCGCAATGGCAGCCGCCGGTGAATGTCTTGTTGTCGGCCATTGCGTTTCCTCACCACAATCCGGGGATCAGACGATAGCGCACCCGGCTGAGATAGTCAGCATAGCCGGGCAAGCCATCGGCGAGGGCGCGCTCCTCGATGCCGGCGCGGATCGAAAACAGCACGAAGAACACTGGGGCCAGCGCCAGCGCCCACCACGAGCCAAGCAGCAGCGCGATGGCAGCAAAATACAGCGCCACGCCGCTGTGCATGGGGTGGCGCACATAGGCATAAGGCCCGGTATCGATGACGCGGTGGCCGCGCTCGGCCTGCACCTTCACGACCGGCGCGGCAAAGGAGTTTTCCCGCACCGCCCGCAGCATCAGCGCGGTCGCGGCCAGCAGCAGCAGATAGCCCAGCGCCTGCAGCGCGAGCGGCATGTCGGACCAGTGCCAGCGCCGGTCGAGCCCGATCACGACGAACCAGACAAACGCCGCAAAGCCGAACACCAGCATGAAAGCCTTGTCGGCCGCCGGCTGGCTCTTCTGCAGCATCGGCCTCATGCGCTCGGCAAGCAGACCGGGGTCGACCTCCGCAAGCCAAAGCCCGACGCCAAGGCCGAGCGCGGCGGTGGTCGCCAGATAAAGCCAGGCCGCCGGCCAATGCAGCGTTCCCGCCGGCAGGAACAGCAGCGCGGCGAGGCCTGCGACCCACAGGACGTTCTGCAGCAGCAATCTTGCGATCATGCGGTTCCCTTCGAACGGGGCATGGTCGCGCATTTTTGCGACGGACTTGCGGCCGGTTCGTTCCCTCGCGCGGGTGTGAGCCGGCGGCAGGCAGGCGGCGCGCTACTCGTCCTTGCCGCGGGTGATCGCGATCGAGGCCTCGGTCTTGCTGCGCACGCACTCCAGCGTCAGCCGGCGGTAGCGCATGTTGACCTTGTCGCCGCGGAGCACGCCCATGCGCTTCAGGCAGCGCGAGGCGCCGGTCGTGGTGTCGTCCTTGGTCACGGTGAAGACGATCGCAGCCATGGCGCCGACCAGGTTGATGAAATCCTGCGACACCTTGCGGTCGGTCTTGGCGTAGAGCTCGATGGAAAATTTGTCGCCCTTGCAGGCCACCGACAATTCCTTGGCCAGAGGGTGGGTCATGTAGACGACGTTGGCCGCCTTGAAGTTCACCTTCAGCTTGTCGATGGTGTTCGCCAGCTCCTTGGCGCTGTCGTCGCAGCGGTCGGCGCGGGCCGGGGAGGCGGTGAATGCGGCTGCAAACGACAGCGCGGCGGCAAGGAAGATCGGTCGGCGAAAGAGTCGTCGTGATGTCATGTGAAGGTGCCCCTTTGGGCCTATTGAAGCGTCGGAAAAGGGTTGGTGCAAGGCAGTGATTTTGCTTTTGTTCGGGGCAAGGCAAAGGGGTGATTTTGGCCGTCCGGCATGCTATACTAGTCCAAATGGATGAGACAGGTGTCAGCACCTATGCTGGATGAGAAAAAAATACAACAGATCGCGCAGGAAGTGGCGACCGCGAATCTGGCAAGCGTGAACATCACGTCCGTTTCAAGTAGTGCTGCGATCGACTCGGAAGGGCACGATGCGCTTCGAATTATGATTGTTATCAAGCCCGGCGCGGAGACTAAGATTAAGGGTGACGCTGCGCTCGATACCCTTGTCGGCATTAAGGAGCGATTGCGCCTGGAAGGCGAGGACCGGTTGCCGATAGTGGAATATGCCACCAAAGAAGAGCTTGACGCGGGTGGCGATCCTTAATCCCGACCAGCTGTTTGAGCAGGCCGAAAAGCTCATCGCTATCCCAGCGGGACGTCCCCGCCAGGTTGATATCAGGCGAGCGATCTCGTCAGCGTACTACGCGATCTTTCACGCCATTATCACGGCGGCGGCAGACCAGTTTGTTGGGGTGACCAATCGTGACGAAAGTCGCTATGGCCTGGTCTATCGTAGCGTCGATCACGGATGGCTTCGAAGGTTATGCGAGGAGGTCCAGAAGCCAGCGTTGTCAGCCAAGTTCAGACGCTATGCTCCAAAGGCGGGATTTAGTCCGAATGTTGTTGCGTTCGCGGCGGCTGCAGTGGATTTGCAGGAGAAGCGACACTTTGCGGACTACGACGTGATGATCAGAATGAACAGGTCTGATGCCGTCTTGGCTATCTCTACGGCCCGGGCCGCATTGGCGCGCTTCAATGGTGCTGGTCAGGTGGACAAGCTTGCTTTCCTTAGTCTCCTGCTGTTTCAGCCTCGCGGTTAGAGCGCCCGCGCGTTGATTTGATGCCAGCCGCCATGGGGTGAAAAACCTTCCCTTTGGCCGAAAAGTGCTTAGAACGGCTCCATCCCCGGCCGCCCCTTGCCGCCGGGCCCCAAAACCCGAGATCCCGCCATGAACGCCCCGACCGCCTTTCCCGACCAGTCCAAGCCCGTACCGCCGTACAAGCACACCCCGCTATTCCCCTTGGGCAAGGACGAGACGCCCTACAAGAAAATCTCGAGCGAGGGCGTGCGGGTCGAGAAGGTGCTCGGCCGCGACATGGTGGTGGTCTCCAGCGAGGCGCTGCGCGCGTTGTCGGAAGCCGCCTTCGGCGAGATCAACCATTATCTGCGGCCCGGGCATCTGAAGCAGCTCCGCGCCATCCTCGAGGACAAGGAAGCCAGCGACAACGACAAGTTCGTCGCCTTCGACTTTCTGAAGAACGCCAACATCGCGGCCGGCGGCGTGCTGCCGATGTGCCAGGACACCGGTACGGCGATCATCATGGGCAAGAAGGGCTGCAACATCATCACCGACGGCGATGACGAGGCGGCGCTGTCGCAAGGCGCGCGCGATGCGTATCTGCGCCGCAATTTGCGCTATTCGCAGGTCGCACCGCTGTCGATGTATGAGGAGAAGAACACCGCCAACAACATGCCGGCGCAGTGCGAGATCTACGCCGAGGGCGACGATGCCTACAAGTTCATGTTCATGGCCAAGGGCGGCGGGTCCGCCAACAAGAGTTTTCTGTTCCAGGCAACGCCCTCGGTGCTGACCAAGGATCGCCTGCTGGCGTTCCTGAAGGAAAAGGTGCTGACGCTCGGCACCGCGGCATGCCCGCCGTATCACCTTGCGATCGTGATCGGCGGCACCTCGGCCGAGCTCTGCATGAAGACCGTGAAGCTTGCTTCGGCGCGCTATCTCGATGCGCTGCCGACCCACGGCTCGCCCGACGGCAATGCGTTCCGCGATCTCGAGATGGAGCAGGAAATCCTCAAGATGACGCAGTCGCTCGGCGTCGGCGCGCAGTTCGGCGGCAAGTATTTCTGCCACGACGTCCGCGTCATCCGCATGCCGCGCCACGGCGCCTCGCTGCCGATCGGGCTCGGCGTGTCCTGCTCGGCCGACCGCCAGGTGCTCGGCAAGATCACGAAGGACGGCATTTATCTGGAGGAGCTCGAGCATAACCCGGCGCAGTATCTGCCGCAGGTCGAGCAGACATTGGGCGGCGAGGTCGTCAAGATCGACCTCAACAAGCCCATGAAGGAAATTCTGGCGACGCTGTCGAAATATCCGATCAAGACGCGGGTCTCGATGACCGGCACCATGATCGTCGCGCGCGACTCCGCGCACGCCAAGCTGCGCGAGCGGCTGGAGAAGGGCGAGCCGCTGCCGGATTACTTCAAGAACCATCCGGTCTATTACGCCGGTCCCGCCAAGACGCCGGAAGGCTATGCCTCCGGCGCGTTCGGCCCGACCACCGCGGGACGCATGGATTCCTTTGTCGACCAGTTCCAGGCCGCCGGCGGTTCGATGGTGATGGTGGCGAAGGGCAACCGCGCGCCGGCCGTGCGCGAAGCTTGCAAAAAATATGGCGGTTTCTATCTCGGCTCGATCGGCGGCGCTGCTGCGAACCTCGCCGAGCACTGCATCAAGAAGGTCGATGTCGTCGAATATCCCGAACTCGGCATGGAAGCGATCTGGCGCATTGAAGTCGTGGATTTCCCGGCCTTCATCATCGTCGACGACAAGGGCAACGACTTCTTTAGGGAATTGAACCTGGGGTGAGGGCCGTCGGCCTCGACGGATTCAGTAAGGGCTGGGTCGCCGTTGTCCTCGATGGCGACCGGCAGGAGATATGCTTTCATCGCGACGTGGCGGAGGCGTTATCCCGTCCGTTTGACAGGGCAGGGATCGATATTCCCATCGGCATGACCGACGCCGGCGAGCGCGACTGCGATTCCTTGGCGCGCGCGAAATTGCGGCCGCACACCTCCCGCGTCTTTACCGGTGCCCGCCGCTGGCTATGGCTCGAATACAGCGATCCTGATGACGCCAACCGGGAAGCAGTGCGTCGTGAGCAGAAACGCGTTTCACGGCAGCTCTGGCATCTGGGCAAGAAGATCCTCGAGGTCGATGCCTTCGTGCGCGCGAATTCATCGCGCGACATAAGGGAGGTTCATCCCGAACTCGTGTTCCTGCGGCTCAACGACAACAAGCCGTTGCCGTCAAAGAAATCGGAAGAGGGAGACTCCCTTCGCCGGCGTTTGCTGAAGCAGCAAGGTTTTCGCGATCTGGATGCATGGCTCTCGGGCGCGCGGATCGGTACGGGTGCAAGGCGCGACGATGTGCTCGACGCCTGCGCTGTCGCGATTGCCGCGCGTGATGTCGCTGAACGGATACCCGAGGCGACCCCGCCGATTGACGCGTATCGCCTGCCGATGCAAATCTGGTTTTGATCCTCGCACCCATGCGAGGGCCAGCTTTTGGAAATGAGCGCACGATGGTCGAATGGTTCGACGATTTGAAGGTCGGCATGCGTTTCAAGAGCGAAGCGGTGACGGTGTCGAAGGACGATATCATCCGCTTCGCCCGGGAGTACGACCCGCAGCCGTTTCACATGGACGAGGAGGCGGCGAAGAAGACGATCCTCGGTGGCCTTGCCGCGTCCGGATGGCACACGGCGGCGATTGCCATGCGGCTTGCGGCGAGTACGCAGCCGTTCGGACCGCATCCGCTGTTCGGCGCCGGAGTCGACGATCTGCGCTGGCTCATGCCGGTGCGCCCCGGCGACTCCATCCATCTCGAAGGCGAACTGGTGGAGCTGGTGCCGTCGCGCTCGAAGCCGCACGGTGTCGCCCGGGTGAAATGGACCGCCTATAACCAGAAGGGTGAGGCGGTCTACACCTTCAATCCCATTGCGATCGTTCCGAGCCGGCCGAAATGAAAATGGCCGGGCATTGCCCGGCCATCTGCGTATTGGATGTTCGAAAGGTCGCTTACGCGCGCGATCCCGTGAAGGGGAAGCTGCCCATCGGGCCGATCGAGGCTTCGCCAGACATGGAGTCGCCGCTCACCTTGCCGCTGAATGCCAGGGTCAGCGGCATCGGGTTGGTGATGGAGACCTTCCAGTTGACGTCGTCGCCATTGGCGGTGCCGTCGAAAATCTCGGTCGAGTTGCCGTCGGCGCCCTGCGTGCCGCTCAGCGTGCCGCCGGCGGTCTTGACGCTGAGCGTCGTCTTGCGCTCGCCCATCGGCGTCGAGAGGGTGATGTTCCAGTTTCCGTCCACGGCCATTTCGTGTCTCCCCGGGGGTTATCTGAGTGTGCGCCGTTATAGCCTATCACATCGGGCAAGCCCAACGGTCTTGCGGCCTTTTGATGCGATTTACGGACGCACTCGATACGCGGTGAATCAGGCGCGGGCGGCCGCACGAATGCGGCTGCCGACCAGAAGGCGGAACGCGACATACTGAATGGCGAAGGCGACAAGCTTGGCGCCGATCAGCACCACCGTCACATAGAACGTCCACAGCTTCATGTCGCCGGTCATGGCCACCGCGATGGTGCCCGCGGCAAGCACGAAGCACAGCGCCGCCCAGGCGTAGCCGGCGAAGGTGACGTATTCGGGAATGTTCTCGGTCACGATCGGCGGCATGTAGCGCAGCATCCAGCCGCGCTTGAGCATGATCAGTCCGATCGCGGCATGACCGATCGCGGGCTTGGCCAGCACGAAGCGCGGATCGTGGGTGAGGAGGGTGGCGCCGCCGAGCACGATGACGAGGCCGAGGCTCGCCCAGGTCATGTAGCCCAGCGTCTGGCCCTTGATGCGCGACCACGCCACCTGGCCGATCGCGCCGAGCAGGGCGACCGCGGTGGCCAGAATGACATTGTCGGTGGCGAGATAGATCACCAGGAAGACGATGGTGGAGAGGAAGTCGGAGCCGAGCCGGCGAAATACGTCTTTCATCGTCTGTTTCCTTACACCCTGGTTTTCTGGGGCCCGCGTCTGGGCCGGTTGGATAGGCGGTCCGCGCCGGGAAAGCAATTTCCGGCGCGCTCTCATTTGTTAGTGCGGACGGGACACCGCGTTGGCAGAAGGCATGCCGTACTTGGTCCGAAGGTATTGCGGATACCAGTTGGTGAAGTAGACCGCGACGTTGCGGGCGGTGAAGACGACCAGCAGCCCGCTCCAGAACGGCAGCCACGGCACGTAGATCATCGCGGCATTACCCATCATCATCAGGACTGCGGCCGCAGCCCACGCCCAGGTGATGATGTAGTTGGCGCGAACGAAGCCTGGCAGTTTTGCGGTCTCGGCGTCGGCCGCTTCCAGCGCGTATTGCAGCGTGAAGGGAGTGCGGGCGGCGATCGAGCCGAGCGTCACCAGCAAGATGCCGGCGTCGACTGCCAGTTTCACCGCAGAAGTGCTCAGCGCGGGATCGATCAGGGTGACGTAGAGGCCGACGGCGAGGAAGGTGACGACGGCGCCGGCGCTCAGGATCTTGAGCGAGCGGCCATACCAGGCGTCGATGCCGATCACCGCGAGGCTGACAGCGGCGGAGACGAACAGGGCAATCGCAGCCGACGTCAGCATCATCAGCGTCGCGAAGGCACCGAAGGGGGCGAGGATGAGGAAGATCGTCATGGCGGCCTCTCAAAGCCAATCTTTACATCGTAAAGATACCCTAGGGGCCGGCAGCGGAGTGGTCAGAAAAATCTTTACACTGTCAAAATAAGGTGACTGTGGCAAAAAATATCAAGTTATTTCAGTAAGTTACGGCAATTCTTCGCGATGGGTCTCACCGCGGTGAAAACGGGTCGAACGCCTGCCAGGCCAGCGGCACCCTGATGTCCACCCCTTCGGCGCGGCCGCGGTCGGCCAGAAACCGCATGGTGGCCGTGAAGTCGTCGAACAATTGCGGGATCGGTTGCAGCGGCCGATCGAGCGGCAGCGCAAAATTATCCCAGTGGATGGCGACCACGCGTTTTGCGCCGACCGCCCTTACCACCTCGCGCCAGTAATTCTCCACATAGGTTCTTTCCTGCTTGCCGAGCTGGCCGACTCCGAGGAAGACGGTTTCGGCATGCCTTCCGGCAAGCGCTCCCGGTGCAAAACCGGCGCTCGCATTGATCAGAAGGGTGCGCGCGCCGTGCTCGACGAGGACGGCATGGCTGCCGCCTTCACGATATTCGCTGGCGCGGGCCGGCGGTCGCAGCGGGGCGGCAATCTCTCCCGTCGCGAATCCGGTCGGGGCATGCCGGGAAGGCAACAATGTCACCTTGAACTTTCCGAACGTGAGCGTTTCGCCGACGCTTGGCGTGCGGATGCGGTCTTCCGGTACGTCGCCGCCGCGGGCGATATTCGCCGTCGACGATGAGCCGACGACGACGGCCCCGGTCTTCAAGGCAACCAGCGGCGCATCCATCGCGTGGTCGTAGTGCGAATGGCACACGATGACGGCCGCAAGCTTGGTGATGCCGGCCCGCGCGAGGCTCTGCGACACCACTTCCGGGTTTGGCGCGATCTTTCCGAGCAGGAGCTCCTTCGGATTCGGCCGTGTGAAGAAGCCGTCTGTCAGGATGGCGGTTTCGCCGTCCTCGAACAGGATGGTCGAGACGCCGAGGAAAGTGGCGCGGAGCCGTGGCGGAGAGGGCGGCGGCGGGGGCGCCAGTTTCGCATAGTCGGATATTTCGGGATGGTGCGATATCCCCCAATAGAGCCAGCCGCCGAGGATAAGCAGCGCCGCGGCACACAGCGCAAGAACCGTCAGCAGAATGCGGCGCAGTCGAGAGGCCATGGCAAGTCCCGTTAGAACCGGGTTGGAGGCGAGGGGTGCCGGCGCTCAGAACGGCCAGAAGCGGAAGAGGGCGCCGATGGCGGCGGAGACCAGGACGAAGATGGTGAGAAGGATGCCGGCGACCCGGCCGACGACGAACTGCCAGGTGGTCGGCCGCGCATACATGCCCATGGGGTGGAGCAGCCGCGCCAGCAATAGTCCGCCCATCAGCAGATGCACGCGGCTTGGCGGCGCGCCCGCCATTTCAAGCAGCGCGACCAGCAACGTAATGATCGGAACATATTCGATGAAGTTGGCGTGCACGCGAATGGCGGAGCGCAGGCTTCGGTTGTCAGCGTCGCCGAACAGCACGAGATTGTTCCTGCGCAGCCGCGCCACCTGCAGGGCGAGCACGGCATAGATGAGGGCGAGGATGGCGAGACAGAATCCGGTGACGGATGGCACGTGCATGGCGCTTCCCCCTCGCTTCTGTCATTCCGGGGCGCGCGTTGGCGCGAACCCGGAATCCATTGATTCATCAACTCGTCGCAGCGCAAATGCCGGGAATGGCGCGCCTCAGTTCGCGCCCACCCAATTGCCGTGAAAACCGTCGGGCACGCGGTGGCCGAGATGCACCAGCGCCGCGGGGCCGCTCTCGATGTCCTGCGCGTTGAAGACGGCCAGATCGCTGCGGTTCTCGCGTGCGCGCCACACCACCGCCAGCAGCCAGCCGTCGCCTTCCGCGGCGTCCTTGTGTCGTTCGACGAAGACAGGCTCAGAGAGCGTGTCGCCGGGCGGCAGCAGATAATTCGCCAGCCGCTTGCCCTTGCCGTCGACATGCACGACGCCGGAGAGGGCACCGAACATCGGCAGATCCGGATTGGCGCAGGCGTACCAGCCGTGCGCGGACGCGAATCCGGCGCGGCGGTCGTCGACGCACGGGAATTCGCCGGTGAGATCGTCGAGATAAGTCTGCGTAAAGCGGTCGGTATTCCCCGAGAGATCGAACGTCCAGCGGCAATAGCGGGCGCGCGACTTTACAGGGTCCGTGGGCGAACCGTCGGGATGATTGAACAGCGGCGCCTCTTCATACTGCAAGACGTCGGCGACGATCCGGTTGCCTTCTTCCCAGGCGTTCAGGACATGGAAGACGTAGCAGGTCTCGGCGCGGAACCAGACGATGTCTTTCGCCGTGCCGTTGCGCTTCATCACGCCGACATAGCCGCCTTTCTCCGGCTCCCAGGCATAGGGCGCCTGGCCGCGCATCGCGCGCTCCATGCTGCCGGTGATCGGGAGGATGGGAAACAGCATGTGGTTCTCGGTGACGATGAAGTCATGCACCATGCTGGCATAGGGCGCCTCGAACCGGTCGAAGCGCGTCACCGTGCCGGAGGAGGAGACCGAGCCGAAGGAGAGCGTCGGCGTCAGCGGGCCGGCCGCGTTGTAACCGAAGAACACCAGTTCGCCCGTGACCGGATCGATCTTGGGATGCGCGGTGAAGGGGCCCTGGATCGCGCCATTATAGTCGCAATAGCCGCGGCGGTTCAGCGTGCCGGGCTCGATCTCGGTCGGCATGTGGCCTTCCTCCAGCGCGAGCAGGCGGCCGGCATGGAAGATGATGTTGGTGTTGGCGACGCCGCCGTCGGTGGTGACGTCGGCCGGCGTGCCGGGCAGCTTGCGGCCGAAGCCGCCGAACAGCGCGCGGCCGGCATCGTGCTCGGCCTGCCATTTCGGCGTGCGGACCCAGCGGTTGCGATAGGAGGCGCGGCCGTTCTCGAGGTGGAAGGCGTGCAGCATGCCGTCTCCGACGAACCAGTGCGCGCCGGGCGCATCGAATTGCGGATTGGGGCCGTTGCGGTAGAGCGTGCCGTTGAGCTCGCGCGGCAGCTCGCCTGATATCTTCAGGAACGGAGCGTCACACTCCATCGGGATCGGCCCGAGATTGTTCAGCGGCTTTGTCGTCACCTGGTCAAGCATCGTTCCTGCTCCCTGAGCGTTATCTTTACATCGTCAAGATATGAGTAACCAGCCTGGCAGTCAGCGTCAAGCAAAATCTTTACACTGTAAAAATGACGTCATATAAGAGGCGCATGCCGACAAAACCCAAAGAAAACAAGACGAACGCGCCGCGGACCCGCACTGCGGCGAAACGCGCCACCGCGAAACAGCCGGTGCGGCGTAGCCGCGCAGCCGGGGATACGCCCTATCACCATGGCGCCCTGCGCGATGCGCTGCTCAAGGCGGGCGAGAAGCTGCTCGAACGCGAGGGCTTGCCGGGATTGACCTTGCGCGCGGTGGCACGCGAGGCGGGTGTCTCGCATGCCGCGCCGACCCATCATTTCGGCGATCTCACCGGCCTCGTCAGCGAACTCGCCGCCATCGGCTATCAAAAGTTCGGTGCGGCGATGATGGCGGCCAACGCGTCCGGATCGCAGGAGCAGAAGGGGCTCGCCAGCGCCAAGGCCTATGTCGCCTTCGCGCAGGCACACCCCGGTCTGTACGGCCTGATGTTCCGCACCGAGCGGCTCAATATGTCGCGCCCTTCATTGCATGAAGCGTCCCGCGCCTCGTTCGCCGGCCTCGCCCGCGGCGTCGGCGCCGCCATCCACGAGCAGATCGATCCGGAGGCACTGTCGCTGGAACAGGCCGGCGCGATCGCGCGTGCCTGGTGCCTGGTCCATGGCTTCACCATGCTGCTGCTCGACGGCCGCATCTCCGACATTGTGCGGCGGCTGCCCAAGGGTACCACGACGGATCAGCTGTTCGAGGCCATGCTGCGCAGCCCCAATCCGCAACTGCCGCCGCAGTAGCCGGGAGGGGCTAGCGGCTTGCCAACTCCACGGCGCGGCCGCTGTTGCCGACGACCTTCACCTTGTCCTTGCCGCACTTGAAATGCCGCGCGGTTTCGTCCGCCGCCTTGCGCGCCAGCTCATTCGCGGCGGGGTTGGCCTGCACGTCGATGTAGGCGACATTGCAGACCGCACCCGGCGCCAGCCGTGTCACCGCCAGCATCGGCTTTGCCTTCGGGCGGCCGTCCTTGTCCTGATCGGAATTGTCAGCGATGTGCCAGCGCTGGATGATGGCATAGGGCCGGCCATTGGCGGCGCGCCATTCCACGGTGCTGCTGGTTGAATTGAACGGGCTGAACCAGGTCTGCGCCGCCGGTTCCCTGGAGGCGCCGAGGCGGTTGCGCCCGACCGAGACGGTTTCGCGCAAATCATCCTCGGCAATCAGCACGATGAGGCCGTTCTTGCCGGGGCAGACCCGGATGGTGCTGTCATCGACGCCATTGCCGGCGCTTTTGACGCGGCAATCCCTGGGCGCGGTCGAGGTGTAGCTGCTGCCGACGGTTTCGGCACTGGATTGCAGGACCATGGCAGCGCTGGTCGCAAACAATGTCAGCGCGGCGACCACGATTGACACAGTGGAGGGAATGTACCGCATCGGCCGGTCCGTCCTGGGAACGTCTCACCGACTTTGACGTTCGCAATCTGGGGACGGTTCAATCGCAATGCGGGAAACACCTGACAGCGAAGCGGAATCGTTCTAGAAGGGTTGCTTCGCCACATCATCCGTCAGCAGCGTTTTCAATCGGTCATGCCTGCCATTTCGTCCAACAAGCCGTATCGCATCGGCCGCTCCCGCACCGGGCTCGGCCTTTTCGCCACCAGACCGATCAAGAAGGGGACCCGGATCATCCGCTATTTCGGGCCGCTGCTGGATTGCAACAAGGAAAAGGACGATGCGATCGAGAACAAGTACCTGTTCTCGCTGACCAATCGCTGGACCATCGACGGTTCGGTGCGCGCCAACATCGCCCGCTATATCAACCATTCCTGCCGGCCGAACGCCGAGTCCGACGTCAAGCCGATCAAGCGCAAGGTCTATATCGTCGCCATCAAGAACATCGAGCCGGGCGAGGAGATCAACTACGACTACGGCACCGAGTACTTCAAGGAATACATCAAGCCGATCGGCTGCCTGTGCGCCGCCTGCGTCAAGAAGCGCAAGAAGCTGCGCGCCGAGGCGCGGGCGGAGAAGCAGCGCCTGAAGGCGAGGGCCGAGCGCAAGGCGAAGAAGCAGGCCGAGAGGCTTGCGCAGGAAAAAGCGAAGCAGGCCCAGAAGGCCAAGCAGGACGCGCAAGCCAAGCGCAAGCACGCCGCACGCAAGCAACTCCACGGCGGATATCTGAGCGGGGCCGGTCCGCACAAGGTCCGGGCCGTGCAACGGGATACGGCCCTGCGGACGCGGGGCGGGCAGGCCTCGGTCTGAAGTCGACGCGCTGAACTCAGTGCGATCCGGCGCGCATGCCGGATCCTGCCGCGTTCGATTGGCGCAACCTCAGCGCAAGCGCTTGCCGCGCGGGAGCCTGCCGCAAACGCCTCGCCTAGATTCCCTTGAAGATATTTCCGGCCAGCAGGACGACGTAGCCGATCGCGAGCGCGTCGAATGCGTGCTTGCTCACCCATGGAATGGACACGCCCGCGTAGTGCGCCAGCAGGGCGACGACGGCAACAATGACGGAGACCAGGAAAACGGGCAGGGTCGGCGCGCTGAGATTCATGACGATTTCCCCCTAGATGCTTTTGCCGCGCGTTGGCGGTAGCGAATGAAGCTATGCCGCCGCGCATTTTGGCAAGTGGGATTGCGCTCGCCTACGCGCGTTTGCGTTGCGATGTTGCCGGATAGGCGCATTCGGCAAGCGTGGTGGCATCGAGCTCCCGCATGAAAGCTTCGCGGGCCGCCGCAAGTCTGGCTTTCAGGCGGCAGCGCGGTGTCAGCACGCAGGCGCCGCCATCGTCGCGAAAACATTCGACTAATCCCTGCCGCTTCTCCAGCGTGCGCACGACTTCGCCGAGCGTGATCGATTGTGGCGGGCGCGCCAGCGAGAAGCCGCCACCGGCGCCGCGCTGGGTCGCGATGAAACCGCCATCGGCGAGGTCGCGCACGACTTTCGCCAGATGATTGCGCGAGATGCCGAATTCGGTCGCGATCTCGCCGGTTGCGAATGAACGGTTCGGTTCGCCGGCGAGCCGCATCAGGGCGCGCAGCGCGAAATCCGTGAATGTGGTCAAGCGCATGTGAGGTCGTCCGATTTGCTCTTGCAAACCATCTGTATCAGGCTAAATAGGTATTTGAAATACCTATTTAGCGACAGCAACGAGTGAAGTGAAGAGGCGGCAAATGTCGGACCCGGAGGAATTACGATCAGGCCCGGAGCGGCGAGCCGAAATCACGGCGGAAATCGCCGCGAGGACCGGCATCACCGAGGCCATGATCGAGCGGCTGGTCCGCGCCTTCTATGACAAGGTGAGGGCGGACGCGGTGCTCGGGCCGATCTTCGAGGCCAGGATCAAGGATTGGGAACCGCATTTGCAGCGGATGTTTGCATTCTGGTCGTCGGTCGCGCTGATGACGGGCCGCTATCACGGCACGCCGATGGTCAAGCACATGCGCCTGCCGGTCGATGCCGCGCATTTCGATCGCTGGCTTGGCTTGTTTGAGGAGACCGCGCACCAAACCTGCCCGCCGCGGGCTGCCCAGCATTTCATGGAGCGGGCACAGCGCATCGCCTCCAGCCTCGAGATGGGCGTTGCGAGCACGCACGGCGTGATCCTCGGCAAGGGCGAACGGTTTTCGGCGCAATGAAGCAGGAGCAGTCGGATGCATTATCGTAAGGCCAGAGCAAAGGCCGCTGTCATCGAGAACGATGTCATCAAGCAATCGGCCAACCCGTTTGCGGGAAGCAGCCTGGTGCCGATGCTGGTGATCGGCCTCGTGCTGACGTTTGCCGGGATGATCGCGGCGCTGCTGCTGAGCTGAAATGCGGGTGGCCGCCGCGAACTGACGCGACGGCCGTCGTCGTTGTCGGTGTGCGCGCAGCTTACGCCGTCACTGCGCCGCCGCTCTTGCGCAGGCCGATATATTGCAGTTCGGCGAACACGCCGGTGGCGATCGCCTGCGCCACCACCATGGCCATGCCGAGCGCGTTCGGCGCGACCGCCCCCGAGAACAACAGCGCGATGCTGCCGAGCGTCCAGGCGGCGTTGCCGATGATCACCAGCGGGACCAGCGGCTTCATCATCGCCGCCCGCGTGCCGAGCCAGCCGACGAAGGCGGCATACGCAATCAGGAACAGGCCGACTTCGCGCAGGAAGCCTTCCGGCAGATTGAACAGCGCGGCAAAGGCGCCGGCGCCGAAGGTGAAGCCGAGTGCGGCGACGCCGCTGAAGATGGCATCGGCAATCAGGGCGCGGCGCAGGAACGAGGACGGGTTGATCATGGCAGTTCTCCTTGTGCTCTCGGGGTGGGGGACGTTCAGGCGGTGAGTTCGCGGAACCAGGCGCGTAAGCGCCGCGCCAGTGCAAACGGGCAGAGCGTCCTGGCGGTGCGGGTCTCTGCCGCCACGACCTGCGCGTAGACATAGGTGCCGGTCGAGGCCACCAGCGGTTCCGGCATGTTCAGCGAGCGCGCCAACAGGCGGGTCGCGATGGCGAGAACCCATTCGGCAATGGCTGGCGGTGACAGGGGGCTTTCCGGGGTCATGGTGATCTCCTTTGACCCCGAAGATGATCCGCCGGCCGCGCTGTTTCGATTACCTGCCACGTAATCAAGTGCGGAAAGTTAAGGCCCGGCGAATCCGCCCGCTCCGACGGTCGTGCCGCCTCACTGCATCGAATGCGCCGTGGTCATCTGGACGCTCGCCGCACCGGACGGCTGCGCCCGGTATCCGCGGGCGAGAAGTTCACCTGCTTGAGGTGATCGCGGGCATAATCGATGAATGCCCTCACGCGCAGCGGCAATTTGCTGCGGTTCGGATAGCAGAGATAGACGCGCCAGGGCGTTGCGACGAAGCGGGAGAGGATTGGCGAGAGCCGCCTGTTTGCGAGGTGATCGGCTGCATAGTTGCCGGGAGGCTGCACGATCCCCAGCCCGCTCGCTGCCAATTCGCACGCCGCTTCGACGTCGTTGACGACGAGCCACGGCTGAACGGGGAGGGTGAGGTCCTTGCCGCCGGCCCTGAAATGGAGGTCGGCGATGCGGCCGGTCGAGGGGTAGCGGTATCCGATACACCTGTGTTGCGCGAGCTCGCGGGGTTCCGTCGGCACGCCGGCCGTCTTCAGGTATTGCGGTGAGGCCAATGTCAGCGCCTGCAGATCTGCGATCGGCCTTGCGATGATCGATGAATCGCTTGGCCGCTGTATCCGGATGCTGACGTCGATGGAGCCTTCGGCAAAGTCGCGGACCTCGTCGGTGGCGTCGAGCTCGACCTGCACCGCCGGATGCAGCGCCGAGAAATTCGCGATCAGCGGCACGAGTTGATGGCGCGCGACGCCGACCGGAGCCGAAATTCGTAACGGCCCCGACACGGTGCCGCGCCGTTCCTCGAAAATGCGGCTGATCTCGTCGATTTCGCTGAGCGGTCCGCGCGCGCGCTCGATCAGCATGCGACCTTCCGGCGTAAGGCTCATCGTCCGGGTCGTGCGGTTCAGCAGCCTGACACCGAGAAAATCTTCCAGGCGCGCAACGCTCTGGCCAATCGCGGCCGGGGACAGGTTCATCGTCCGCGCGGCCGCGGCGAAGCTGCCATGCTCCACGACCCTCGCGAACGCGAGCAGCGCCGGACCCACCGTGAACTGTTTCAATGGTTTAACTTTCGAATGTGGCAATCATTCGCTACCTAGCCTCTTTTCGCTTCCCCGGCTAGATTCGATCTCGCATCGACGGTGGCGAATCCTGCCGGGCGGGCTGTGGAAAGCACGGAGCTGGAAAATGTACGATGCGATCGTGGTAGGGGCCGGCACCGCCGGGGCCGCGGCAACTCCCGCAAGGGACATGCGCATCAAATTGTACGACTGGGCTCCGTCGCCGTTCTCGCTGAAGGTGAGGGCGATCCTCCAGTACAAGGGAATTGCCTACGACAAGGTCTCGGTGCTGCAACCCGGCCACTGGTGGGCCTTGCGCAGGCGCGGCAAAATCGGGAAAGCGCCTGCCCTGGAGATCGATGGCAGGATGTACGTCGACTCCACCGACATCGCATATGAACTCGAGGCGCGGATCCCTGCGCCGCGTATCATCCCCTCCGATCCGCGTGAACGCGCGCTCTGTCATGCGCTGGAAGAGTGGTCGGACGAGTCGCTCTATTTTTGCGGGCTGTACCTGCAGTGGCATGAACCGGAAGGCCGCAGGATGATCCCGCAGGCGTTCGGTCGGAGCCTTTTTGGCCGTCTGGCTTACCGGGTATATCTGCGAAAGATTTTGCGGCAGTTGAATGGACAGGGCACATCGCGCAAGCCTCAGGCCCATGTCTTTGCGGATGTTGTTCGGCATCTCGATGCCTTGAACGCCCTTGTCCAGGGCGGCGGGTTCGCCCTCGGGCCGCAACCCTATCTGTGCGACTTCGCCCTGTTTGGGCAACTCACTTACATCAAGAGAACACCTGTCGGTTCCCGCGAACTGCTTAAATACCTGGCGATCGACGCGTACATGTCACGGATGAAGTCGTTGCGTCGGGCGAGCTAGCCGGAGCGCAGTCAGTTCGCTTACGTCAGAGGTAATGGAAGCTGTGGTGGCGACATGGTAGGTTTTCCACCATGAACGCACATGCATCCACGGCGCGAGCCGAACCGGCAAAACCCATCCACATTGGCGAGCATCTGCGCGAATGGCGGCAGCGCCGTCATCTGAGCCAGCTCGATCTGGCCGGCGAGGCCGAGATTTCGGCGCGGCACTTGAGCTTCCTGGAGACCGGCCGCTCGGCGCCGTCACGCGAAATGGTGCTCAAACTGGCGGAGCGACTCGACGTGCCCCTGCGCGAACGCAACGTGCTGCTTGTCGCCGCCGGCTTTGCGCCGGCCTTTCCGCAACGCGCGCTGGACGATCCCGCGCTGAAGTCGGCGCGCGAGGCGATCGACCTCGTCCTCAAGGCACACGAGCCGAACCCGGCGCTGGCCTATGACCGGCACTGGAACCTGGTGTCGGCCAACCGCATGCTGGCGCCGATCCTGGAAGGCGTGCCGGCGAAATTGCTGAGCCCCCCGCTCAACATCCTGCGGCTGGCGTTTCATCCCGAAGGCCTCGCGCCGCGCACCGTCAATCTCGGCGAATGGGCCGCGCATCTCCTCGAGCGTCTGCACCGCCAATGTGAGGCGACCGCCGATCCCGAGTTGATCAGGCTCTACAACGATCTTCGCAGCTATCCGCTGCCGGCTCGTACAGGTCCGGTGCACGCCGACAATGTCGCGATCCCCTACAAGCTCCGCCACAATGGCCATGTGCTGAGCTTCATCTCCACGACGATGGTTTTCGGCACGCCGGTCGACGTGACGCTGTCGGAGCTCGCGCTGGAGACGTTCTTCCCGGCGGACGAGTTCACGGCGCGACGGCTCAAGGAGATGCAGCCGCGCGACTGAGACCGTTAGCGAAAGACGGCCCGGCCGTCAGAGGACATTCTCAGTTCAGCCATTTCCGCCGGCGCCGAGCGGACCGTCAGGCAGGTCTCGCATTTGAAGACATGGATGGCGGTATGGACGCCGATGGCCGGTAGCTTGCCGACGTAAAGCGCTTCCTTACCGCAGGAATGGCAGGTGACGCCGGCTGAAATCGACTGAACCATGACTAAACGCTCGAACAGCACGAATCGACGTTGATCGTTGCGGAACGAGAACGCCGGATCATGGCTATTCGCTGGCGGTTGCAGTCCGTTTAACTACGGACTCCGTCAGGATGCGCCGGTATTCCTGCGGAGCGCGCCCCGGTGTACTCAGCCCGTCACTTCGCCGTCAGGTTCACTGCTTAACCGGCGATAGACAAAGCCCCCACTCACAAATCGATGGCCGACAGCTACGCGCGCAAGACGGCCGCCGACATTATGTGAGATGAGCCATGCGGCCTGCGGGCTTGTTCGGTCGCCGGATCGGCTTATGTTCCGAACTTTATTCCTGCCGGGAGAGGCCCAGGAGAAGCCCATGAGCGACCTGAAACCCCTGAAGCTCGACATCGTCTCCGACGTGGTCTGCCCCTGGTGCTACATCGGCAAACGCCGCATCGAGAACGCGCTGGCGCTGATCCCCGATGTGCCGGTTGAAGTTCGCTGGCGGCCGTTCTTCCTCAATTCCTGGGTGCCGCGCGAGGGCATCAGCCGCGACGAATATCTCACCGCGAAGTTCGGCTCGGTCGAGGCTTATAAAGGCATCGCCGGACGCGTCGTGCAGGCGGCGGGCGAGGAGGGCCTGAGCTATCGCCCCGAGCTGGTCAAGCGCCAGCCCAACACCATCGACTGCCACCGCCTGATCCACTGGGCGGAAGCCAGCGGCAAGGCCGCCGAGATGAAGCAGCGGCTGATGGAGCTCTATTTCCGCGATGGCGGCGATCTCACCGACGTCAATGTGCTGGTGCAGGCCGCCGCCGATGTCGGCCTCGATGCCGATGATGTGCGCAGGCGTCTTGCCACCGACGAGGACGTCGCGCTGATCTCGTCCTGGGCGCAGGAAGCCTCCGACAAGGGTATCTCCGGCGTGCCGACCTTCGTGTTCGCGCAAAAATACGCCGTGTCGGGTGCGCAGCCCGCCGAGCAACTCGCCCGCGCCATCCGCCAGGTCTCGGCGGAGATCAACGCGCAGGCGGCGGAGTAGGGCTCAGGCGTCCCTCAAATAATAGTTCGCCTTCTTGCCGAGGGCGATGCGGCGCAGCAGCTTGCGCATTGCCATCGAGCTGCGCAGCGGCTTGATCGCCGCCGTCACCGTCCGATAGCAGGCTGTTTCAGCGCATCCAGCGCCGGCTGCTTGCCGGGCGCCTGCTGCGGCAGGCCGACGCCGCGCAGCCATGAATTGAAGAAGTGCAGATCGTTGTTGCGGCGGACCTCGCGCGTCTTCCAGGTGATCGCCATCGAGATCGAATGAGTATCCGCGGTGCGCACCCAGTGCGGCCACTGATAGGGCACGTAGCAGCCGTCGCCGCCGAACAAATGGAATTCGGTGCCGCGCGACGCAAAACGCTCGTCGAATTTCAGATTGCGGTGCTTGGTCATCGAACGCTCGATCTCGGCGTCGTCGGCGATGCTGCGGTCGCTGTTGTCGTAGATGGTGAAGAATTTTTCGCCGTGGATCTGGACGAAGAAATTGTCCTCGCTGTCGAGATGAAACGGCGTCGTCGAGTTCGGCGAGGACACGAACAGGAAGCCTTCGACCTGTTCGAAGCCGGCATCGAGCAGACTGTTGAAGCCGCGCGCACGGGCAACCGACAGCAGCGTGTCTTCGAGCAGCGCGCGGTACTCCGGCGAATTCTCCACGCGCTTGAGCACCATCCATGCGCCCGCGGTCTCGATACGCTCCACGATTTCCACCGGATCGAGATCGACGGACGGAATGGCGTCCGGATCCTGACTGATGGAAACCTTGCCGGAATTGTATTCGATGAGATCGCGCGGCAGTTCGGCCGCAAGCTGCGCGATACGCGGCAGCATCAGCAGCGGATGGCCGGAAAGCTTGTGGCGGATCGCGAACGGTTTCAGCGGAAAATCGCGGCGCAGCGCATCGTTGTCGGCGCTGATGACGGGCGCAACGGCGGTGCTCGTGTTCATGCGGACTTCTCCTGACGGCTTTCCCGGCGCTGCCGGAGCGAACGGACGGCGCGGCGTGCGGGCTCGCGGATGACTCTCCGCATCGCCAGCGCAATGCGGATCAGCGGCACCACCACGCTATGGCGATGCAGCGGGATCAGCACGTCGCCGATCGCCAGCCGGCCGCGCCAGATCGGGTTGATCATGGGATGGTCGGGCGCGGCGGTGGAATCGGCGAAGCGGATCGCGGGATCCGCGCAAAGATATCGCGTAAGCTCAAGCGTGAGCTGAACGCCCGGCGAGAACTTTGCAAAACGCTCGTCGACGCCGAGCTTGAAGAAGAAGGCGCGGTCGCGGTGGCGCAGCACGACGCCGGATGCAACCGGCGTGTGGCCGGCGAACAGCGAAATGATCTCGCACTGGCCGTGGGCGGCGAGCGCCACGCTGGCGCGGCGGATGAAGGCGGCATCGCCCTCGTCCTGCGCCAGTGCGGTGCCGCGCTGGGCTTTCCAGCCGCTGGCTTCCAGCACACGAAATGTCTCGACGGCGGCGGCGATTTGCTGCGGCGTGCGCGCGACCTCAAAGCGAACTTCGCCGTGATCGGCAAGCCGGTTGCGCTGGCGGCGCAGCTCTTTCAGCTTCTTCGCACCCAGGGCTTCCCCGAGCAATTCGTCGGCATCGCGCGTTGCGTCGAGCGAGGCGCGCAGATGCGACTCCAGCAAGACGGGACGCAGCCCATCGCGGCGCAGCTCTTCGCGAAAAGCTCTCATGGCGGGACCATCGAGCGCGGCCGCACGAACGATCAGCGCATGGGCGCCGGCGGCGCGGGCTTCCTGCATCAGATCGAGTGCAGCAGTCTCCGCCTCTTCGCGGTCGAGCAGCGGCGTACACAGCGTGCCATAGGGATCGGCGCTGACCAGTGCCGGCAACGGAATCTTCAGCGCTTGCCACATCGGGACGACCGGAAGCAGGCCGATCAGTTGGGCATCGCGCAGCGCAGTCAGCGCAAGGGCGCCGGTGCGGTCGCGCGCGGTGGCGTTAACAGCCAATTCCCAATCGGGCAAATAATAGCCGTTCGGCTCGATGGCGCGCCCGGCAAGGCCGCGCCAGGCATCGATGCTCACGCTTTCGAGCGCCGTCGGTGAGGCACGCGCCGGCACGGCATCCCGCTTCGATGCGCGGTGTAACAAGACTGTGTCGGCAATATCGGCCACGTCCCAAATCCCCGTGCGCGACCGCGGACGTCGTTGACCCCGGGCGTCCTGCTTGTCAGCGCTGTTGAGGTGAGCCTATTGGAAAAGATTAGACAAACTCGGAGATCACAGTCTCGGAATTGAAGCTTTGTCTTAACGCGCCATTTACCCTGCGGCGCGGCGCGCTAAAGTCGGCGCATCCTGTTCGGTCAGCGGAGCCAAGAATGCCAGCAACTTCCTTTACTCCCGTCGCATCCGCCGCCGGCGGGGCGCTGATTGGGCTGGCGGCTGTGCTGCTGATGGCCCTGAAGGGACGGATCGCAGGGGTCAGCGGCATCGCATCGCGGCTGCTGCCGCCTTATGAGGACCGCGAGTTCGCCGGACGGCTCGCCTTCGTGGCCGGTCTTGTCGCAGCCCCCGGGCTGGTCTGGCTCGTGAGCGGGCGCCTGCCGGAGCAGACCATCGAGGCCGGAATGCCTGTCCTGGTCGTTGGCGGCCTTCTCGTCGGCTTCGGCTCGGTATGGGGCAATGGCTGCACCTCCGGCCACGGCGTCTGCGGGCTGTCGAGGCTTTCGGTGCGCTCCCTGGTGGCCACGGTCACCTTCATGGCGACGGCGGCTCTCACCGTCTTCATCGTCAGGCACTGGGGGTAGGGACCATGGCCATGCTACTGCAATTCATCATCGGTCTGGTCTTCGGCCTCGGCCTGATCGTGTCTGGCATGTCGAACCCTGCAAAGGTTCTCAACTTCCTCGATTTCGCCGCGATCCGATCAGGCACATGGGATGCGAGCCTTGCCTTCGTCATGGCCGGCGCCATCGCAGTGACGTTCACCGGCTTCAAACTCGTCCTGCGGCGACCGCAGCCTCTATTCGGCGAGAAATTCCATCTGCCGACACGGGAAGACATCGATACGCGCGTGATCGCGGGTCCTGCGATCTTCGGCATCGGCTGGGGGCTTTCCGGCTTCTGTCCGGGCCCCGCCATCACGGCGCTCGGCTTCGGCACCGCGGCCGCCGTCATCTTTGTCGCGGCGATGCTCGCGGGCATGTGGCTGGCGCGCTTCATCGCGAACCGTCCGTCGATGTCGGGCATTGTTACGCCCGCCGACCGCGTCGGCGCCTGATCTGCATCAAGGACGTCCTGCCGGATTTGGGCTAGCCAGCGGGCAACAGAAAGGCCCGCCATGGACAAGAACTACTCGGAACTTACCCGGCAGATATCCGTCAATCTGAAGAAGCTGCGCAAGGACATCCCCGACACCATGCAGGGATTCTCGGCGCTGGCGCAGGCGGCGACGCGTGACGGCGCGCTCGACAGGAAGACCAAGGAGCTGATCGCGCTTGCGATCGGGGTTGCCGCGCGTTGCGACGGCTGCATCGGATTCCATGCGGAGGCGCTGGTGCGGCTGCATGCCACGCGCCAAGAGGTCGAGGAGACGCTCGGCATGGCCGTCTATATGGGCGGCGGTCCTTCGCTGATGTACGCCGCCGACGCCATCGCTGCGTTCGAGCAGTTCGAGAAGGAACTCGCCGCCGTCGCCTGAGCGCTCAGGCGATCGCCTTTTCCGGCGCTCGCGCGGTTGCGAGGAACTGTTCCTCGAGGGCGGCCACCGGCATCGGCTTGCCGAAGAAGTAACCCTGGCCTTCCTCGCAGCCCATGGTGACGAGCAGATCGGCGGTGGCACGGTTCTCGATGCCTTCGGCGATGACGGCGAGACCCAGCTGCTTGCCGAGCCCGATGGTGGAAGAGACGATCGCCGCGTCGTCGGTATCGGTGAGCAGGTCACGGACGAAGGAGCGGTCGATCTTGAGACCGTCGAGCGGGAATTTCTTCAAGTAACTCAAGCTCGCAAAGCCGGTGCCGAAATCGTCGAAGACGAGGCGCACGCCGAGTTTCTGGATGCGCAGGAACAGGTCGAGCACGCGCTGCTCGTCCTTGAGCAGGATGTCCTCGGTGACTTCGAGCTCGATCAGCTGCGGCGTGACGCCGGTAGCAGCGAGAACTTCCGCGACCTGCTTGGCGAGGTCGCCGGATTGCAGCTGCGACGGCGACAGGTTGATGCCGACGCGCAGGGGATGGCCGGCGAGCTCCCAGGCGCGGGCCTGACGGCAGGCGGTCTGCAGCACCCAGTCGGCGATACGGTCGGAGATACCTGACGTGTTGACCACGGACATGAATTCGCCCGGCGGGATCAGGCCGCGCACCGGATGACGCCAGCGGATCAGCGCCTCGGCGCCGACGAGTTTTTCGTTGCCGAGATGGACCTGCGGCTGGAAGAACAGCTCGAACTCGCCGCGATCGGCGGCGTGCGCGAGCTCGGTCTCCAGCGTGAGGCGCGCTTCAAGTTCCTGGCGGATCGAATTCTCGAACGCGACATAGCCGCCGCGCTTGATCGCCTTGGCGCGATAGAAGGCGATGTGGCTGTTGCTGAGCAGCTCGTCGGCGGTGCGTCCGCCCGCGGGATAGACGGCAGCGCCAATCGAAACCTTGACGCGGTGCGGCCGGCCTGCCGCCAGCACCGGCTCGTCGAAGGCGTGGCGGATGCGCTCGGCGATCGCGGCCACGCTCTCCTTTATCTCGCCACAGCAGAAGGCAATGGCGAATTCGTCGCCAGACAGCCGCGCGACCAGCGCGGTTGAGCCGACATGCAAATTGAGGCGTTCGGCGACGGCGCGCAGCACCAGGTCGCCATTGGCGTGGCCGAGCGTGTCGTTGATCTGCTGGAAGCCGTCGAGGCCGACGACGAGCACCGCAACCTCGCCGCGTTCGGCTTCGGCGCGGGCGATCATGCCGGCGAGCTTTGCGTCCAGCGTGTAGCGGTTGGCGAGCCCAGTCAGCGTATCGTGCTCGGCGAGGTAGCGGATCTTCTCCGCCTCGCGCTTGCGCACGGAGATGTCGCGCAGGATCGCACCGTATTGATAACCCTCGGTGCCCTGCCAGCCGGAGAAGCTGGCTTCAACCGGAAATACCTCGCCGTTGCTGCGCCGGCCGTTGAATTCGATGACGGTGCCGGCCGAGCGGCTGGCCGCTTCGCTGATCGACAATGCCGGGGCATCGCCACTGACGGCGCAGATCTCGTCAAACGGTTTGCCGATCATGTCCTCGGCGCGATAGCCGAACATCGCGGCGGCGCCGGTGTTCCACACCGTGATCCGGTAGTTGGAGTCGGTGCAGATCAGGCCGTCGCCGAGCGACATCGCGATGCGCTGGAAGCGGCTTTCGGCGACGCGGCCGAGCAGGGCGCGAATGTCGATCTCGTCGAGCGCGACCGCAGCGAGATAGGCGACGATCGCGATGTGGAAAAGCGCGGTGTCGAGCACCAGCGGATAGTATGACTGCAGCAGGTAGCCGGCTTCCTCGATCAAAAGCGCGGCGACGCAGAGCGCGACGGCGCGCACGCCCGCCGAGAAGCGGCGCCATGTCAGCAGCATCGTCAGCGTCAGCAGCAGCAGGCCGGCCGCGGTCACTGCAGCGGAGGTCCAGTGCAGCACGCGGCCCTGCAGGATCGATTCAGCCGCCACCGCCTGCAGCAGCGGGCCGGCGACGATGCCGCCGTTCGGCGTGGTGAAGCGGTCACCGAGTTCGAGCGCGGTGCCGCCGATGATGACTTTCTTGCCCTTCAGCCGCTCCAGCGTCGCCGCGTCGCCGCGCAATACGTCGATATAGGAAACTTTCGGGATCGTCGCCGAGCGGATCGAGAAGTCGAGCAGGAACGACGGACTGTCGGCGTCGAAGCGACCGGCGAGCACGGCGCCCATCGAGGGCAGGAATTCCGCGCCGAGTTTCTGACCAAAGGTGTAGCGGCGGACCAGTCCGTCCGGCTCAATCGCGACGTTCACGACGGCGGTCCACGCCTGGTCGCGAAACTGCGGCAGCGGGCGGTTGTAGTAGGTCAGTCCGTCGGCGCCGGGCTGCTTGAAGGCTGGCAGTATGGTGGAGCCGCCGGCTGCGCGCAGCGCTTCGACGAAGGCCTGGTCGGACGCGATGTCCGACGGTGTCGAGAAGTCGACGTCGAAGGCGACGTCGTTGATCCCGGCGCGGTCGAGCCGCTGCAGCAGCTGTGCGTGAAGCCGGCGCGGCCACGGCCAGACGCCGATCTGCTCGATCGAAGGCGCGTCGATCGCGATCACGACGACGTCGCCGCTTGCGGCGCGCGACTGCCAGGCGAAGCGCAGGTCGGCGAGGACGTTGCGCAGCGTGCCAGGCCAGTTGGTCACCAGCGCGATCGCCAGCACGATCGCGACCAGAATATGCGGCCGATAGTTCTTCACTCGATCCCCCGTCCCCCGCGCGGTGGACTAACTCACCGCCCGTGCTTGATCTGGCCGTAATGGTTGCCGTTATTCCCGTTCCCGTTCCCGTTCCCGTTCCCGTTGCCGTCGCCGTTCCCGTTGCCGTTGTTGCCGTTGCCGGTAACGGATCCGACGACGCTGCCGACGCCGGCTACGACGCCCGACACGACGCCACCGGTGGTGCCACCGACTCCAGCGACAGCGCCGCTCGCGCCGCTGTTGCCGCCGCTTGCGCCGTTGCTGCCGCCGTTTCCGCTGCTACCGCCGTTCGCGCTGCTGCTGCTCGCGCTGGCGTTGCTGTTCGACGCCGTATCCCAGACGGTG
>JAKFVP010000058.1 GCA_021732175.1 Bradyrhizobium sp.
GTGCTGGTCGACAATTACGAGAATTATACCCGCACGCCCGCCGGCATCCGCGTGCTGCGCCCGATCCTCGGCAAGGGCGTCCTGATCGCGGAAGGCCGCGCCTGGAAGCATCAGCGCCGCACGCTGGCCCCGGCGTTCACCCCGCGCGCGGTCAATACGCTGATCCCGCACATGACCGGCGCCATCGAAGAGACCATGGCGAAACTGAAGGCCGCGCCATGGGTGTCCATGCCGAAGGAGAACATGGTGCGGCCTTGCGCGACTTCGTCATGGAGTATGGCGAGCGGCTGGCGCGGCCGCACTTCCTCGATCTCTTGCTGCCGCTGAGCTGGCCGAGCCCGCAGGACATTTCCCGCGCCCGCTTCCGCAAGCGCTGGACCAAATTCGTCGCCATGCTGATGGCCGAACGCCGCGCCATGGGCAAGAAGGAAGGCGCGCCGCCGCGCGACCTGTTCGACCTGATGGGCGAGGCGCGCGACCCCGAAACCGGGCAGGCGTTCAACGACGAGCAGCTCGGTGACGAAGTCGCCACCATGATCCTCGCCGGCCACGAGACTACAGCGACCGCGCTGTTCTGGTCGCTCTATCTGCTGGCGCTCGACCCCGCCTCCCAGGAACAAGTGGCGGCCGAAGCGCGCGAGGCCGTCGCCAGCGGCGGGCTCCATCTCGACCGGCTGAAATTCACCCGCGCCGTGCTCGACGAGACCATGCGGCTCTATCCGCCGGCGTTCCTGATTGCGCGCGCCGCCGCCGGCCCCGACACCGTCGCAGGCCTTCCCGTGCGCAAGAACGACGTGATCCTGATCGCGCCCTGGATCCTGCATCGCCACGAGAAGCTCTGGTCACAGCCCAACGCTTTCATTCCGTCGCGCTTCATGGCGCCGTCGCCGCCGCCCGACCGCTTTGCCTATTTGCCGTTCGGCGTCGGCCCGCGCATCTGCATCGGCGCGCATTTCGCGCTGGTGGAAGCCACGCTGGCGCTGGCCGAGATCATCGGCACGTTCCGCGTGACCCTGCTCGACAAGGACCCGGTCACGCCGGTTGGCGTCGTCACCACGCAGCCCGACCGCTCGCCGCTGTTTTCGATTTCGCCGCGTTGAGACCATTGAGGCACCATGAGCGAAACCCGCGCCCAATTCTCGGTACTGAAACAGACCGCCGACCCGGCCGTCGTCGATGCCATCGAGCGACTGATCGCCAAGGGCCAGGACCGCGATCTCAACCGCATCAATCTGCTGGATTTCTCTGCCCGCAACGGACTGGACGAGGAGAAAGTCATCTCCGCGTTCCTTCATTCCGCGCGGCTCGGACTGTTTGATCTCGCCTGGAATGTGCTGTGCCCGGGCTGTGGCGGCGTGCTTGGCGCGCACGAGACGCTGAAGTCGCTGCGTCACGACGACTATAATTGCGCGCTTTGCGCGAAGGGCTATGAGGCGTCGGTCGACGACCGGGTCGAGGTATCCTTCACCGTCAGCCCGCGCATCCGCCGTATCGCCGCGCACGATCCCCATACGTTGCCGTTCTGGGAATATACGCGGCAGATGTTCTGGAGCTCCGGCATGGAGCTCAACGATGACGACATGAAACGGCTGGTCGATGAGGTTTCGCTCGAGGCGCTGGAATTGCCGGCCGGCGAAAAGGCGGTGTTCTCGCTGCAATTGCCCAACCAGTTCGTCATCGTCTTCGAACCGGTGACGCATTCGGCGCACTTTATCAACGTCCAGGGTGAGCCTACCCGCGAACGGCAACAGTTCTCGATCGTGTTCAACAAGCTGCAGGCGCCGACGGGCACGACGGACATGCGCCCCGGCCCGCTGCGGCTTTCGCTGGAAAATCAAACGGACCACCGCGTGCTACCCTCGGTCTGGGTCGCCAACGACACGCTTCACGAGTTGCTCGGCAAGCGAAAGCCGATCCTGACCGCCAAGCGGATGCTGTCCAACCAGACCTTCCGCGACGTATTCAAGGCGGACAACCTCAACGCCGACCAGCGCCTGAAGATCACCTCGCTGACCTTCCTGTTCACGGACCTCAAGGGTTCGACGGCACTTTACGAGCGCGTCGGCGATCTCGCCGCCTTCGATCTGGTACGCGCGCATTTCCATGCGCTGCTCGAAATCATCGCGGCCGAAAAGGGCGCGGTGGTCAAGACCATCGGCGATGCTGTGATGGCGACGTTCATTCGCCCCGAGCACGCCATCGTCGCAGGCCTGCGCATGCGCGAGGCGATGAAGCAGCTCAATCGCGAGCGCGGCAAGGAGGATCTGATCGTCAAGATCGGCATCCATGAAGGCCCCTGCCTTGCGGTGATGCTGAACGAGCGGCAGGACTATTTCGGCCAGACCGTCAACATCGCCGCGCGCGTGCAGAGCCTGTCGACGGCCCAGGAAATGCACATCACCGCGCCGGTCATCGAGTCGCCAGGGGTGGCCTCCCTCCTGGAGAACAGGTCGATCCGGCCGATCCAGAAGGAAGCGGCCCTGCGCGGCATCGCCGACAAGATGGTGGTGTACGAGATACCGTGAGCGGCTGAAGCGCCTCTCACCCCGTCATTGCGAGGAGCGAAGCGACGAAGCAATCCAGCTTTGTTTTCGCGCGAAGGAAGCGGGATTGCTTCGCTTCGCTCGCAATGACGGCGCCGTCAGATTGCCTAAACGTAATGCCCTTTCGCCGCATTCCACGGATTGCGCGCCCACATTTTCCGGCCCATATATTGCCCGGACACACTCACCGTTTTCGACAGAGAGAATGATGCTCGACGGACTTCGCCAATTCATCAGCGATATCGTTTCTCCCGACATCGAACAGCGCGTCTTCGACGAGACCGATTACCGGCTCGCCGCAACGGCGCTGCTGATCCACATCGTCTCGCTCGACGGCCAGCCGACCGCGATCGAGAAGCGCAAGCTGCACAGCCTGATCGAGACCAGCTTCAAGCTGGATCCCGGCACGGCCGATCAGTTGATCGCATCAGCCACCCGCGCCGAGAGCGATGCGGTCGACCTCTATCGCTTCACCAGCGTGATCATGCGCGAGGTGGACGAGGCCGGCCGCAAGCGCATTGTCGAGATGATGTGGGAGATGGTGTTCGCCGACGGCAAGGTCACCGAGTTCGAGGACAATGTGCTGTGGCGCGCCGCCGACCTGCTCGCTATTTCCGGCCGCGACCGCATCGACCTCAAGCACCAGGTGCAGGAGCGCCAGGCAGCGCGTGCCAAAGGCGACAAGGATAGTGCCGGCGCAGCCGTGTGATGCGCCGGGCGATTTATTCCCCGGCGGCTCCTGGCTACATGACCAAAATTTAACTTGGGCGGCCGGCGCGCCCGGCTGCTAAGATTGCGCTTTCAATGCGTCCCGCGCAGCATTTCCGGTGCCGCCATGCGGCGAACGGCTTGCTCGCCCTTTTAGCCTATGGTCTTGTCGCGCCGCGCAACGCGGCGTTTTCGCGGATATTCAATAAGAGTTTGGATTGTGGGCGATCGTGTAACGCTGATTACGGGGGCTTCGGCGGGTATCGGCAGCGAGCTTGCTCGCATTTTCGCCGCGAAGGGCCATCGCGTGGTGCTGACCGCCCGGCGCGAGGAGCGTCTCAAGCAGCTTGCCTCCGAGATCGTCGCCGCGGGCGGCGCGCAGCCGATCGTCATTCCCTGCGATCTCGATCAGCCCGACGCCTGCGACAAGCTCGAAGCCGCGCTGGCAGCCGCCGGCGTGGAACTCGAATATCTCGTCAACAACGCCGGCTACGGCGTGTTCGGTCGCACTTTCAAGCGCGACCGCAACGACCAGCTCGGCATGATCACGGTCAACATCCGGGTGCTGACCGATCTGACGCTGCGCTTCACCGAGCAGCTCATTCGCAACCGCGGCGGCATTCTCAACATCGGCTCGATCGCAGGCTTCCTGCCGGGGCCGGGCATGGCGGTCTACTACGCTTCCAAGGCCTATGTGCTTTCCTTCAGCGAGGCGATGCGCCGCGAGCTCGCGCCGCAGGGGGTGCGGGTCACCGTGGTGTGCCCCGGGCCCGTCCTCACCGAGTTTCAGGACCGGGCAGGGTTCACACCCGGCTTCGATTCGGCGATCCTCAACGTCTCGGCGGCCGAGGTGGCGCGGCAGGGCTATGAAGGCCTGATGGCCAACAAACGGGCAGTGCTGCCCGGGCTGCTCATCAAGCTGGTGCCCTTCCTGCTGCGGTTTTTCCCCCGCTCCTTCATCCTGGCGGCGGTCGGCGGATTCCAGCTCCGAAACCGCTGAATCCGGCCCAAAGCGGCCCAAGGGCGGGTGACCGGCGGTCCCTCCCATATAAATGGCCCGTGATTTGCTTGGTTTTTTCCAAGTGTGACCGAACTCACCTCCCATTAACGGGCACTCAGTTACGATTTCCCCTGAGCTGTCAGAAGCAAGGAACATGTCTTTTCGGCCGACCATGACGAGCACGAACGTCCTGCCCTTTCCGGGGCGAGGGACGCGCGCCGTCGAGCCGGCCGCAGACGCGCTGCTTCCGGTTCTGATCGTCCTGCATCAGGAGACCTCCACGCCCGGCCGCGTCGGCAATGCGCTGCGCGCGCTCGGCCACACGCTCGACATCCGACGTCCGCGTTTTGGCGATGCCCTGCCGGAAACGCTCGATGAGCATGCCGGCGCCGTGTTCTTCGGCGGTCCGATGAGCGCCAACGATTCTGACGAGTATGTCCGCCGCGAGATCGACTGGATCGAGATTGCGCTGCGCGAGCAGCGGCCGTTCCTCGGTATCTGCCTCGGTGCTCAGATGCTCGCCAAACAACTCGGTGCCAAGGTCGCGCCGCATCCGCAAGGCGTCACGCAAATCGGCTATTATCCGATCCGCCCGACCGTGGCCGGCGAAGCCGCGTGCCCGGACTGGCCCGATCACGTCTATCACTGGCACCGGGAGGGCTTCGATCTGCCTGATGGCGCCGAGCTGCTCGCGGAAGGCGACGACTTTCCGGTGCAGGCGTTTCGCAGCGGCAACGCCTTCGGCTTCCAGTTCCATCCCGACGTCACCTACGCGATGATGCATTGCTGGACCACGCGCGGCTACGACAACATGGCCTCGCCCGGCGCAAGGGCGCGGCATCAGCATTTTGCCGATCGCGCGGTGTATGATTTCGCCGAGCGCGCCTGGCTCAAGCAGTTCATCGATGGCTGGCTGGCGCGCAAATCCCTGCTGATCCCGGCGCAGGCCGCGGAATAATCCGCGACGCAAAATATCCGCCGCGGCTTGTCGCGCCGAAGCTCGCTGGAAGCGAAGGCGGAGGCGGCTTGCATCATCCATAGCTGTGCTAGTGTCGCTCCCAACAAGAAGCGGGAGGCGACATGACGCGTGAGGAATTCGCAAGATTGCTTGGCGATTTCACGCACTCTGCAGAGAGCGGCGACGGCGCGCGCTTCGCGCGGCATTTCGCCGAAGACGGTATCTATTACGATTACATCTACGGCCCGCACCAGGGCCGCGCCGACATCGCGCACATGATGACCGACCTGTTTCACCGCGATGCGTCAGACTATCGCTGGGAAATGTTCGATCCCGTCTTTGACGGCAGCATGGGCTATGCCTGGTCGCTGTCGAGCTTCACGTCCACCATCCCGCAATTCAAGGGCCAGCGCGTCGTGATCGACGGCATGAGCCGCTTCATCGTGCGCGACGGGCTGATCGCGGAGTACCGCGAATCCGTCAATGGCGGCGTTGCGATGGCGCAGCTCGGCGTCGAGCCGGCGCGGATGGCAAAGGTGTTCAAGCGCTGGACCGGCTGGCTGATCGAGCGGCCGGAGACGAAAGACTATCTGGCGCGGCCGAAGGGGTCGCGCGCGAGGCAAGCCTGAGATCAACGAGAAAGCATCGCCGGCAAGAAGCGGCGGGCAAGGGAGACGACATGAGCTATCAGCACATTCTGTACGAAGCCAAGGACAAGATCGCGACCATCACGCTGAACCGGCCCGATCGCATGAATGCGTGGACGCCGATCATGGAGCGCGACGTGCGCCACGCCATGGAGACGGCGGCGGCCGACGACAATGTGCGGGTGATCGTGCTGACCGGTGCGGGCCGCGCCTTCTGCGCCGGCGCCGACATGGACGCGTTGAAGACGCTGGACCCCGACGATATCAGGCGCGCCGCGACGCTGCCGCCGTTCGACATGAACCGGGGGCCGGACTGGCAGACGCGCTACGGTTATTATCCGTCGATCGGCAAGCCTGTGATCGGCATGCTCAATGGCGCCACCGCGGGCATCGGCCTCGTACATGCGCTGTATTGCGATCTGCGCTTTGCCGCCGACAACACGGTTTTCACGACGGCGTTCGCGCGCCGCGGGCTGATTGCCGAGCACGGCATCAGCTGGATGCTGCCGCGCATTGTCGGCCACGCCAACGCACTGGACCTTCTGATGTCGGCACGGCGCGTCACCAGCGACGAGGCGCTGCGCATTGGCCTCGTCAACCGGCTCTATCGGCCGGAAGAACTCGCCGAACAAACCTATGCCTATGCGCGGGATCTCGCCGATTTCGTCTCGCCCAGCGCGATATCCGTGATCAAGCGCCAGCTCTACGACGTGCCGTTCCAGACGCTGGCGGAGGCAACGATCGAAGCCAACCGGGAAATGATGATCGCGCTGCGCGGCAGCGATTTCCGCGAGGGCGTGGCGAGTTTCATGGAGAAGCGGCCGCCAAGGTTTACGGGGAAGTGAGGGGGAGGGGTCTGGCGGCGAGACAATGGGCTGCCGAGGCCCGCCTACGCCCTGCAGGCTTCGGCGCGGCAAGTCAGAGACGCTTTTTTGCGAAGGCGCGGCCTGATGCTGTTTTCAGGTATTTCTCGAATGCGATGGCTTGCGGTTCGTTGCTGAAGGCGACGTAAGTCTTGATCCGCCACGGCCCGTACTTGGAAGTATGTGGGACTTCGCCGGCGTTGTGCTTGGCTAGTCGCGCACGCAAGTCGTCCGTGATACCTACGTAGAAGTGTTGGGAATCGAGACTTTCGAGGATGTAGACGTATTTCATGATGGTCCCCCCTCCAGGGAAGCATACATCGAAACGACCAGAGGGAATTAGGAGGGATTTGCCAAGCCCGGCTTCGCCCTTCGGGCTACGCCGCGGCAGCCTTCGCTACGATAGGGCTTGCCGAGCCGAAGCTGGCGAAGCCAGCGAAGGCTGGTGGAGCCAGGCGGGATCGAACCGCCGACCTCGTCATTGCGAACGACGCGCTCTCCCAGCTGAGCTATGGCCCCGTCGCGGCCCCCCCGAGGGGACAGCCGACAATCGGCGCCATTTACCTTCCGACGCGATACCAAGTCAAGAACGGTAAATCCGCGGTTTTCCGCATTATTTTGACCGGAACTTCCCTTGTTTGCGGGGGTACGAACCGATATTTAGCTCTCCATCACATCCTGAGAGCCCCTTCCGCCATGCGCGCTGTTCTCGACATCGTCCTGATCATCCTCGACCTCTACGTCTGGCTGCTGATCGCCTCGGCCATCCTGTCCTGGCTGATCGCCTTCAACGTCGTGAACACCCGCAACCAGTTCGTCGCGGCGGTCTCCGAGTTCCTCTACCGGATCACGGAGCCGGTACTGCGGCCGATTCGCTCCTTCATCCCGGCGTTCGGCGGGCTCGATATCTCGCCGATCATCGTGATCCTGATCATCATGTTCATCCAGCGGGTGATCACCTACTACATCTATCCCAACGTGATCTGAGCAGGCATTGGCTGATCCCTGGCGCTACTCCAGCGACGGCATCAGCATTGCCCTGCGCGTCACCCCGCGCGGCGGCCGTGACGACATCGACGGTATCGAAACGCTGGCGAACGGCCGCTCTGTCGTGAAGGTACGCGTCCGCGCCATCGCCGATGGCGGTGCCGCCAACAAGGCGGTGACGGAATTGCTGGCCGGCGCGCTGCGCGTACCCAAGGCCAGCGTGAAGATTTTGTCCGGCGCAACCTCACGCCTGAAGCAGGTCGCCGTCGATGGTGACCCCAAAGTGCTTGGCGATATGTTGCGTGCGCTGACTGCCCCAAAGACCGACCAGAAGGATTGAGATGACCGCCCGCATCATCGATGGAAAAGCCATTGCTGCCGACCTTCGCGCCCGCGTCGCCGAAGAGGTCGCGCGGGTGAAACGCGAGAACGGGCTCACCCCGGGGCTCGCGGTGGTGCTGGTCGGCAACGATCCCGCCAGCGAAGTCTATGTCCGCAGCAAGCATACGCAGACGCAAGCCGCGGGTATGGCTTCCTTCGAGCACAAGCTGCCGGCGGATGTGGCGCAGGCCGATCTGCTGACGCTGATCGCCAAGCTCAATCGCGACCCCGCCGTGCATGGCATCCTCGTGCAGCTGCCGCTGCCGAAACATCTGCACACCGAAACCGTCATCAACGCCATCGATCCCGCCAAGGATGTCGACGGCCTGCACCCGGCCAATGCCGGGCGGCTCGCCGGCGGTTTCGCCGCGCTGTCGCCCTGCACGCCGCTCGGCTGCATCATCCTGACCAAAAGCGTGCATTCTTCGCTCGAAGGCATGAATGCGATCGTGATCGGCCGTTCCAACCTGGTCGGCCGCCCGCTGGTGCAATTGCTTTTGAATGAAAACGCCACAGTGACCATCGCGCATTCGCGCTCGCGCGATCTGCCGAAACTCTGTGCCCAGGCCGATCTCGTCTATGCCGCCGTCGGCAAGCCCGAGATGGTGCGCGGCAGCTGGCTGAAGCCGGGCTCAACCGTGATCGATGTCGGCATCAACCGCATCCCGACCGCGGAAGGCAAGACGAAGCTGGTCGGCGATGTCGCCTTCCAGGAAGCGCTCGGTGTCGCGGGCGCGATCACGCCAGTGCCCGGCGGCGTCGGCCAGATGACGGTGGCGTGCCTTCTGGTGAACACGCTGCGCGCCGCCTGCGCGATCCACAAGCTGCCGGCGCCGGGGGTGTGATCTTGCTTCTCCCTCGCCCCGCTCTTGCGGGGAGAGGGTTGGGGTGAGGGGCTCTCTCCGCGATGTTGCTCTTTCGATAGACCTGTACCCCCTCACCCGGATCGCATCTGACGATGCGACGCAGCCGAAGCGAATGCTTCGGCGTTCTTGCTGGACGGCCGCCGAAGGCGGCCTATGCCTCTCCCCGCAAGCGGGGCGAGGTGAAGAAGGGCTGTCGCTACCCCGCCGAATTCTCCAGCAGCCGGCGATAGAAGCGGATCATGTCGGCATAGCCCTCGACGGACAACCGCTCGTTGGTGCCGTGGAAGCGCTTCAGGTCCTCGCCATTGGCGCGCACCGGCGAGAAGCGGAAGATCTTGTCGGTGACGCCGACATAGTGGCGCGAGTCGGTCGCTGCGACCATCAGGCCGGGCGCGACGATCACGTCGGGAAAGATCTCGCGGATGGTCTTGTTGAGCATCTGATAGGACGGGCTCGCCGTGCCTGTCACCGGAGGCGGATCGGTATTGCCGGGGAACGGCTTGATGCTGATGCGATCGTTCCTGATGGTGTCGCGGACATGCCCGGTGACGCTGGCCTCGGTATCCCCCGGGATCAGGCGGAAATTGACGGTGGCCTCGGCATGGCCGGGCAGCACATTGTCCTTGTCGCCGGCACTGAAGATGGTCAGCGCCGTCGTGGTGCGGACGGTCGCTTCCGTCGGTCCGCTCTTGGCGAATTCGCGCAACAGCAGCGGCTTGAACAGCCAGAGATTGGACAGCGCGACGCGGCTGACGCCGTTCATCTCCGGAGCCAGCGTTGCGAACATTTCCGCGACCGTGCCGCGAATCTGCAGCGGCAATTTATTGTCTTCCAGCCGCGCCAGCGCCGCCGCCATCATGCCGATCGCGGTGTCGCGCGGCGGCATCGAGGAATGGCCCGGCGTTGCCTCGGCATGCAGCACCAGCGTCGTGTAGCCCTTCTCGGCAAGGCCGATCAGCGCGGCCGGCTTGTCGAGGCCCTTGACCAGGCCGTCGGTGATCAGCAGGCCCTCATCGATCACGAAGTCGAGCTTGACGCCGCGTGAGGCGAACAACGCTGCGATGTTCTTGGCGCCACGGGTGCCCGCGGTCTCCTCGTCATGGCCGAAGGCGAAATAGATGGTGCGCTTCGGCTTGAAGCCGGCCTTCACCAGCAGCTCGGCCGCCTCCAGCATGGAATAGAGGTTGCCCTTGTCGTCCCAGGAGCCGCGGCCCCAGATGAAGCCGTCTGATATCACGCCGTCCCAGGGCGGTTGCTGCCAGTCCTTGTCGGTGCCGGGTGCCACCGGCACGACGTCCTGATGTGCGAGCAGCGCGATCGGCTGCGCCTTCGGGTCCGAACCTTCCCAGGTGTAGAGCAGGCTGTAATCGCCGACGATTTCGCGCTTCGCCGCAGCATGAAACGCCGGAAAGCTTTTTTCGAGATGCGCCTGCATGCCGCGCAGCGCCTCCGCATGCTGATCGGGCTTTTCGTAGGAAGAGATGGTGCGGAAGCGGATCGCTTCCGCAAGGCGCGCGGCCGCGGCTTGGGTATCCACGTGCGCCTTCGGAACGGCCGCGACCTGGAGCTGCCGCGAGCGCTGGCTGAAGACATTGAAGGCGAGGACGGCTGCGACCGCGATGATGGCGGCGATCAGCGCAAGCAGGACGTTGCGGATGATCCTGACGAGGCGTCGCATGAGGTGCTCCCTGCTGTCGCTCCGTCATTGCGAGGAGCCAACGGGTCGGTGCGAAGCACCGCCCGATGACAGGCTCCGCGACGAAGCAATCCAGCTTTCTTGTTGCGGCAAAGCTGGATTGCTTCGCTTCGCTCGCAATGACGGCAATTGGGACGCAGCGGCTACTTCTTCTTCGCCCGCTCGATGCCTTCCATGATCAGCGCTTGCGCTTCCGCGACATCGCCCCACTTCAGCACCTTCACCCACTTGCCCTTTTCGAGATCCTTGTAGTGCTCGAAGAAATGCTGGATCTGCTGCAGCGTGATCTCGGGCAGGTCGCTGTAGTTCTTCACCTTGTCGTAGCGCTGCGTCAGTTTCGATGACGGCACCGCGATGATCTTCTCGTCGCCGCCGGCTTCGTCCTCCATCAGGAGCACGCCGACCGGGCGCACGCTGATCACGGCACCCGGCACGATGGCGCGGGTGTTGACGATCAGCACGTCGCAAGGGTCGCCGTCGCCGGACAGCGTGTGCGGGATGAAGCCGTAATTGCCGGGATAGCGCATCGGCGTATAGAGGAAGCGGTCGACCACCAGCGTGCCGGCTTCCTTGTCCATCTCGTATTTGATCGGCTCGCCGCCGACCGGGACCTCAATGATGACATTGACGTCGTGCGGCGGATTCTTTCCGATCGAGATGGCGTCGATGCGCATGGGCTGGCTCCGCTGAGGCAGGATAACGGTGACACGCGGCGAGCGCGTGTAAAGGCCCGTTTAGACCGGCAGCGAAAGCTGGGAAAGCCTGAATTAGGGACTTAGTTCGTCCAGGCGAACGCGACCTTGTCGAGCGACTTCGGCCCGAACTTCTCCGACGAGCGGGCCACCATGCGGCCGCCCAGCGCGCGATAGAATTCGGTCGCCGGCTCGTTGTCGGACAGCGCCCAGATCACCATGCTCTTCAGGCCGCTCTGCACGAGGTCGCGCCGCGCGGCGTTGAACAGTCGGCGGCCGAAGCCGAGGCCCTGGAATTCCGGACGCAAATAGAGCTCGTAGATCTCGCCGTCGAAATGCAGGCTGCGGGCGCGATTGCGGCCGTAATTGGCGTAGCCGGCAACCTTGTCGCCGAACACCAGCACGCTGACGCGGCTGCCCTTGCGGATCGCGCTATCCCACCAATGCGGGCCGCGGCGGTTGATCAGCTTCTCCAACTCGGCGCCGGGGATGATGCCCTGATAGGCCGAGCGCCAGGCTTCGTCATGCGTGCCCGCCACCGCGGTGGCATCCGCAGCCTTGGCCGGTCGAACCTCGATCAGGGTTGTGCTCATGTCCCGATCAAAGCAAGTCGCCGCCCCGGCTTCAAGGTCTATCGTTAATTATCGGTTAACCTGTGGACTTTCTGCATCAGTCCTTTGTTAACCATGTGCCGAAAGAGGACAGATCGCTGACCTAATCGGCATTTCGCTGATGTCTCAGTGATCAGGCGGGCCTCGCGTCGGCTGATGCGGAAGTGGGAGCTGCGGAAAATCCCTGCAAAGTGATTCGTTATCGGTATTCTGCTGGCGGATTTCCCGCCCCTTCCGGCAGCGTCATGCGCACGGTCAAATCGCTGTTATTGCTGATGCTGCTTGCGGCCCTCGCGCCGCATGCGGCGTTTGCGCAGGCCGGATTCGGCGCCGTCGGCGATGAGGGCGCGCCCGGGCGCATGCAGCAATGGCTGGTGCCGACGCCGCTGCCGGACGTTAGGTCGCATGCGCTGCTGTTTCGTCCCCTTGGCGAGGGGCCTTTTCAACTCGCCGTGATCGCGCATGCGACAACGCAGAACCTGCTGCGCCGGGCGCAAATGCCGCAGCCGGAATATCGCGCACTCGCAAGCTTCCTGGTGGCGCGCGGTTTTGCCGTGCTGGTGCCGGAGCGGCCCGGCCACGGCGCCACCGGCGGCAAATATCTGGAGGACCAGGGCGGCTGTGACGAGGCGGATTATGCGCGCTCAGGCCGTGCCACCGCCGAGGAGATCACGGCTGCCGCTGATTTCATGCGCCGGCAGCCCTTCATCAAACCGGCCGGCGTCGTCATCGTCGGCCATTCGGCCGGTGGCTGGGGCGCGCTGGCGCTGGCTGGGCAGGCCGATGTCTCGGCCATCATTGTCTTTGCCGCCGGGCGTGGCGGGCGCGCCAATGACTTCCCGAATCAGGTCTGTGCGCCGCATACGCTGAAGGCTGCCGCCACAGAATTCGGCAAGGGTTCGCGCGTTCGCGTGACTTGGCTGGTCGCGGCCAATGACAGCTATTTCTCGCCGGCCTTCTCGAAGGAGTTGGCTGATGCCTTCCGTAGCGGCGGCAGCAAGGTGAACTTTGTTGCGCTTCCCGCCTGGGGCGGCGAAGGGCACTGGCTGGCGGAGAGCGAAGGCGGCGTGAAGCTTGCAGGCCCCGAACTCGATCGCGCGCTGCAGTTCGGTCGTGTCGGACGGAGCGGAAAACGCTGATGCTCTATCTCTTCATCGAATATCTGCATGTGCTCGGCGCCGTCGTCATCCTCGGCACCGGCACCGGCATCGCCTTCTTCATGCTGATGGCGCATCGCAGCCGCGACGCCGCCTTCATCGCGAAGACGGCGGAAGTCGTCGTCATCGCCGACTTCATCTTCACGCTGTCGGCGGTGACCTTGCAGCCCGTCACCGGCGGCCTCTTGATGTGGATGTCATCGACGGCGATCACCGAGGGCTGGCTGCTGACCTCGCTGCTGCTTTATGCGATTGCTGGCGCATTCTGGGTGCCGGTGATTTTCATGCAGGTCGAGATGCGCGACCTTGCGAGCGTCGCGGCTGCGAGCGGCGTGCCGTTGCCGCCCCGCTACTTCACGCTGTTCCGCCGCTGGTTCCTGTTCGGCATTCCCGGCTTCGGCTCGGTCATGGCGATTCTCTGGCTGATGATCGCAAAACCGTTCTAGGAAGTTCGATGGGTGCGACCAGCAAGATATTGGTGCTCGGCGCTTCCGGCCTGATCGGCCGCTTCGTCACAGACGATTTGCGCGCGCGGGGATTTGAGGTCGTCGGCGTCGCCCGAAAATTTCCCGCCTCGCAACAAGGCCCGCTCGATCTCGAATTGCCTGTTATGTCGATGGACGTGCCGGCGCTGGCCAGCCTGCTGCGCGAGCGCGCCATTGACCTCGTCGTCAACTGCCTCGGTGTACTGCAGGACGGCCCCGGCAGCGACACCAATGCCGTGCATCGCGATTTCGTCGCGCGTCTGCTGCAGGCGATCCGTGACAGTGGCCGCGTCATCCGCTTTGTGCACATCTCGATCCCCGGCACGGCCGAGACTGACCGCACTGCCTTTGCCACGACCAAGCGTGAAGCCGAGCGGCTGATCGCTGCGGCCGGCGTTTCCTACGCCATCCTGCATCCGGGCTTTGTGGTGGCGCCCGCAGCTTTCGGCGGCAGCGCGATGCTGCGCGCGCTGGCGGCATTGCCATTCGACCTTCCCGCCCGCGAGGCGGCAACGCCGTTCCAGCCGGTGGCGGCCGAAGACATCGCTGCCACCATCGCCTGGCTCGCCGAACGCGATATCGGCGAGGCCAGCGCCGTGACATGGGACCTGATGCAACGAGAGCCTGTGTCGCTCGGCGGCGTGATCAAGCAATTCCGCCACGGCTTCGGCACCGCGGGGTGGCCGCGCATCAGGCTCCCCGGTTTCCTGCTCGACCTCGGCGCAAAACTTGGCGATCTCGCAAACTGGCTCGGCTGGATGCCGCCGATGCGCACAACGGCAATCACGGAATTGCGCCGCGGCGTCACCGGCGATCCCCTTGGCTGGATCGCCGCGACCAGCATCGTGCCGCAGACGATCGAGCAGATGGCGGGCCGCGCCGCCACCATCCAGGACAAATGGTTCGCGCGGCTGTTCCTGGTCAAGGCGCTCGTCATCGCAAGCCTCGTGCTGTTCTGGCTGGTGTCGGGCTTCATCGCGCTGGTGATCTCCTATGACGCCGCTGCGAGCATCCTCCGCGCCCACAAATTCCCGCCCGCGCTGGTCGATCCCATCACCATCGCCACCAGCCTGATGGACATGTCGATCGGCATACTGATCGCGTTCCGCCACACCTGCGCCTTCGGCCTCGTCGCCGGGATTGTGGCCTCGCTCGGCTACATGGCGGGCGCCGCCATTCTCACGCCCGATCTCTGGATCGAGCCGCTCGGCGCGCTGGTGAAGACCGGCCCCGCCATCGTGCTGATGCTGGTCTCGCTGCTGATACTGGACAACCGATGACCACCTGGCCCGACGACGACGTGATCCTCTACGACGGCGTCTGCATCTTCTGCTCGCGCTGGGTCCGCTTCGTCGCCGCGCGCGATGCAGATCGGCGCTTTCGCTTCACCGCGATCCAGTCCCCCTACGGCACGCGCCTCGCGCAGGCCTTCGGCATCGACCCCGCCGATCCCGACACCAACGCCGTGATCCACGGCGGCGTCGCGCACTTCAAATCCGACGCCGCACTGACAGTGCTGAGTAGCCTTCCGGGCTGGCAATGGACGAAGCTATTGTTCGCCGTGCCCAAGCCGCTGAGCAACGCCGTCTATAATCTCATCGCCCGCAACCGCTATCGCATCTTCGGCAAGTACGACGAATGCTTCGTGGCCGATGCGGACATGCGGGCGAGGGTGATCGAGTAAGCGGTTCTCTCGGCCGTCATTGCGAGCGAAGCGAAGCAATCCAGCTTGCTTCGCCGCGACAAGAAAGCTGGATTGCTTCGTCGCTTTGCTCCTCGCAATGACGGGGTCAGGCTTTCGCGAACGTCTGCAAAACTTCCTTCGCCGCCCGCTCGCCGCTGTCCCGCGCGCCATGGGCCGTCGAAAAAAAGTTCGGCGACGTCGCCTCACCCGCAAAGAACAGCCGCCCATCGATCGGCGCGGCGAGCGCGGCACGATCACCCGCATGGCCGGGCAGTGCGTGCGAATAGGACCCGCGCGCCCAGGGATCATGCGCCCAGCGCGACTGCGCGAGCGGCTTCAGCTTGCTTCGGAAATCGTTGCCGAGCAGGCCGACGATCTCGTCGATAGCCGCGGCGCAGATGGCGCCGGCGCCGGAATCTTCGAGCTTGCGGGCGAAACGGCCGCCGAAAAAACCTTCGATGCAGGGCTGGCCAAACGGGCGCAAATGGTAGGTGCCCATCTCGGTGCGCATGGTGGCGGCGCGGAGGTTGCCTTCCTTCGGCAGCGCTTCGGGTTCGGCGAGCGCGATGGTGACCTTGTCGGCCAATCCAAGCGGCAGGCCGCGCGCGGCATCGACCTTGGCAGGCAGTGCGGGATGAAAACGGATCGCTTCATCCGCGATCAGGTTGGTCGGCACGGTCACGATCACCCTGCCGGCGGTCAGCGTGCCGAGTGTGGTCTCGATGCGCACCTGCTTGGCCGAATGATCGATCAGCGTCACCGCGCAGTTCAGCGCAATCGGACAGGACGCGCCATAGGCCGCGATCAGCGCGCCATAGCCGCGGCGGACGCGCCAGTTGAGGTTGGTGTCTTCATAGGCGTCCATGTCGAGCAGTGACACGCGGTCGAGCTCGGCACCGTTGATATAGGTCGAGATCGCATCGATCATCGGATTCCAGCGGTTGCCGGGCTCGAGGCAAAGCTTGGCCGGCTCGTCGCGTCCGTCACGCCGGGCTCTCTCGGCAGCGGCTTCCGCGCGGTCGTAGAATTCGTCGAGTGCGCGAATGAAATCGTTGCGGTCTTCCTGCGGGAATGCCTTGCCATAGGCGCGCTCGCGCCAGGGCGGCAAATCCCTGTTGATCTCGAAGCCGAGTCTTTCCGCAATCGGGACGAATGAGTTTTCGTTCGCCGAATGCAGCCAGCCGCAGCCGACGTCGAATACCACGTCAGGCGCGGCCTGGATGGTGTGCGCCCGCCCGCCGACGCGCTCGCGCGCCTCCAGAACGATCGCCGAGAGGCCGGAATCCTTCAGCGCATTGGCCGCGCCAAGGCCCGCAGCGCCCGCGCCAATGATGGCAACGTCGACAGTGGAGGGGAGGGAATTCATGTGGGGGCTCTAGCACGTTCGTAGCCGTGCCAGAAGCCACGCAAATGCTGTCGTCGCCCGCGTAGGCGGGTGACCCAGTATTCCAGAGACGGTTGTGATTGAGCCGATAAGCCGCGGCGTACTGGATGCCCCGCTGGAGCTTGTCATCGGGCGGCGCATTCGCGCCGACCCGGTGGCGGGGCATGACAGGTCGCGGTGCGGCTTACGCCACCGCTTCCTTGGCCTTTTCCGCGCGCTTGCGGTCGTTGGCGTCGAGGAACTTCTTGCGCAGGCGGATCGACTTCGGGGTGACCTCGACCAGCTCGTCGTCCTCGATATAGGCCAGCGCCTTTTCCAGCGTCATCTTGATCGGCGGCGTCAGGCGCACCGCTTCGTCCTTCGAGGTGGTGCGGATATTGGTGAGCTGCTTGCCCTTGAGCACGTTGATCTCGAGATCGTTGTCGCGGGTGTGCTCGCCGACGATCATGCCCTTGTAGACCTTCCAGCCCGGCTCGATCATCATCGGGCCGCGGTCTTCCAGCTTGAACATGGCATAGGCCACCGCATCGCCCTGGTCGTTGGAGATCAGCACGCCGTTGCGGCGGCCCTGGATCTCGCCCTTGTAGTTGGCGTAGCCGTGGAACAGGCGGTTCATGATCGCGGTGCCGCGGGTGTCGGTGAGCAGTTCGCCCTGGTAGCCGATCAGGCCGCGGGTCGGCGCGTAGAACACCAGCCGCAGGCGGTTGCCGCCGGAGGGGCGCATCTCGATCATCTCGGCCTTGCGCTCGCTCATTTTCTGCACGACGACGCCGGAATGTTCCTCGTCGACGTCGATCACGACTTCCTCGATCGGCTCCTGCAGCTGGCCGGTGGCCTCGTCCTTCTGGAACACGACGCGCGGGCGCGATACCGAGAGCTCGAAGCCCTCGCGGCGCATGGTCTCGATCAGGATCGCGAGCTGCAATTCGCCGCGGCCGGACACTTCCATCGCGTCCTTGTCGGCGGCTTCCACCACGCGCAGCGCGACATTGCCCTCCGCTTCACGCAAGAGGCGGTCGCGGATCATGCGCGAAGTCACCTTGTCGCCTTCGGTGCCGGCGAGTGGCGAGTTGTTGACGATGAACGACATCGACACGGTCGGCGGATCGATCGGCTGCGCCGGCAGCGGCGTTTCGACAGAGGGATCGCAGAAGGTATCGGCGACGGTCCCCTTGGTCAGGCCGGCAATGGCGACGATGTCGCCCGCTTCGGCTTCCTCCAGCGGCGTGCGCTCGATGCCGCGGAAGGCGAGGATTTTCGTCAGGCGTCCCGTTTCGATCACCTTGCCATCGGCGCTCAGCACTTTCACCTGTTGGTTCGGCTTGATCGAGCCCGAGGTGATGCGGCCGGTGATGATGCGGCCGAGATAGGGGTTGGCTTCGAGGATGGTGCCGATCATGCGGAACGGCCCTTCCTCGACGGTCGGCGGCGCGACATGGCGCTCGATCAGGTCGAACAGCGGCTGCATGCCCTTGTCCTTCGGACCTTCCGGGCTCTCCGCCATCCAGCCTTGTTTCGCTGAACCATAAAGAATGGGGAAGTCGAGCTGCTCTTCGCTGGCGTCGAGCGCGGCAAAGAGATCGAACACTTCGTTGATCACTTCGGTCGGCCGTGCGTCGGGGCGGTCGACCTTGTTGATGACGACGATCGGCTTCAGGCCGACCTTGAGCGCCTTCGACACCACGAACTTGGTCTGCGGCAGCGGGCCTTCGGCGGCGTCCACCAGCACCAGCGCGCCATCGACCATGTTGAGGATGCGCTCGACCTCACCGCCGAAATCGGCGTGGCCGGGCGTGTCGACGATGTTGATGCGGGTATCCTTCCACTGCACCGAGGCGGCCTTGGCCAGGATGGTGATGCCGCGCTCGCGCTCCAGATCGTTGGAGTCCATGGCGCGCTCGGCCACCTTCTGGTTCTCGCGGAAGGTGCCGGACTGCTGCAGCAGGCGGTCGACCAGGGTGGTCTTGCCGTGGTCGACGTGGGCGATGATGGCGACGTTGCGGAGGTTCATGGGTCCAGCTTCTTTGTCAGCTCGTGCAAGGTGATGGCGCGATTCCGCCAGACTATCCGGCGACGCTTTCTTTCGAATGACGCTCAAAACCTTTGAAATTCGAGGGGCTTAGGCCCCAAAAAGGAAGCCCGGCCATTGCGACCGGGCAAACCTTGTGCGTTGCGGCGCAATATATTCAGAAAACGGCAAAAAACAACGGTCTTTCGGGGGTTTGGTTAGCTCATTTTCGGGCAGGTCGCCCGTCAATTGTCCTTGTCCGGGTCCGGATAGACCCCCCTTAGGACCTCTTCAAAGTGGGTTTTGACGGCTTCATTGCACAGGCAGGCATGGAGACGGAGGGCATCGGGGTTGCGCACCAGGATGGCTCCCCGGCGCGTATCCAGCACGCCCTGCGCCTTGAAGGTCTGGATCACCCGGCTGGCATAGGAGCGGCCGACCCCGAGCAGGGTGGCAAGCTGTTCGTGGGTGAGGGGCACGGTGTTGTTGCCGTCGGCGCGCTCCATCGCCGAAATGATCCATTTCGCCGTGCGCTGCTCGATCGAATGAATGGCGTTGCACGCGGTGGACTGGAACATCTGCGCCATCATGCAATCGGCGTAGCGGGCAAAGATGTTGCGCAGGCTGATCGAACCGGCTTTCGCCGCCTCGAGCTTGGTCACGCTCAGCCGCACCACCGGTCCACCGAATTTCACGATGATGCGCGTAAAGGCCGGCAGAAAGCCGTGGCTGACGATGCCGCCGACCGCGCCCTCGCGGCCGATCAGGATGGTCTCGACGTCGCGCCCATCCTCGTTCGGAACCAGGTAGGAGACGAGCGTCGGCCCGCAGGGAAAGTGCACGGTCTGCACGTTGTCGCCGGGGTTGTAGAGCAGGTCGCCGGGCTTTGCCTCATCAGCACTCAAATGAGGCGCAAGCAGCGCGTAGTCGGCCGAATTCAGCCGCCGCAACAGGTTGTTGAATGGGCGGTCCGCTACGTTTGCTGCTTGGTTCCCTTGCAGTTCCATCAATGAGTTCCCTCCCGCCCGATAAGCCACGATAGGCGATTGGGTTCCGCAATTATGTCCACTAGTGCACAGACGAGGACACGCAGCTGTGGTTGGTTTCAATCAGGGAACCGGCGGCGCGCTCCCGTCGAGGTGCCGGCGATCAGGCCCCCTCCGGGCATCTGCCGGGGGTTATCGATCAACCGTGACCCGGGACCATGGAATCCGTTACGCCGCTATTGCCGAACGACGTCCTTGTCGTCGAGGACGATGCGATCATTGCGCTCGATTTCGAGGACACGCTGCTTGGCTTCGGCGTCAAGACGGTGCGCACGGCCGGCAACGTCGCCCGCGCGCTGCAATTGATCGACGAACGCGCGCCTGACTTCGCGCTGCTCGATGTCGGCCTTGCCGGCGGCAAGAGCTTTGTCGTGGCCGAACGGCTGCATGCAATGCAGATTCCGTTCGTCTTCATCACCGGCTACAGCGGCGAGATCGGTCTTCCGCCGGCGTTGAAGGGCACGCCGATGCTGCCGAAGCCGTGCACCAGCGATCTCCTGCTGGCCGCGCTGCGGCAGCGCGCGCGGCGCGGCTAGTTTAGCGCGCGCTACACCGGCTTCGGATCGAGCGTCGTCGACCACAGCGCGGTGTCGGCACGATCGCGCAAGGTCACGGTCATCCGGCCGCTCGCGCCCTCGATCGCCACATGGCCGAAGAACTGCAGGCCCGCTGACGGCGGCAGATTGGCCTGTCCCGGCGGCGGCGCCTTCACGAATTTCAGTTCGGGTCCGAACGTGTTGTCGAGCTGGCCGGGCCCGAAGGTGCCGGCATGCAGCGGGCCGGAGACGAACTCCCAGAACGGCTCGAACTCCTGGAATTGCGCCTTGTCGGGATTGTAATAGTGCGCGGCGGTGTAGTGCACATCCGCGGTCAGCCACACCGTGTTGACGATCCCTGCCGTCTTGATGAAGCGCAGCAGGTCGGCGATCTCCAGTTCGCGGCCGCGCGGCGGACCATCGCCTTGCGCTACGGCTTCGGAGCCCTTCTTGTCGGGCGCATCATAGACGAGGATCGACAGCGGCATGTCTGACGCAATCACCTTCCAGGTCGCGCGCGAATTGAGCAGCGCGCGCTTCAGCCAGTTGAGCTGGTCGGGGCCGAGGAAATATGCGCCGGGTCCGTACTCGCTCTGCTGGTTCGGCCCGTTCGGCCCGCGATAGCTGCGCTCGTCGAGGATGAAGACCTCGAGATGCGGGCCGTAATTGATGTTGCAATAGATGCGGCCGGGCTCGGCGAGGCTCTCGCGCGTCGGGTACATTTCGTGGAACGCGCGCTTGCCGCGCGCGGCAAGCAGGTTGATGTCGCGCACCTTGTAGGCCGCGGGCAGTTCCTTTGACGATGACCAGTTGTTGACGACCTCATGGTCGTCCCACTGCGCAAAGATAGGAACTTCGGCGTTGAAGGCGCGCAGATTGTCGTCGAGGAAATTGTATTTGTGCGCGGCGCGAAACTCGTCGAGCGTCTCCGCGACCCTGGTCTTCTCGGGAACGATCAGATTCTTCCAGACCTTGCCGTCGGCGAGCGTCACCTCGGGCTTCAGGGGCACGTCGGCATAGATGGTGTCGCCGGAATGCAGGAAGAAATCCGGCTTGTGTTTGCGCATCGTGGCGAAGGTCGCCATGCCGCCGTCATCGGGATTGATGCCCCAGCCTTGCCCTGCGACATCGCCGCCCCAGACGAAGCTGACGTCACGCTTGCCCGCCGGCGCAGTGCGGAAGCGGCCGACGACCGGCTCGCTCGCGATGTCGGGATGCGAGAGGTCGCGGAATTTAACGCGATAGAAGATGTCTTGCCCCGCGGGGAGGTTCTCCAGCAGCATTTTGGCGGTGAAGTCGCTCTCCGGCAGCGCCGCGATCGGCGGCAGTGCGCGCAGGTTGGCAAAGGATTCCGTGGTGGAGACCTCGACCAGCATTTGCGAAGGGCGGTCGGCGCGCGACCACACCATGGCGCTGTCGGTGTTGACATCGCCGGACTGTACGCCCTGCGGCATCAGCGGCCGGTCGGCGGCGCGGCTGAGAAAGGGTGCCGCGAGGCTGCCGAGCGCCGCCGCGCTCGCGGTAGAGACAAAACGCCGGCGGGAAATTTTGATGGTCATGGTGGCCTCGCCGCTTCAGCCGTCATTGCGAGCCAACGGGTCCGGCCTCCGGCCGGCCCGATGACAAGCTCCGCGAAGCAATCCAGCTTCCTTAGCGAAAACAAGAAAGCTGCATTGCTTCGTCGCGTAGCCTGTCATCGGGCCGCACTATGCGCGGGACCCGTTGGCTCCTCGCAATGACGAGGAGGGTTCAGAGCAAGGCTATAGGATCAGTCTGTGACGAGGCAATAACGCTGCGGCGCGTTACAGCGTCCCCGTCGCGCGGAGCTGGGCGGTGCGCTGCAAATGCTGCGGCAGGCTCATCACCAGCGTGCGGCGGTCGGCCACTGCATTGTGGAATTGCTCCAGCGCGATGTTGAAGGCGATCAGCGCGCCTTCCTCGATCGCGCCATGCTCGAAACATTGCAGCGTGTCGCGCAGGATTTGGTCTGCCTCTTCCTGCAACTGGTCAAGCTCCTCGGTGGAATCGCTCTTGCGCGCGGCGGCGATCATCTCCAGCAGCCGCTCGCGCAGCGAGGAATTGTTGTTGCGCTCGTCCTTCTTCAGGTAGCTCGCAAACCAGGCGCCGGCCGAACCCATCGCCGAGAGCAGCATCAGCCCCCACCAGATGAAATCGCTGTAGCGGTCGAGGAAGGTCTTTTCCTCGCCGTCGACAAAGGCGGCCGCACCGGGATGGGCGGGGATGGTGGCGTCCTTGTCGGTGTCGGGAGTCTCGATCTTGGCGGCGAGCGGAAATTCGTTCTTCAGCGCCTGGCGGATCGAGAACAGCTGCCGCGTGAAGGCGGCAACGGTGGATTCCGACAGGCCTTTGCGCGCGACGATGTGGTGCGCAAAGCTGATGGTCTTGACCTCTTCCTCAGGCACCGAGCCGAACGAGCCGGCCGGAATTTCTGCGGATTCATAGGCCGGATTGTTCTGCGCGATCGCCTCGGCGAGATCGATGGGCAGGATCGTTGGCGTGCCGCCGTCGCGGCTGGAGGCCAGGATCGCGTCGGTGGTGATCTTGCTGTTGACGGGCCCCGCCGCGATATAGGCGTCGGCCTTCTGGCTGCGGATCGCCTCCGCTGCCTCGTTGGCCGGGAACTGGACGATCTCGACCTTGTTCGGATCGACGCCGTATTGCTTGAGGATCACCTTCAGCAGATTGACGTTGGCCTGGGTACGGCCGATCACGCCGATGCGGCGCCCGGCGAGCTGCGTGATCTTGGTGATCTTTGGCGGCGCCTTCTTGCCCTTGACCTTGGACGGCGGCGGCACCCAGAGCACGGCGACGTTCTTGCGCAGCGTCGCGACGGCCTGCGCGTTCTTGGGCACTTCGAGGTCGCCGCGGACGATGGCAAGGTCGGCCTTGCCTTCGCCGAGCAACTGCGCGCTTGCCGCCGCGCCGTCGGTCGGCACCGGGCGCAAACGAATCTGGGAATTGCGCTGGTTGTTGAAGGCTTGCGCCAGTGTCTGCACCACCTTGAGGTCGTCGCTGCTGACGGGACCGACCGCGACCCTCAAGGTCACCGGGCGCATCGCGAAATAGTAGGCGGCGGCGGCAATGCCGAGCACGGCCATCAGGCCGGCGAGCGAGACGAACGCCGCGCGCCGCTGCGCCGCGCGCCGGAATCGCGGCGCGCCCGAAGGCGCGATGGAATCGACGAGGTCGGGTCCGCCGGTCATGGATCTCGCAAACAATCGTTTCAGAGGCAATTTCATGAGCATCAACGCCGTTACGGCGCAAATCCTAGCAAGATTTTGTTACCGGCGCGCGTCGCGTCGCGGTCATGGTTACCCATTGCACGTCCGTTGCAGCCCGCTGCACCCTCCGTGCCAGATTTTGCCATGGATCGCAGGCCCCCACGTCGGTGTTAGGGTAAAGTTCCTGTGAAACAGGGGAGGCACTCATGGCTGTGGAGCGTTTGTCGGCGGAGGCGAGGAGGGCGGCATTGGCGGAACTCGCCGGCTGGAAGGAAGTTTCCGGCCGCGAGGCGATCGAGCGCACCTTCACCTTCAAGGACTTCAACGAGGCCTTCGGCTTCATGTCGCGCGCTGCGCTGGTCGCCGAGAAGAACGATCATCACCCCGAATGGCGTAACGTCTACAAGACCGTGGAAGTGGTGCTGGCGACCCATGACGCCGGCGGCGTCACCCGCCTCGACATCGAGCTTGCCAAGGCGATGAACGGCATTGCCCGCCAGTTCGGCGTGTTCTGACCGCTCGCGCGGGCTCCCTACCGGCTTGCGCGCGGGATTTTCATCCCCAACTCAATACAGGCCGCGGCGATCCGCCGCGCGAAGGGGAGAGCGATGGCAACGTCCGAACACAGCGTGGGCTTCGAGCCGGCCGACAGGCTTGCCGAGGATCGCGACAGCGTGCGCCGGCGGTTCTGGATCAAGTTCAAGCAGGTGGTGGCGAAACTGCCCTTCGCCGAGGATCTGCTCGCGGCCTATTACTGCGCCTTCGACCGCGAAACGCCGCGCCATGTCCAGGTCGCGCTGCTCGGCGCGCTCGCCTATTTCATCCTGCCGTTCGATTTCATGCCCGACATGCTGCCCATCCTCGGCTTCACCGACGATGCCGCGGTGCTCGCCACTGCCATCCGCATGGTCGCCGGCAACATCACCACGGAACATCGCGAGGCCGCCCGCGCGGCGCTGAAGCGCGGCGTCGAGACGGCCGATCAATAACTGCTGAAATGAAATCAGGCGTGACCGCGGAGACCGCGATCACGCCTGCAATACTCGGCCGGCGAATTCGGCGGCTTACTTCGCCGCCTGCGCCGGGGTCGGGCGGACCTGCGCCCGTGCGTTGCGCTCGGCATCCCACTGCTGGAATTGCCGGAACAGCGCCTCGCGATCGCCTTCGGTCTTGACGGCCGCGCCAGCCTGCGGCGTCTGCTTCAGGAAATCGTCGAAGCGGTTGCGCGTCACGGCTTCCACATTGTGCGACTTCAGCCACTGGTCGGCGTAGGGCAGGCGCGTCCAGTCGGCGAGCTGCGCCGACAGCGACACTTCCTTCCACTTCGGATGGAAGGGCGGGTTCTGGAACGTCGGGAATTTGGTGAAGAACGCGTCGACGAACTGGGTGAGCTTGCGATAGCGCTCGGTGTTGGGCGCCCAGTTATAGGCCGCCAGCACCGCCGGCACCGCGATCGTCTCCACCGTCTGGCCCTCGGCGATCAGGTTCGGATAGTCCTTCGAGGTCAGCGTCGCCGGCAGATAGTCGTTCTGCAGCGGCTTGGCCCATTCGACGCTGGCGAGATGGAAGCGGCCGTCGTTCTTGAAGTTGGAGACCGACTTGTAAGGCTTGCCGCCGGTGACGATGACGGCGTCGAGTTCGCCCTTCTGCAGCTTCTCCATCGCGATGCGCTGCTCGATGTAATAGACCTGCGGCTTGATGCCGAGCCGCTCGAACACCGTGAGCGCGGTGACGAAGGTGCCGCCGTTCGGCAGGTCGACGGACACGCGCTTGCCGTTGAGGTCCTTCATGCTGGCGATCGACTTCGTCGCGATCATCTGCATTTCTTCATTGTAGAGCTTCGTCACATAGGTGAACTGCTTCTTGATGTCCTTGGCGAAGCCCTTGCGCTCGAGATAGTCGAGGGTGTCGGAACGGACGATGCCGAGATCGACACCCTGCAGGAACAGGATATCGGCGACGCTCTGGACTGAACCGCGCCCGACGATTGGAAGTACGCGCAACTTGTTTCCATCGTCGAGCACGGAAGCCAGATCGGCGCCGAACTGTACATAGGTGCCGCCGATCGTTCCCGAGATCAGGGTCACCGTGTTCGCATTCAGGGCCTGCTTGGTCTGCACTGAACCGAACTGAAAGATTGCCTTGAGACTGTCGCTGACCTTCGCGGGATCGAACTCGGTCTCGTCAGCCGCGCGGGCCGCCGCGCCGCACATCACTGTCGTGGCCACGAGTGCCATCGAAAACAAACGTCGCATCTAAAATCCCCTGCTGGTTCCCTGTCGGGTCTGGTTTCGGGTGATTGCTGAAGCGAGACGCATCATCTGCTGCCGTCTCGCGCCTGGTTATTGGCGGGCGGAATTCTTCCGCCCGCGTTTGCGCCTTCTGTTAATTTTGGAGTTGCGACAGGCGGCGCCTCGCATCGCTGGAGCCGAGTTCGGCCGCTCGCTGGTACCACTGCTGCGCCATCGCCGGATCGGGCGTGATGCTGCGCATGTCCTGGTTGCCCACGACCGCCGGGTCGTAGGTGGTGCCGAGCATCAAAGCGGCTTCCGCCTCGACGTCGGCGGCGCGTTCGAGCAGCAGGCGCGCGGCGAAGATGTCGCCCATCGCCAGCAGGGTCTTGGCGCGCTTGAGGATCCCGGCGACCTCATCCATGTCGATGCGACGTGAGGACGGTGCGGCGGCCGGCTGCGGCGGCACCGGTGCCGCGGGCGCAACGGCGGCCATC